>NZ_JBSFEO010000077.1:0-33464 GCF_053594475.1 Embleya sp. NPDC001921
CCACCCCCTCTCGCCACCCCCACGACCCAGACACCCCACCTCCCCACAGCAACGACACAGATAGGTCGACCCGCACCCCGCACCCCCGCCAACTCGACCCGCCACCGCCGCGACCCAGGCGCCCCACACCCCGCCGCCCCCGCCCCCGGCGCATCGCCTCCTGCGGCAACGACACAGGTGGGTCAGCCCACACCCCGCACCCCGCGCCCCCGCCGACTCGACCCACCACTCCCGCGACCCCGGTGCGTCGCCTGCCCGTGATGGCGACACGCGTGCGTCGATCCGTCACCCCTGCGACCCCGGCGCCTTGCCCCCGCGCCGACGACACAGGTGGTTCGACCCGCACCCCACACCCCCGCGATTTCGCCGACACGACCCACCACCCCGCGACCCAGGCGCGTCCATCGCCTGCGATGGCGACCCTGGTGCCCCACCCCGCCGCGCCGCGACCTTCAACTCGCCGCGCTCACGACCCAGGCGCGTCGACTCCCTGCGGCACGACACAGGTGCATCGGCCCGCACCCGCACACGCACCCCACACCCCCGCCAACTCAAACCGCCCCCACGACCCAGGCCTACCGGCCGTCCGAGCCGGCGCACGGGTGGGTCGGCCCACCACCCCCGCGATTTCGCCGACACAACCCACCACCCCGCGCCCCCGCACCCCTCAACCCGCCAGGCTCGCGACTCCCAGGCGCGTCGCCCCCGCGGCACGACACGAGTGAGTCGGCCCGCACTCCGCGCCCCGCCCCCACCCCAGGCCCCGGCGTCCCGGCGTCCCGGCGTCCGACCCACCGACCCATCCGACCCGTCCGACCCACCGACCCATCCGACCCGACAACCCGGACGGGTCACCCCACAACCCCACAACCCCACCACCCCGCCACCCTCCCCCTCCGCCCCGCAAAAAGTGGCGCCTCACAACCCGGCGGCGAAGTCGGCCGAGGGACGGCCTGCGAGACTGGGCGCATGCGCATCGTTGTACTTGCCGGCGGCATCGGTGGGGCCCGGTTCTTGCGGGGTCTCAAGGCGGCCGTTCCGGAAGCGGAGATCACCGTCGTCGGCAACACCGGGGACGACATCCACCTGTTCGGGCTCAAGGTGTGCCCGGACCTCGACACCGTCATGTACACGCTCGGCGACGGCATCAACGAGGAGCAGGGCTGGGGCCGCCGGGACGAGTCCTGGAGCGTTCGCGAGGAGATGGCCGCGTACGGCGTCGAACCGACCTGGTTCGGGCTCGGCGACCGGGACTACGCGACGCACATCGTGCGGACCCAGATGCTCGCCGCCGGCTACCCGCTGTCGGCGGTCACCGAGGCGCTGTGCGCGCGGTGGCAGCCCGGCGTCCGGCTCGTGCCGATGAGCGACGACCGGGTGGAGACGCACGTCGTGGTCGACGACGCGGACAAGCCCGGGACCCGCAAGGCGATCCACTTCCAGGAGTACTGGGTGCGGCTGCGCGCCGCGCCGACCGCACACGCGATCGTGCCGGTCGGGATCGAGACCGCCAAGCCCGCGCCCGGCGTGCTGGAGGCGATCGCCGAGGCCGACCTGATCCTGTTCCCGCCGTCCAATCCCGTGGTCAGCATCGGCACCATCCTGGGCGTGCCCGGCATCCGGGAAGCGCTGGTGGCCGCCGAGGCACCGGTGATCGGGCTGTCCCCGATCATCGGCGGCGCGCCGGTGCGCGGGATGGCCGACCGGGTCCTGGAGGCGGTCGGGGTCGAGACGACGGCGGCCGCCGTCGCGCAGCACTACGGGCCCGGCCTGCTGGACGGCTGGCTGGTGGACACCGCGGACGCGGACGCGGTGCTCGCCGTCGAGGCGGCCGGCATCCCGTGCCGGGCGATCCCGCTGCTGATGACCGACGTCGAGGCCACCGCCGAGATGGCCCGCGCCGCGCTCGCGCTCGCGGACGAGGTGCGCTGATGGGCGCCCCGCCGCGCGGCTACTCGGTATTCGGGCTGGCCGGCCTGCCCGAGATCGGCGAAGGCGCCGACCTGGCCCGGCTGATCGCGGACGCGGCGGCGGGGCCGGACGGACCCGGCCTGCTCGACGGCGACGTACTCGTGGTCACCTCGAAGATCCTCAGCAAGGCCGAGGGCCGGCTGCTGCGCGGGGTCGATCGGCAGAAGGTGATCGACGCCGAGGCGGTGCGCGTGGTCGCCCGCCGGGGCGATACCCGGATCGTGCAGACCAGGCACGGTTTCGTGATGGCGGCGGCGGGTGTGGACGCCTCCAACACCGAGCCCGGCACGCTGCTGTTGCTCCCGGAGGACTCGGACGCGTCGGCGCGCCGGCTGCGTGCGGCGCTGGCCGAGCGAACCGGCGTACGCGTGGGCGTCGTCGTCTCGGACACCTTCGGCCGGCCCTGGCGCACCGGGGTCACCGACGTGGCGATCGGCGTCGCGGGGCTGGACGCGGTGGACGACCACCGGGGCCGGACGGACACGCACGGCAACCAGCTCGCGGTGACCATCACCGCGGTGGTGGACGAACTCGCGAGCGCGGCCGAGTTGGTCAAGGGCAAGGCGGGCGCGGTTCCGGTGGCGGTCGTGCGCGGCCTGGACCACCTGGTCACCGACGCGGACGGCGCCGGAGTGCGCCCGCTGGTACGCGGCGCCCAGGACGACATGTTCCGCCTGGGCACGGCCGAGGCGATCGCCGAGGGCGCCCGGAGCGCGATCACGGCGCGACGTACGGTGCGCGCGTTCACCGACGAGCCGGTCGACCCGGTCGCGATACGCCGCGCGGTCGCCGCCGCGATCACCGCGCCGGCGCCGCACCACACCGTGCCGTGGCGGTTCGTGCTTGTGGAGAGCGCGGCCGCCCGGACCGCGCTGCTCGACGCGATGCGCGACGCGTGGGTGGCCGACCTGCGCGCGGACGGGCTGGACGAGGACCGGATCGCGCGCCGGACCAAGCGCGGCGACGTGCTGCGCGCGGCGCCGTACCTGGTGGTGCCGTGCCTGGTCACCGAGGGCGCGCACACCTACCCGGACCCGGTACGCGCCGGCGCCGAGCGGGAGATGTTCACCGTCTCGGCGGGCGCCGCCGTACAGAACCTCCTGATCGCGCTGACCGCGGAGGGCCTGGGGTCGGCGTGGGTGTCCTCGACGATGTTCTGCCCGGACGTGGTCCGCAAGACGCTCGCCCTGCCCACCGACTGGGACCCGATGGGCGCCGTCGCGGTGGGCCGCCCGGCCGAATCGCCCCGGGAGCGCCCGGCCCGCTCGGCGGAAGACGTGATCGTGGTGCGCTGAGCGGCGCCCGTCCGAAAAGACCCGAGGAAGCCACCCGGAAAAGACCCGAAGACCCGAGGAAGCCAACCAAAAGGGGTGGGCCCGCCATCGTCGATGGCGGGCCCACCCCTTCCGCACGGTCTCTGCCGCCCGGCGCTGCCGGCCCGGATTCGGCGGGCCCACATCGCCACCGACGTGGAGTCGGGAGCGATGTCCGGCCGATGTCCGGGGGCTTCACGCCGTGTCAGTGACTCCCGGCCGAGGCTCCACCGATGGTCGGCGGGGCCTGCGGGCGCGGCGGCGGAATGTGCCCGCCGCCGGGGGCTCCGGTACGCCCGGGGGTCGGCGACATGCCGGGGCTGTCATAGGGCGGGGGCGAGGTGCGCGGCCCGTCGGGAGAGCCGAGGCTGCCGGGCGGCGCCACCTCTCCGCGCCAGGCTCCGGTCTCGTGGCCTTGCTTCTCCACGAACACCTTGAAGTGTTCGAGGTCGCCCTTGGTGCGGCCACGCACGAAGCCGAGCTTGTCCCCGACCGTCTCGATCAGGCCGTCGGGGTCGAACTCCATCTGGAGCATCACCCGGGTATGCACGTCGTCGAGCCGGTGGAAGGTGACCACGCCGGCCTGGTGCGGGCCGTCCAGGGTCTTCCACGCGACCCGCTCGTCGGGTCGCTGTTCGGTGATCTCGGCGTCGAACTCCCGGGTCACCCCGGCGATTCGGGTCACCCAGTGGGTGTGCGTCGGGTCGATCTGGTCGATCCGCTCGACCCCGCTCATGAACTGCGGGAACTCCCTGAACTGGGTCCACTGGTTGTACGCGGTGCGGACCGGCACGTCCACGTCGATCGAGTGCTGGACGGTCGTCACGAGCACTTCCTCCTCGTTCTCGGTGTCGGTTCCCGCTGCGGTGCTACACAGCCGGGTCCTTCACCCGAACGGCTGCCCGAGGCCCCCTGGGACAAACGTGGCGCACCACGCTCGCATTGCCCGGGCCCGGCATCGACCGATCTGCACAACGCCGATCCTCACAACGCCTTGCCGACGAAGTGCGGGCGCGGTGCGTAGCGCGGTGCCCGCCGCGGCACCTTCACCCCCGACATCCGGATCAACAACGCGGCCCGATGCCGGTTGCCCGCATAGCCCGCGAGCAGCTCGAGCATGCCCGCGTCGTCGACCGCGTGCCCGGCCAGCGCGAAGCCGATCGTCTTCGGCAGGTGCAGGTCGCCCACCGACAGCGCGTCCGGATCGCCGTGCGAACGCTGCATCGTCTCGGCCGCCGTCCACACCCCGATCCCGGGCACCAGGCGCATCAGTCGCGCGGCCTCGGGATGCGCGACGCCCGTGGTCGCCTCCAGTCGTCCGGCCACCCGGGTCGCCTCGATCACGGTGCGCGAGCGGCGCCCGTCGACGCCCGCGCGGGCCCAGTCCCAGGACGGGATCATCGCCCAGGTACGGGCGTCGGGCACCACCCGCAGGCCGGCCGGCGCGGGCCCGGGCGGCGTCTCGCCGTACTTGCCCAGCAGCAGCCGAAAGGCCCGCCGGGCCTCGATCGTGGTGACCTTCTGCTCCAGGATCGAGGGCACCAGCGCGGCCAGGACCAGCGTCGTACGCGGCATCCGCAGGCCCGCGAACCGGCGTTCGGCGTCCCGGACGATCGGGTGCAGGGCCACGAAGGTGGTCGGGTCGTCCTCGGCGCCGAGCAGGGCCGGCAGCGCGTCGAGCTGCCACCCGGCGCCCGGCCCCCACGCGCTCGCCTCGATCTCGCCGGTCGCGGGGCGGTCGATCAGGCGCAGCGTGCACGGGCCGTCCGGGGTGCGCGAGGTACGCCACACCGAGCCGTCGGTGCCCGCGTGGTAGGTCGGGTCGCTGTGGCCGCGGCGCAGTTGGCCGACGGTGAGCCGCAGGTCGATCGCGAAGCCGGGACGCCACACACGATGGAGGGCACTCGGGTGCAACGGGCTCTCCTCGTGGTCCGGGTCGGGACCGCCACCGTACCTTCCCGGTTTTGCCCCGATGTGCGCAGAGCAGACTTCACCTATGCGGGTGATGGCGTTCGGCACCTATGACACGACCGTCCACCCCCGGGTGGGAATTCTCATCGAGGGCTTACGGCGCCACGGCATCGAGGTGGTGACCTGCAACGTCCCCCTCGGGCACATGGACGCGGGGCCGATGGTGCCGCCGCCGTCGGCCCATCCGGGGATCCCGCGCCAGCGCATACGGCACGCGCGGTGTATCGCGGAGTTGGTCGCCAAGGCCCGGCGCGCGCCGCGTCCGGACGTGGTGATCGTCGGCTATCAGGGTCGGCTCGACATCCAGATCGCCCGGCGGCTGTTCCCGGGCGTCCCCTTGGTGCTGGACCACCTGGAGAGCGTGGACGACGTGGCCGACCGGCTCGGCCAGGCCGCTCAGGCCGAGTTGCGCAAGGTCGACCGGATCGAGCAGGCCGCGATCGCGGCGGCCCGGTTGGTGCTGGTGGACACCGAGGAGCACCGCCGGGTACTCGCGCCGGCGCAGCGCGACCGGGCCGTGGTGGTACCGATCGGGGCGCCGCAGGTGTGGTTCGACGCGGCCTCGGACCTCGGACCGCAGGCCCGGGCGGGCATGCGGGCGGATCACCCGACGGATCCCCTCACCGGTCCGGATCCCACCACGGATCCCACCACGGATCCCACCACCGACCCCGCCACGGATCCCACCACGGGCCCCGCCACAGACCCCACGACGGATCTCCCCCCGCTTCCCCCCACGGACTTCGTACCGGACTTCCGCCCCGGCGAGGACCTGCGAGTGATCTCGTTCGGGTTGTACTCGCCGGTCCAGGGCGCACCGGTGATCGGCGCCGCGCTGAGCCGCTTGGACGGCTATCCGATCGCCGTGACGATGATCGGTCGAGGGCTCCAGGCGCAGCGAACGCGGGACCTGGTCGGGCCGAACGCGCCCCGGGTGACCTGGCGGACCTGGGTGCCCGAGGCCGAACTGCCGCGTCTGGTCGCGGCGCACGACGTATGTCTGGGTGTGTTCGGGACCGGCGCCAAGGCGCTGCGGCTGGTCCCGAACAAGGTCTTCCAGGGAGCCGCCGCGGGGTGTGCGGTGCTCACCTCGGACACCGCGCCGCAGCGCCGGCTGTTCGGCCCGGCCGGGCTGTTCGTACCCGCGGGCGACTCGGACGCGCTGGCCGACGCGCTGCGCCGGCTGGCCCAGCATCCGGCCGAGGTGGCCCGGCTGCGTGCCGCCGCGGCGGCCCTCGCGCGTGAACGCTTCGTACCCGAGGCGGTGGTGGAGCCGCTCGTGGAACGGCTCCGGGAGATCGTCGAAAAGCGGTCCTGACCACCCGCGGCCACCCCGTCGCTCACCCCAACCGCAGCGCCACATCCCGACGGATCGCGCCCAGTTCGGCATAGAGCGCCTGTCCCGGACACTCCGTGTTGAACGCGTCCCGGTGCCCGGAGATCACGTCGAACGAGTGCGTCGTGCCCTTCGGGTAGCGGCTGCCGCTGTCCGACGAGGTCAGCGTGACCTTGCCCTTGGCGTCGCGGTCGTCGAGGCCGAGCTTCCACGCGAGCACCCTCGACAGGGAGATCAGCATCGGCCCGGGCGGCTCGGCGGTGGTGTAGGTGCCCATCGCGGCGACGCCCATGCTGTCGGTGTTGAACCCGAGGGTGTGTGCGCCCAGGACCGGCTTGTCGGTGCCGCCGGCGCGGCCCTCGAAGATGGTCCCGCACTTGTCCACCAGGAAGTTGTAGCCCACGTCGGCCCAGCCGTTCGTCTTGACGTGGTAGCGGTAGATCGACCGGAGCACCTTCGCCGAGTCGCTGCACGGGAAGTCGTTGCCGTCGGCGGTGTGGTGCACGAACGCGGCCCGGACCGTGTTGGTGTACTTGAACTTCGCGTCGCGGAGCGACTCGTCCGCGCCCCAGTCCTTGCGCGCGACGATCGCCGGCTCGATGGCGTGGCCCTTGACGGCGCGGCCGTCGGTGAGCTTGGGCAGGCTCGGGCGCGGCGGCATGCGGTCCAGGATCGACTCGCCGGGATCGACCAGTTCGGCGCGCAGGTCCTTCGGCGACACCCCCTCCAGCACGCCCACCCGGATCTGGACGCCATCGGAGGGGCCCGCCCAGAACGGCTCGGTACCGGCTCGCCCGCCGGCTCCCGCCCGATCGACGCCCTCGCCGCCGTCGACGCCGTCGCCACCCGCGTGCAGCGGGTGCAGCTCGCGCCACGGACTCCACACCCCGCCGGTTCGGGTGCGTACGTGCACCACGACGCGTTCGCCCGTGCCGGGACCGGCCCAGGTGACGCCGAGCAACGAGTACGCGGGCGTGCGGCGTTCGGTGGTCAGTACCTCGGTCCGGCCGGCGCGCGGCGCGCCGGCGTCCGGCTCCTGTTCGATGCCGGTCAACGGGAGGGTCACCGTCGAGCCGGGGGTGCTCGGCCGCGGGTCGGCCTGCGCGGGCGGTCCGACGAGTACGACGGGTACGGCGAGGGCGGCGATCGACAACGCGATTCTGGTGTACACGGGCAGACCCTCCATTGTGGGGTGGTCGAGTTCTACAGGTGCCCGGACAACGACGAGGCTCGTACCAAATGCGGCAAATACACCCATTTGCCCTACTGATTCGCGTGCTCGATAGGCTGGGCCCATGCCCAGCACCCCGGTCGATCAGTTGCGCACCGCGCTCGCCACCGACTCCGCGCGGCCCTTCACCACCTTCTACGACGACGCCACCGGCGAGCGGGTCGAGCTCTCGGTCGCGACGTTCGACAACTGGGTCGCCAAGACCGCGAATCTGCTGCGCGACGACCTCGCGGTGGAGCCGGGCGCGCGGGTGTCGCTGCTGCTGCCCGCGCACTGGCAGACCCAGGTGTGGTTGCTCGCCGCCTGGTCGCTCGGCCTGGTGGTGAGCTTCGACGCGGATCCCGCCGACGCGGACGTGGTGGTCTCGGGCCCGGAGACGCTCGAGCGCGCGTCCACATGTCCGGGTGAGCGGGTCGCGCTGGCCCTGCGCCCGATGGGCGGGCGTTTCCCCACGCCGCCCGCCGGCTTCCTGGACTACGCGGCCGAAGTGGCCGGGCACGGCGATCGCTTCGTCCCCGAGGGTCCGGCGCGGGCGTCGCACGCCGCGCTGGAGGAGGCCGGGCGGGTGTGGACGGCCGGTGAACTGGCCGAACAGGGCGAGGCCGCCGCGCGCGAGTGGGAACTGGTCCCCGGCGACCGCCTGCTCACCTCATTGAGCTTCGCCCGAACGGGTGGACTGCGGGCGGGCCTGCTCGCCCCGCTGGCCGCGTCCGTTCCGGTCGTCGTATGCCGTCACCTGGATGAATCCCTGCTGGAGCGGCGAATCGAGGCGGAGCGGGTCACACGTGCCGTCACCCGTTCCGCCGACTAGGCCATGACAAGACGGGTCGTGCTGCGCTTTCGTGGCCCCGACCGCCCGTAGTGCCGTGCCCGGCGGTCCCTCAGCAGGCGGGGAGGCGTGGGGTTCATGGATACGTGGGATCACCTGTACCGGTCCGAGGCCGCGGCCGAGCCCGCCGATCCGCCGAACGCACCGCCCCACGACCCCGGGTCTGCCCCGCCGGTCGAATCCGCCTCCGGCCGGGCCGCCGCGCGGCGCGCGCGCAGGAAGCGCAACCGGCGCCGCAAGGTCTTCCTGCCGATCGGCGTCGGGGTCTCGCTGGTCATGCTGACCGGCGTCTCGGCCGGCTATGTCGCGTACCAGCGACTCAACGGCAATCTCAGGACCGACTCGGTGGACGGCAAGCTCAACGCCGACCGCCCCGACGTGGGCGGCAACGGCAAGGGCAAGCCGATGAACCTGCTGATCATCGGTTCGGACTCGCGGGCGGGCGAGAACCGCGCGCTGGGCGGCGGCGGGGACAACGGCGAACGCTCGGACACCACGCTGTTGGTGCACCTGTCCTCGGATCGCGAGCACGCCGTGGTCGTCAGCATCCCGCGCGACCTGCTGGTCACGGTGCCCTCGTGTGTCACCAGGGATGGCGCGCGCTCCGCCGAACAGCGCGGGGTGATGTTCAATTCGGCGTTCGAACTCGGCGGCGCGGCCTGTACGCGCAACACCGTCGAGAAGGTCACCGACATGCGCATGGACCACCACATCATCGTCGACTTCTCCGGCTTCAAGGGCATGGTCGACGCGGTCGGCGGCGTGGAGATCTGTCTGCCCAGGACGGTGCAGGACCGCGAGGGCAACATCTCGTTGTCGGCCGGTCGACGCAAGGTGCACGGCAAGGAGGCGCTGGACTACGTCCGGCTGCGCCACGACATCGGGCTCGGCGGCGACGGCAGCGACCTGGGTCGGATCAAGCGGCAACAGGCGTTCGTGGCCTCGCTCGCGAAGCAGATCCGCAGCGGCGACACGCTCTCGAGTCCGTCCCGGCTCTTCGCCCTCGCGGACGCGCTGACCAAGTCGATCCGGGCCGACGAGGGACTGGACTCGGTGGCGGCCCTGGTCGACCTCGCGCGCGGCATGCGGGATCTGGAGACGAAGGACATCACCTTCGCGCACGTACCGGTGTACAACCCGCCGGAGGACAACAACCGGGTCGCGCTGATCCAGCCGGAGGCGCGGCGCTTGTTCGAGGCGATCAACCACGACCAGCCGCTGGACAATCAGCGCAAACCGGACACGGGCGCGGCGGCCACAAAAGTGGCGCCGTCCTCGGTCGGGGCCGCGTCGGGCGCCTCCGCCGCACCCACGCCCGCCGGCGGCCGGACCGGCCGGACCGGCGGGACCGGATCGGCACCGATCGCGGGTGCCCGGGTCGCCGGGACCCCGGGGGCGGCGCCCGGGCGGGCCGGAGCGCCGGTCAAGGCGGACACCCGGAACGCGGATCAGGACATCTGCAAGGCGAACTGACGACGCGTCACCCCATTCACGGGGATACGTACCGACTCCGCGGTCACCGATACGGTGGCGCACGGTAGCGTGCTCGCCGATACGCGAGCCGCTCCGACGCGGCGTGCTGCGCCCACATCGAGTGACCTGCGTCACAGGCGAATGGCTGCACGCAACTCAAGGAAGTGGCAGCACGTCTATCACTGCAACGGCCGCTCTACGCGCGGTTCGTCGCTCTTGATCGGCGTTGGGCGCCCTGGGGAAAGAAGCAGACACGACGTGAGTGACAGCGAACGGGCCGGCAAGCAGGCCGAACCCGGTCGGGACGCGAGCCCGGAAACGGCGCCCGAGGCTCCGACCGAAGCCGAGATATCGGCCCCGCCGACGGCGGACGCACCCGGCGCCAAGGCGCCGACCGAGGCCGGCGCGGCCGAGCCGGCCGATGCCGCGCCGGGCACCACCGAGGCCGCCGCGCCCGAACCCGGCATGCCCGAGCCGGGCGCCGGCACCGCGAGCGCGGCCGAGCCGGCCGCCGCCGAACCGGGCACGCACGTTCCCGAACAGGCCGCCCGGGCACCCGAGGCGCCGGCCGTACCGAACCCGCCGATCCCGGCAGATCCCGCGGAGCACCTCGCCGCGATGGCCGCCGCCGGCGACGCCGCGGCCCCCGATCGCCTCGCCCGCCGCAATCGGCGCCGGCGCGTGTACAAGCGGGTCCTGATCGGCGTCACCGTCACCGTCGCGCTGTGCCTGGTGGCCGGCAGCGTCGTGGTCTACACGCTGTACCGCAAACTGGACGGCAACATCACCACCGAGGACCTGACCGCGAAGCTGGGCCCGGAGGCCGAGCGCCCACAGGTCGTCGCGCACGACGCGGCGAACATCCTGCTGATGGGCTCGGACGACCGCACCGGCGACAACAAGCAGTACGGCGACATCGGCGAGGGCACCAAGCGCTCCGACACCACGATCCTGCTGCACCTCGCCGCCGACCGGAAGAGTTCGGTGGCGGTCAGCATCCCGCGTGACCTGATGGTCGACATCCCCTCGTGCGTGCGCGCGGACGGCAGCAAGTCGCGGGCCTATCGCGACCAGTTCAACCACGCGTTCGAGATCGGCGGCGCGGCCTGCACGATCAAGACCATCGAGCAGATGACCAAGGTTCGCGTCGACCACCACATCGTGATCGACTTCGCCGGCTTCAAGGAGATGGTCGACGCGGTGGAGGGCGTCGAGGTGTGCCTGAGCGAGCCGATGCGCGACACCGCCGCCAAGCTCGACCTGCCCGCCGGAAAGCAGAAGCTCGACGGTGAGAAGGCGCTCGGCTTCGTCCGCGCCCGCAAGAACGTGGACGACGGCAGCGACACCCAGCGGATGACCCGGCAGCAGCGTTTTCTGGCCGCGCTCGTTAAGAAGGTCAAGGTCGGCGACATGCTGACCCAGCCGTGGAAGTTGTACAACCTCCTCGACGCCGGAACCCGGTCGATCACCGCCGACCCGGGACTGAGCTCGCTCAAGGAGCTGATGGCCCTGTCCGACAGCATCAAGGGGATCCCGAACGACAAGGTCGCGTTCCTGACCGTGCCTCGGCAGCCGTACCGACTCGACACCGACCGCGACGAACTGGTCCAGCCGCAGGCGGACCGGCTGTTCGACGCGATCCGGCTCGACCGGGTCGCGGTCGGCACCGCCGTCACCGGCAAGGACGAGAACGGCTTCGAAAACAACGGCGAGGTGCGGATCGAGCAGTCCGCGACGCAGCTCCCGTCCGCCCGCACCACCATCGACGAGAACGGCGAGCGGGTGACGCTCACGCCGAGCGCGCCGGGTTCGAGCGGCACCGGGAAGCCCACCGGCAAGCGCTCGCCCGGCACCGGGGCGCCGACCTCCGCTCCGCCCTCGTCGGCTTCCACCGAGAATCCCACTTCGACCAGCGGCGGTACCCCGTCGGCCAAGCCGACATCGGCCGCGGACACGAGTCCGATCGTCACCGTCTCGGGACGGACGGCGGAACAGGACGTGTGCGCGGGCTGATTCATCGACACCGCATCAGGGAGGGGTCGGGTCGCCGTCGATCGGCGGTGACCCGGCACGTTGCCGGAGGGGACGCGACACATGGGCACGGACGCGGATACGGAGGTCGGGGAGCCTGCGGCACCCGGCAGGCGGGGCATACGCAGAAAGAGCACCGTGAAGAAGCGCCTGAAATGGATCGCGATCTCCGTGGTCGGCATCCTGGTGGTCCTGGCCGGCAGCGCGTACGGGTACATCCAGTATCTGAACGGCAAGCTGCACCACACCCAGATCACCGCCGACAAGGAGAATCGACCACCGGCCGCGCCTAAGGACGCGCAGGGCCGAAGTCCGATGAACATCCTGCTGATCGGCAACGACAGTCGGATCGGCGAGGGACGGCGCTACGGCGCGGAGGGCCACGAGGGGCTCGCCGACGTGGCGATCCTGATGCACCTGTCCGCCGACCGCTCGAACGCCACACTGGTGAACATCCCGCGTGACACGATGGTCGACATCCCGCGCTGCGAGATCGGCAAGGGCAAGGACAAGAAGGTCACCGAGGCCCGGTTCGGCCAGTTCAACGACAGCTTCCGCAGCATCGGCGCGTCGTGCACGGTCGCCACCGTGGACCGCATGCTCCAGGTCCGCACCGATCACTACATCGAGGTGAACTTCAAGGGCGTCCGGGATCTCACCGACGCGGTCGGCGGGGTGCCGATCTGCCTGGACGCGCCGATCCACGACCCGGTCCTGTCCGGCTCGCGCGGAGGTACCGGACTGGAACTGGCGGCCGGCCCGAACACGCTGAGCGGCGACGACGCGCTGCAATTCCTGCGCGCCCGGCACGCGTTCGGCGACGGCAGCGATCTGGCCCGGATCGAGGCGCAGAAGGTCTTCCTGATGGCGCTGGCCCGCGAACTCAAGAGCAACGCCAAGCTGACCAACGTGGACGGCATGTTCCGGATCGCGAACAGCGCGGTCAGCGCGTTGACGGTCGACAACGACCTGGCGGGCGTGGACAAGCTGATCGACCTGGCGGACGAGATCAAGAAGGTGCCGAACAAGCGCATGGCGTTCACCACCCTGCCGACCGAGACCTATCGGCCGGCTCCGGACCAGGTACAGCCCAGGCGCCCGGCCGCGGACGATCTGTGGGCCACGATCCGGGCGGACAAACCGCTGACCCAGGGCGACGCGGCGAGCGCTCCGCCGTCGGCGCCGGTGACCACGACGCCGCCCCCGCCGGCGACGATCTCGCCCGGCGACGCGGCGCGGATCAAGGTGACGGTGGACACCGGAACCACGAAGCGGCGGATCACCCCGGTGGTGGAGAACCTCAAGCGCCAGGGTTTCAAGGCCACTTCGGGTACGACGATGCCGGATGGGCGAGAACACGCCAACAGCCGGATCACCTACCCCGAGGGCGGCCAGGACCAGGCGAAGGCGATCGCGACCGCCCTGGGCCTGCCGGAGACCGCGCTGGAGGCGGCTCGGCCCGGCGACACCACCATCAAGCTGTTGATCGGCGCGGATCTCCCGGGAACGGGCACCGACGACGGCACTCCGAAGAGTTCGACGACCGCCGTCCCCGACCGGACGCCGGAGCCGCCCAAGGCCGCCGACCTGAACCTGGAGACGGCCGACAACACGAAATGCGCCTCACCGCGCAAGAGGTAGTGCTTGCACGCGCGAGGGGGGTCGCGGTGGGATTCGCGCGAAAGCGCTCGTCCGCGACCCCCATCGATCGAACGACGATCGAACGACGACGGATCCGGAACAATTACTGAAGGGTGTTTGTACCTTTTCCGATGATCCGGGTGTCAGGACTTCGCAGTCTCTGTGACCATGGCGAGAACTCGCCGGTTATGGTGGCTGCTTCCATACCGACCATCACGTACCACCGTCGGGTTCCGTGCGGATGCCCCGGAACCCCGGTGTCGCCCATGAAACCGCGCACAGCCGGGGGGACCGTGCGGCGGGTACAGCCGGAGGGGATCTCGGCGTGAACAGAGGGAACGGGCCGCACCGCGGCGCGCCCGGGGACAACGATCCCCTGGGCGGCATGGACGACGCGGACGTCGCGGACATGTGGGTGATGAACCCGGACACCGGCAGCTTCGAGCTGCGGGCACCGGGCGGCACCGGCAGCGGATCCGGTGGTGGATCCCGTGCCGGCTCCGGTGCCGGCTCCGGTGCCGGGTCCGGTGCGGACGGCCCTGGTACGTCCAGGCCACGCTCGCGGGCGGCCATCCCCGAGGGGCGCCGTCCGTCGGCGGTGGCCGCGGCCTCGGGTCAGTGCGCCGGCGACGACCCGCCCCGGCGTCGGGACAGCGCGGGCTCCGCGCCCACCGGGCGCGCGGGAGCCCGGAGCGCGCGGAGCGAGGGACCGCCCAAGAGCAAGGTCAAGAAGCGGCTCAAGTGGATCGCCATCTCGGTGGTGGGCCTGCTGGTGGTGCTGGCCGGCAGCGCGTACGGCTACATCAAGTACCTCGACAGCAAAATAAACACCACCGCGAAGAACGCGGGCAGCGAGGGCATCCCCAAGGCCGAGGAGGACGCTTTCGGGCGCAAGCCGCTGAACATCGTGCTGATCGGCAACGACAGCCGCAAGGGTCTCGGCAAGAAGTACGGCGCGTCCGAGCACACCGAGGGCCTCGCCGACGTCACGATCCTGATGCACGTCTCGGCCGACCGCAGCAACGCGACGCTGGTCAGCATCCCGCGCGACACGATGGTGCAGATACCCAAGTGCGTCGTGGACGGTAAGACGTACCCGGCGTCCAACGGGCCGCAGTCGTTCAACGAGAGCCTGGCCAACGGCGGTCCGCCGTGCACGGTGTCCACGGTCGACAAGATGCTCGGGGTCCAGGTGGACCACTACATCATGATCGACTTCACCGGTGTGAAGAAGATGACCGACGCCGTCAACGGCGTCGACATGTGCATCTCGGAGCCGATCAACGACCCGGTACTGCCGAACCAGCAGGGCGGCACCGACCTCAAGCTCGACGCGGGCGACCAGAACCTCAGCGGCGAGACCGCCCTCAAGTTCCTGCGCGCGCGGCACGCCTTCGGCGACGGCAGCGACCTGGCCCGGATCAAGGCGCAGAAGGCGTTCCTGATGGCGCTCACCCGCAAGCTGAAGAACAGCGCCTCGCTGACCAATGTCGAGGGCATGTTCAAGATCGCCAACATCGCGGTCGAGTCGCTGACCGTGGACCGGGGCCTGGGCGGCGTGGACAAGCTGATCTCGCTGGGCAACCAGTTGAAGAAGGTCCCCGAGAAGCGGATGGCGTTCACCACGCTGCCGATCGAGGAATACCCGCCGATGGCCAAGTCCAAGGTGCAGCCCAAGCAGCCCGAGGCCAACAACCTGATGGCGATGCTGCGCACGGACACACCCGTCACCAAGGACGACAAGCCCGCGGCCGATGCACCGCCGGTGCAGACGACACCCGAACCGCCGAAGGTGGACCCGACCACGGTCAAGGTCGACGTACGCAACGGCAGCGGCGTCAACAAGCGCGCCAACGAGGTCGCCGCCGACCTGGCCGGGCGCAAGTTCGTCGCGGTCGCCTCCGGCAACGCGCGGGACGGCAAGATCCACCCGACCAGCAAGATCACCTATCCCAAGGGCCGCCTGGACGCCGCGAAGGCCCTGGCCGCCGCGACGGGCCTGGGCGACGGCGCGCTGATCGAGAGCACATCGACCACGCTCACCCGCTTCGAGGTCCTGATCGGCAAGGACTACCCCGCCGCGGCCCCACCCCCGGTGACGACCGCACCGACCGACCCCCCGAAGAACATCGACTTGGAGACGGCGGACAAGAACGTCTGCGCCCCCAAGAAGAACAAGTAGCCCGGCACCGCACCCGCCGACGGCCGCCCGCACCCCTCCCCAACGGAGGTCAAGCGGGCGGCCGTTGCCGGTCGGGGACGGTGCCGGGGCGGGCGGTCGCCGACTGCGGATGCGGGTGGGCGGGTTGTCGGTCGCGGGTGAGCGCGGGATCGGCACTGCGCGAGCGCAACGGACACGGGCGGCGGCAGGGGTGGGCGCGCGGAATCGGGAGCGCGCGAGCGGCCAATGCGTTTGACGGCGGTGTGCGGTGGTGGAGAGGCTCCGGGGGTGGACAACGCACGGGTGCAACTGCGCCGCCTGGACGAAGACTTGCTGGCCGCCCTCCTGGACGCCGCGGTGGCCGACGCCGACCCGGCGGAGGTGATGCCGGCCGTACCCGGCCCACCCGGCTGGACCGCCGACCGCCGCGCCGCCTTCCTGGCCTTCCACCACGAATGGGCCGCCACCCCCACCACGTACGCGATCCTGGTCGCCGGACAGGTGGTCGGCGCCGCCCGTCTCCAACCGACCCCGGACGGCGCCTTGGAGGCCGGCCTGTGGATCGGCCGCTCGCACCGGGGCCAAGGCGTCGGTCACGCCGTGGTCGCCCTGCTCCGCGCCGAGGCCAAGGCCCAGGGCGCGAGCCGCATCGTGGCCGGTACGACCGACACGAACACCGCCGCCCAACGCCTCCTCACCACCGGCGGTGCCGAACTCCGCCGCCGCCCCGAACCCGACGCCAACGGCGACACCATCGAGGCCTCACTCGACGTGGACTGACCGCTCGCGCTCGAAGTCGGCACGCACCGCTTCGGGCAAGGCCTCGCGGAGGTCGGCGATCGTACCGGGCAAGGCCACCTCTCGACCTCCTGTGTGGGTGGTGAGCCCGCGTACCGAGTCATCACACCTTCTCCTTCGCGACGGCCCGGACGGCAACGGAGTGGGCGATCCCCCCTCCGTACGCGTGGGCGAAACCTTTCGGGTTCGGGATCGTTGGCGACGGCATGATCATCACTGCCGGCCGTACGGCCACGGTTTTGTCCGCCGGGTTCGCCGGCCTCGTGCTCGCCTTCGCCCCCGTGGCCGCACAGGCGCATACGCTCCCCATCGGTGCCGCGCGTGCCGGGGGCGACCATGTCACCATCGATTCCACCGTGTGGGTGGCGGCCGATGGGACGATCACGCTCTCCGGCACCTACCGATGCACTCCCCATCACGTCGGGACCGTGCTGGTCGGCGGCCAGGTGGACCAGGAAGGTCGGCACGCCTCGGTCGGCGGCAGCGTCGCCACGTGCGACGGCGCCCGGCACACCTGGCGCAACACCGGGCAGCCCTACATCGGCATCCACCCCGGCGCCGCGCGCGGCGCGGCCACCCTGCTCGAACTCGCGCCCGGTGAGGGCGTGATCCCGATCCTCCCCAACGTCCTCGCGCACGACGCCCGCGACGTGGCGGTCGAGGCGATCTAGCGGTACACCCGGGCGACCCGTCGCCCGGAGCCACGTCGCGGGGCTCCGGCCGACGGGTCGCCCCCGCGCCCTGGGCCGCGGTTCCGGCGCGCGTCGGGACCGGCGCGTATCAGGACCGGGGCGTCGCCGTGAGCTTCGCGATGTCGGCGGCGTAGACGGCCATCCAGTGCGGGTGCAGCCGGTAGTAGACCACGTCGTTGTCCCAGTCGAACAAGTCGTCGCCGTAGAAGTCCTTGAAGTACGCCAGCAGGTCAGGCCAGTCCGCGGCCGCCTCACCCTCTCGCGGGTTGAGGATCTCCACCGTGCCGTGCGTGAACACGCCCAGATCCTCACCGCGCATGTGCGCGGCGCTGACGGCGGGGCGCGCCGCGAGGTGGCGCGCCTTGGCAGCGTTGCGCGCCGTGCCGAAGTGCCACTTTCCCCGCAGGAAGTGCCCGTCCACGCCGCTGATCCGCGGCTCGCCCTTCGCCGTCACGGTGGACAGGGCGAGGGTGCACATGCCGGTGAGAATCCCGGTGAGCTGCTCCGCGGTCAAGGTGCGCTCGCTGGTGATGATCGAGCGCAGATGTGTGGTGGAGCGGGAGAGGGAGGCGTCCAGGAGGGACTGAAGCTCGTGCAGATCTTCCGGAGTTTCGCGCATGGGGTCCTTGCCTATCCGAATCCGTCCGCGGCGCCCGGTTCACGCCGTCACGGACGCCGACCAGTCAATGATCGACCCGGATCCCTGACACCCTGCGTCATGAATCGCCATCCGTTCGGGTACACCATCGGGCCGCCCGCCCGGCAGCACGACAGGCACCGGGAGGCCGGCGGCGGGTTCCTCCGTGACCCGCCCGCCCGCCGGCCCCCGCGGCTCAGTTCTTCGCCAGCTCGTTCCGCAACGCCCTGAGTTCCTGGACCGCCTCGAAGTCGGCCGTCGCGCACACCGACAGCGCGGCGGTCAACCGGTTCACCGCCGTCTGCCGCTGCTCCAGCCCGAACGCCTCTATCCGCGCGGCCAGTTGCACCGCGTCCACATACCCGTCGCCCTCCTCCGGCAGCAGCGGCACATACGCCGTCGCCGCCCGGTCGGCCGCGTCCAGCGCCGGATGCAGCCGGTCGGCGCGCGCCAGCAGGTGGGCGAGCTGGTGATGCGTACCGGCCGTCTCGACCGCGATCATCGCCGCCGCGTCGTCACCCGCGCCCACGCCCGACGCCGACCCGTCACCCGAACCCGCATCCGCTGCCGTATCCGCACCGGAACCCGCACCCGAGTCCGCGCCGCCCCCGGCCCCCGCCAGCTCCCGCAACGCCTCCCCGAACAGCGCCAACGCCCGGTCCACCCCCGACGGGTCCTCCCGGTCCGTGTTGCCCGCGATGTTCCACGCCTTCGCGCGCAGGGCGCGGACCGTCTCACGCACGTCGCCCTCGGCGCGCAGCAGTTCGATCGCCCGGCCGAAGGCCGCCTGTGCCTGCGGCGCCATCCCCGCGTCGTCGAGCGCGTGCGCCGCGGCCACCGCGAGCTCCGCCTGCGTCGCCCGATCGGCGACCTTCGTCGCGGCCTCGGCGGCCATCGACAGATGCTTGGCCGCGTCCCGGGCGTCGCCGAGTCGGCGCAGGCACATGCCCAGGGCCCAGCGCTCGTGCATAGCGTGTTCGGCGCCGTGATGCGCCTCGATCTCCGGCAGCAACTCCTCCAGGATCGCCGCGGCCTCCGCGTCCCGGCCCAGCCCGAACAACATCGCCACGGCGCCCCTGCGGCACGCCGCCGCCATCTCCGCGTCGCCCTCGTCGTCGAAGACGTGCGCGGCCTCCAGCGCGAACGGCAGCGCGTCCTCGGCCCTTTCCTGCGCACCGAGGGCGTTCGCCAGCATGGTCAGCGCGTGGCCGACCGGGAACTGCGGCTCGGCGTAGAACGCGGCCTTCTCCAGCGCCTCCCGCATGTCCGCCTCGGCCCCCGCCGGATCGCCCGACTGCATCCGCACCTGGCTGCGCAGGAACAGCGGCCGGCAGGCCAGCCACGGCCGTTCGGCCTCGCCGCACAGCGTGATGGCGGCGCTCAGATCGGCCAGGGCGTCGGTCGCACGATCCTGCTGCAGTGCCCGCTCGGCGCGAATGTGCAGAGCCGCCGCCTGACGGTGCCTCAGTCCGTACTCGCGGCCGAGGTCGTGCAGTTCGGTGAGGACGTCGTCGACGTCCTCCGCCTCGCTCGCCAGCGCCACGATCACCCGGTGGTGCAGGACCAGTGCGAGCGGCGCGGCGTCCTCCGGCAGGAATCCGGCGGCCTTGTCCCGAGCGGCGTCGAACAGCTCGATCGTGTCCGCCTCCTCGGCCCGGAACCGCGCCATCGCGACGCGCACCTCGGCACCCACGGCCCGCCCGGGCGCGTCCGCCGCCAGATAGCCGGCCGCGGCCCGGGTCAGCGCCGCGATACCGGCCGCGAACTCGCCTTCCTCGACCAGCTCGACCCCGTCCGCCTCGTCGATCGCGGCGATCGCGAAGGCGTCCACGTCCTGCCCCCGCTCCCGCGCGGCGGCCGCGTACTGCCGCCAGGCGGCCTCCGAGTCGGGATGCCCCTTCGCATCCGACTCACGTGCGTGAGCCAGCAGTTCGGTGGCATCGGCGGCGGCGGAGACGGCGATTTTCGGGGTGGCCGGCTCGGTCGCCGCGGCCACCCGCGCCGAACGCAGCCCCAGCGGCAGCGACGTGGCCACCGGTACGGCCGCCAGCCGGCGCCGCACCCGCGAGCTCACCGCGTCGTTGCCGTTGCGCGCGTCGAAGCGCGCGGTGATCTCGAAGAGTTCGCGCTCGACCGTATCGCGCAGCGCGCCGGCCGAGGTGTCCTCGAAGACCACCAGTTCGGGCCCGGCGACCGCGACCAACCGGCGCAGCAGCACCGCGACGCCGGCCAGGAAGTCGGAGTGGTCGGAGGGGTCGCTCTGCGGACGCTCCAGCCACGCACGGTGTTCGGCCAGGATCTCGATGCCGCGACCCTCGTTGCCGGTCAGCGCGCAGAACTCGATGTGCTCGGCGACCGCCGCGTACGTGCTCACCTTGCCGCGCACCGACCGGTAGCCGCGCAGGTGGTGGGCGCGCGCCCGATCCGGGTCGCCCACGCGCACCAGCGGCAACATCGACGTGGCCAGCGAGACCTGCGGCTCCTCGGCGCAGGTCAACTCGCCGTACAGGGTGGGCGCGAGCAGTTCCAGCGCGTCCGCGTCCCGGCCCCGCGCGATCAACCAGCGGGCCTGCTCGCGCCGTTCGCACGCGTCGCAGTCGGCGAGTCGATCCCGGTCGGCGGCCAGCCACGCGTCGAACGCCTCGGAGGTCTCCGCGTCCGCGCCCACGTGCCGGGCCAGGTAGAACCGGCTCTGGTGCACCGGACGCGGGCTGTGTCCCGCCGTGCGGTAGCGGCGCTCCATGTCCGCGAGGTAGCCGCGGATCGCGGTCATCGGCACCTCGGGCACCGACAGCAGCGAACTGGTGACCCACTTGAGGTCCCAGAACAGATGGTGGGTCAACTGCTCGTCGAAGCCCTCGGGGTGCTCGTCCCACAGCTTGAGCAGCCGGGACAGCGGCACCGGTGTGCGCGGCGACTCGCCGCCGTAGTTGTACGCGGTGATCAGCCGCAGCAGCGCCCACGCGAGGTTCTCGTCGTTGCCCATCCGCTCGGCCACCACGACCAGTTCCTCGGCGCGGGCGGTGCGGGCCTTGCCGTAGGGCAGTTCCTCGTTCGCGTCCAGGGCAGCGAAGAACCCGGCGTCGTCACGGATTTCCATCAAAGGTTCCTATTCGGCGGGGTTGGGCTGGTGGACGGCCCGCTCCAGCAGGCCGAGGAAGGATCGGCCGAGCAGGCCGGTCTCGGCCGAGGTGAGCGGCCGGTGGCTGAGCAACAGGGCCTGGCCGTACAGTCCTTCGACCGCGGCCCGGGCCAGTTCGGGATCGTCGAGGCCGGCGATCCGGCGGACCAGCGGGTTGAGGTGATTGAGCACGAGTTGTGCGCGCGGACCCTGACCGCGCAGCGAGCCGAGGATGCCCGACCACAGGTCGTCGCCGCGGCCGGCCGCGTCCTGCTCGGCTTCGGCCCGCCCGCGCTCGCCGCGCGCGTCCCGCCCGTCCAGCAGCAACGCCGGCACGGTGACCGGCTGGAAGGTGCGCAGCGACACGTCGCAGGAGAGCGGATCGAGCGCGGCCCGCGCGTGCGCGAGGAAGCTCGCCGCGGCCAGTTCGGCGGCCGGGTCGACCGAGTCCAGGTGCGCGGTGACGGTGTCCGGGTCGAGTTCGGTGACGGTGGTGCCCGGGCGGATCTCGGCCAGTCGGTAGACCAGGTCCAGGTCGTAGGTGTAGCCGCCGTTGACCACGCCGAGCCCGGCAGCCGCCGCGATCGGCGCGACCTGCCGGTATTCCTCCACGGTCGAGGTCACGTGCACCACCGGATGCCGACGGGCGAACTCGTCGAGCGCGATCCGCCCGTCCGTGGTCTCGAACGGCAGCCACGGCAGGACCAGGCGCAGCAGTTCGTCGTCGTGCCGGGCGAGTGCCTTCACGCCCAGGTGATGCACACTCAGGAACCGGGCCAGCCGCGGCTGATCGTGCGCGGCCAGGTTCGCCAGCCAGTCCCGGATGTGTGCGCCGAGCGCGTCCCGCACGGCGGCCAGCGACTCGTCGTCGTACAGGCTCTCCCGGGACGCGGTGGGCCGCAGCGTGTCGGTGTCCACGACGCAGCGCACGAAGAACGCCCAGTCGGGCAACAGCCCGTCGGCGTTCTCGGTGAGCAGCATGCCCTTGAGGTGCACGCGGTGCTTGCCGCGCATCGCCGGACTGACCGCCTCCGGCAGCACGAACGCCGCGCCGCGCACCCCCGCGAGCGGTACGTCCAGGTCGATCACGTCCAGCGGGGTGAAGCCGAGCCGGCTCTCGCAGTAGGCGGCGAGCGCGGCCCGACGGCGCTCCGCCGTGGGGTACGGGCGATCCCACACCGCGGGCGTGTCGGTGATCGGCGTGTGCTCACCGGCGGCCACCACGGTGACCCGGTACGGCAGCAACGCGCCGAAGTCGCGGGCGAGTTCGATCACCCGGTCCGGGGCGAACCAGGACTCGCTGCCCCGACGCGGCGTCAGGAAGACCGTGGTACCCGGCTCCTCGCGCTCCTCGCGGGCCAACGTGCGGACCGTGTAACGGCCGTCGGAGCCGGCCTTCCACTCCACCGGCGGCGCGTCCACCAGCGCCGAGCGGGTCACCACGGTGATCTCGTCGGCGACCACGAAGCACGCGAGCAGACCGATGCCGAACTGGCCGATGTAGTCCCGCCGCGCGCTCTCCAACTCGTCCCGCTTGGAGCTGCGCCCGATGGTCGCCAGGAAGCGGTGCACGTCGGCCTCGGTCAGCCCGACGCCGGTGTCCGCGATCCGCAGGCCGCCGTCCTCGACCGTGACGGTGATCGCCGCGTCCGCCTCCGGATCCGCGGCTCTGCGCGCGGTGACCGCGTCGACGCCGTTCTGCAGCAGCTCGCGCAGGTATACCCGGGGGCTGGAGTAGAGGTGGTGCGACAACAGGTCGACCAGACCGCGCAGATCGACCTGGAAGGTGTGGTCTGCGGCGGATATCGCGGCGTCGTTCATGCGGACTTCGTCACCTCGGGGCAGGATCGCCGGCCGACATCCCGGCCGAGTGCTGATGGTACGAAACGGCGGGGACAGGCGGCGAGTCGGTTGTCCGCCCGCCGGTCCCCGCCGACCGGGGTTCAGCTCTCGGGCGCGTCCACGGTCCGCCCGTCGCGCAGCGCCTGGAACAGCGCCTTGGAACCCTTGTCGTCCCACAGCACGGTGGAGCCGACATTCTTGACGGGGTATCCGGGGTTCGAGATCGGCACCGTCGTGGTGACACCGTCGCCGCCGGACAGGCTGCCCATGTCCTTGAACAGGTCGTACAGGTCGAACAGCCCGGTGTCGTCGTCCACCGTCACCGCGCTCAGCGAGGCGTCCGCGACCGGGAAGGCGCTGAACGGGTTGAGCAGCACGCTCGCCGACTTGGCCTTCTTCGCCAGCGCGCTGAGGAACTTCTGCTGGTTCTCCATCCGGGCCAGGTCGGAGCGTGCCGGGTCGTAGTAGCGGGAGCGAACGAAGGCGAGCGCCTCCGCGCCGTCCAGCGTCTGGCAGCCGGCCTTCAGGTCCGCGCCGGACTTCTCGTCCTTGATCGGCCCCTTGAGGCAGATGTCCACGCCGTCCATCGCGTCGACGATGTTGTTGAAGCCGCCGAAGCCGATCTCCGCGTAGTGGTCGAGCCGAATGCCGGTGGCGATCTCGACGGTCCGGGCCAGCAGCGGCGCGCCGCCGAGGTCGAAGGCCGCGTTGAGCTTGTTCTTCTGCGCCTTGACCGTCTTGCCGTTCTTGCTGAACGCCGGGATGTCCACATACGAGTCGCGCGGCAGGCTGATCAGCGCGGTGCCGCCCTTGCCCTTGTGCAGCAGCATCATCGAGTCGGTGCGCTTGCCCGAGGCCTTGCCGGTGTGCAGCTTCTTGCGGTCGTCGGCGTCCAGGCCCTCACGGCTGTCCGAGCCGACGATCAGCCACGTGGTGCCCGCGGTCGACGCCGGGCGGCCCTTGTAGTTGTCCAGGACGTCCTCGTGCCGGATCTTCGAGTCGGCCCAGAAGTACGTCACGGTGCCGAACACCACGATCAGCGTGACGAAGACGGCGATCCCGACGAGGATGCGCTTCTTCCAGTTGACCGGGCCGCGCGGGCGCGACGGCGGACCACCGGGGCGAGGCGGCCCGTCGGGGCCGTCGGGCCCGCCGGGGTCGCTCGGCCCGCGCTGCGGCGGCGGTCCCACCGGCGCCGGGGGCGCGCCGTGCGCGTCGGCGACCGGCGGTTGCGGCGGATAGGCGTCCAGGCCGGGCGCCTGCCGGACCGGCGGGACACCGCCCGGCGGCGGGTACCCACCCGGCGCGGGCGGATAGCCGCCCGGCGACTGCGGCGGATAGCCACCGGCCGGCGGCCCCCCGACCGGATGTCCACCGGCGGAGTGGCCGCCGGGGCGGCTCGGAATCGTTCCCGGAGGGGGCTGCTGCGGCTGTTGGTCGCCATCCGCCCATCCCGGCGGCCAATTACTCATGAGACCGAAGCTTTCACTCGATCAGCCCCGAGGCAACCGAATGCCTATCTCATCGACCATCTGTTCCACAGTTGATGCTCACTTCTTACACGAGACCTCGTCACCGGATTTGGCGGAGTATGCCGGATTCGGTGTCGCGGCGATGGACGGCTGCTCGCTGCTCGCGCCGCCGACCCGGACCGGGGTCGTTCCCTGGTACGACGAGCCCGCGACCACCTCGATCGTGCGGCCCAGACCGGTGACCGACTCCAGCGTCGCGCCCGGCAGCGCGGCCTGCACCGTCTTGACCGAGCGGTTCCACCGGGGGTCGTACCGGATGATCGTGCGGACCCCGTCCGTCGAGGTGGAGACGCGCGGCGCGCCGGCCATCGCGAAACCCGCGTTCTTGAGGTCCTCGTGCACGCGCGGCCCCAGGCCGGTGGTCGGCGCGCCGTTGTACACCAGCACCGAGATGTCTCCCGGCGCCACCTCGACCGACACCGGGGACGGCGCCGGGGCGGTGGTGGCACCCGGTGTGTCGGGCTTCTTCTCCGGCGGCGCGATCAGGTCCTTGTCGTCGCGGATCGCCTGGAACAGACCGGCCGCCTTCGCGTCGTCCCACAACACGGTCGAGCCCCAGTCCGGGACCTGGTGGTCCATGCTCTTGAGCGGCACCTGCGCGTAGGTGACACCGGAGTTGGTCAGGTTCCTGAGCTTGCCGCCCAACTCCAGGAAGTCCTGCGAGCTCATCTTGTCGTCGACCTTGATCGAGCCGAGCACCGCGTCCAGCACGTTCTTGAGCTTGAGCGGGTCGGTCAGCGTGCCGGACGAGGTCGCCTTCGCGAGCACCTGCGTCATGAACTTCTGCTGACGCTGGGTACGGCCGATGTCACCGGTCGGGTCGCTGGCGATGTACCGGGCGCGGACGAACTGGAGGGCCTTGACGCCGTCCAGCTTGCTGGTGCCGGCGGGCAGGTCCAGGCCGGACTTGGGGTCGCGCAGCGCCTTGGGCGTACACATCTCGATGCCGCCGAGGGTGTCCACGACGCTGACGAACGAGACGAAGTTGACCTCGATGTAGTGGTCGATCCGGATGCCGGTGGCCTTCTCCACGGTGGCGACCGTGAGCGAGGGGCCGCCGAGCGTGTAGGCGGCGTTGATCTTGCCCTTGGAGGGGCCGCGCTGCTCGCCGGTGGTCTTGTCCTTGTGCGCGGGGAACTCCACGTAGCTGTCGCGCGGCAGGCTGGTGATGGTCGCGCGGTCCCGCTTGGCGTTGAGGTGCACGATCATCACGGTGTCCGTGCAGTCGCAGGACTCACCACCGGCGTGCAGCTTGTTGAGCGTGTCCTTGGAGATGCCGGCGCGGTTGTCCGAGCCGACGACCAGGAAGTTGAGGTCCTTGCCGGATCCGGTGTCCGGGCGGTCGTTCAAGCCCTTGAACGGGTCTATCCGCTGGATCTTCCCGTCGAAGTGCTTCACCCACGCCCAGCCGATGCCGCTGGTCGCCAGGATCGCCGCCGCGAGCACGCCGGTGATCAGTACGAGCCAGTTGCGACCGACGTTGCGCTCGGTCCGGTCGCCGTTGGTGGTTCTCGCCGGGGGTCGGCCGCCAGTCGTCGCCATGGGGTGCGGTGTCCCTCCTCGCGGACCGATCTCGTCCCGCCGTTCGCCGCGCACCCTTGCGGCGCGCACCGTGCGGATGTGCATCCGTACCCGCGTTCACCCGAAGGACGCCTGCCCGTCCGACCACGGTTGCGGTGGGCGTCGAACCACCGTAAAGCGGGATCGGACGGGATCGGGGACGGCACGCCGACGGCCGCCCTCGCTCGCTCACCCGGTCGATGCCCGTCGGCAGGTCCATTCGCAGTACGCTCCAAGGCGATGAATCACACCGCCGACGAGCCCGCCACGCACGAGCCCCCAGCTCGCCGAGCGGAGCCGCTTCCCGAAAAACCGCCCGTCTCCGTGATCATGCCGGTGCTCAACGAGTCCCGACATCTCGAAGAGGCCGTCGGTCGTGTGCTCGCGCAGGACTACCCCGGCGACATCGAAGTGGTGATCGCGCTCGGCCCGTCCACGGACGACACCGACACCATCGCCGCCCGATTGGTCGCGAACGACGAGCGGGTACACACCGTCGCCAACCCGAGCGGTCGGACCCCGTGCGCGCTCAACGCCGCGATCGGCGCCTCCAGCCATCCGGTGATCGTGCGCGTCGACGGCCACGGCATCCTGCCCGAGGGCTACATCTCCACCGCCGTCCGGTTGCTGGTCGACACCGGTGCGGCCAATGTCGGCGGACTCATGCACGCCGAGGGCACCACCCCGTACGAGGACGCGGTCGCCCGCGCGATGACCTCCAAACTCGGCGTCGGGAACGCGCGCTTCCACACCGGCGGCAGCGCGGGGCCGGCGGACACCGTGTACCTCGGCGTCTTCCGGCGCGAGGTGCTGGAGGAAATGGGCGGGTACAACGAGGAGTTCGAGCGCGCCCAGGACTGGGAGCTGAACTACCGGATCCGGCAGGCCGGCTACCTGATCTGGTTCTCGCCCGAGCTCAAGGTCTCCTACCGGCCCAGGCAGACCCCCAGGGCCCTGGCCAAGCAGTACTTCAACTACGGCCGTTGGCGGCGGGTGGTGTCCCGGCACCACAAGGGTTCGGTCAACTTTCGCTATCTCGCGCCGCCGGCCGCGCTGCTCGCGGTCGCGCTGGGCACGGTGGCCGGCCTGGTCGGCTTCTGGCCCGGCTGGCTGCTGCCCGGCGGCTACGTGGTGGCCATCCTGGGCGGCGTCGCGTGGGAGGGCCGCGGCCTGCGGCCCGCCGCGTTCGTACGCCTGCCCATCGTGCTGGCCACGATGCACGGGGCTTGGGGGGCCGGCTTCCTGACCAGCCCGAAGAGCCTCGCCGATCGGGTCGAGGCGGGCACGGAGCGGCCGGCCGACGAGTTGAGCTGAACCACCGGCAACGGTTGTCCGAGGGCCCGGGTCGCGCGCGTGCGGCCCGGGCCCTCGCGTTGTGCGCCCCCGGCGCGGGGCGCCCGGCGGGCCTGCGAGCGCGTCTTCGGCGTCGCCTCGGACGCGGCCCGGGATCGGACCTCGCACGCGGCCTCGGATGCGGCCCGGATCACGCTTCGGACGCGGCCCGGGATCGGGCTCCGAAGCCGGCCCGGGTCGACGACTCGCCGTTTCCTCGGCCGGAAACCGGGTCCGTTCGGTAAAGCCAAGTAACGTGGCCGCCCTGGTCACCGCTCGTCCCCGGTGACAGTCTGTGAACAGTCGGCACGGCCTTGGGAGACGACGGCGATGAGCGACAGGGACTCGGCTGTGGCCGCTGGAGTGGCGATTCCGGACGCCCGGCAGGCCGCGGAGGATCGCGGCTTCACCCCGCCCGAGCGGCTGCGACGGGTCGTCGTCACCCACACGGACGTGGGCGGGGAACATCCGGACGATCCCGTCGAGGGTGCCTACGTGCTGCGGGTCGAGCCCGCCGAGACGGTCGCGGTGACCACCTCGGTGCGGGTGTCCCAGACCGGCGTGGTGCGCTCGCTGCGGGTGCCGGTGGACCCGGACAAGACCGCCCGGCTGGCCGCCGCGCGGGCCGCCGTCGAGGCGCTAGACGGCGGTGGGGTGCTCAAGGGGCTGCGCCGGATCATGGCCCAGCGCGACCTGGAGGCGATCCGCCGCACCCACCGGGCCGAGGCCGAGCGCGACGCCGACGCGTGGGCGCTGCGCTGCGCCCAGGCGTACGAGCCGTACGTGCGCGCGTTCGCGGCCGACGCGGAGCCGCCGCCCGTGTCCTCGCCGGTGCTGGGCATCGGACCGACCAACACCTGCGGACAGGGGCACGCGTGGGCCCGCGCGGTCGAGCGGCACCTGCCGGGCGTCCGTGCCGAGGCGTCCGCGCTCGCCTCCGCCAATACCCTGGACCACCCCGCCGATCAGGCGATCGAGACCGACGACTGGCTGTCCACCCGCTGGCAACTGGGCCGGCTCGCCCATGTGCTGGATCGCTACACCCACGTCCTGGCGGAGTGCGGGATGCCCGCGTTCGGCCGGCTCGGCGGTTCCTGGGTGGACACCGACCTGGCCGAGCTGCGGGCGGCCGGGATCGCGCTGGGGCTGGTGCTGTACGGCTCGGAGGTGCGCGATCCGGCGGCGCACCGGGCCCGGGTCGAGTTCTCGCCGTTCGACCCGCGCTACGAGCTCACCCACGCGTTGCAGGCCAAGGTGGACCGGCTGCTGCCGATCCTGCGGGACCTGGACGTGCCGACCTTCGTGGCCACGCCCGACCTGATCGCGGACGTGCCGAACGCGGTGTGGCTGCCCCCCGCGCTCGACCCCGGGGTCTGGCGCGCCGACACGCCGGTGCTCACCCGGGAACGCCCGGTCGTACTGCATGTGATGACGAGCCCGTTCCTGCACGGCACCGCGCGGATCGAGCCCACCCTGCACCGACTGCACGAGATCGGCCTGATCGAGTACCGGCGGATCCTGAACCGGCCCACCCGCGAACTCCCGGCGCTGTTCGCGGACGCCGACATCGTGCTCGACCAATTCGCCTGCGGCTCCTATGGCATGACGTCGTGTCAGGCGCTCGCGGCGGGCCGCCTGACGATCTGCTACCTGCACGAGTCGGCGACCGCCCACCTGCCGTCCGACCCGCCCATCCGCGGCGCCGACCCGAACTCGCTCGCCGAGGTGCTGGAGGAGGTGATCGCCGAACCGGACGCGGCTCGCGAACTGGCCGCCCGCGGCCCGGCGTACGTCGCCGAGCACCACGACGGCCGGCGTTCGGCCCGCGTCCTCGCCGATTTCCTGGGCGTGGCGGCCCAGTGAGCACTAGCGTTCGGGGGTGGCAATCGACCCGAGCGCGGACGTTGACGAGTCGGCAATCATCGGCGAGGGCACCCGTGTGTGGCACCTCGCCCAGATCCGGGAGGACGCGGTCCTCGGCCCGAACTGCGTGATCGGCCGCGGCGCGTACATCGGACCCGCGGTCCGCGTCGGGGCCAACGTCAAGGTGCAGAACCACGCGCTGGTCTACGAGCCCGCGGTGCTGGAGGACGGCGTCTTCATCGGCCCGGCCGTCGTGCTGACCAACGACATGTACCCGCGCGCGATCACCCCCGACGGCCTGCTCAAGGGCGAAAAAGACTGGCCTGCCCAGGGTGTGACGGTCCGTCAGGGTGCCGCCGTGGGCGCCCGCAGCGTGGTCGTCGCGGGCGTGACGATCGGCCGCTGGGCCCTGATCGCGGCCGGTGCGGTGGTGCATCGCGACGTCCCCGACCACGCCCTGATGGCCGGCGTTCCGGCCCGCCGCATCAAATGGGTCGGTCGCGCGGGCGTGCCCCTGACCGACGCGGGCGACGGCCGGTGGCGCTGCCCGGAAACCGGCGAGCTGTACACGGAACAGGACGGGCGGCTGGCCCTGACACCACCGCCGGCCGCCTCGACCGCGTAGGCGTCGCGGAACGCCGGGAGCCGGTGCGCCCTTCCGGTTGCCGCCCCGATCGCCGAATCCCCCGGCCGAAGCGTCGCGGCCGGGGGATCGTGGCGCTCCGCACGTCGCCCGTGCGGGCCGGGGAGCCTACTTCGGCAGGTTCCGGGCCATCACGATGCGCTGGACCTGGTTGGTGCCCTCGTAGATCTGGGTGATCTTGGCGTCGCGCATCATCCGCTCCAGCGGGTAGTCGCGCGTGTAGCCGTAGCCGCCGAGGAGCTGGACCGCGTCCACGGTGATCTCCATCGCCGCGTCGGAGGCGAAGCACTTGGCGGCGGCGCCGTGGAAGGTCAGGTCCGCGTCGCCGCGCTCGGACTTGGCCGCCGCCGCGTAGGTCAGTTGCCGGGCCGCCTCCAGCTTCATCGCCATGTCCGCGAGCATGAACTGGATGCCCTGGAAGTCGGCGATCGGCTTGCCGAACTGCTTGCGCTCCCGCACGTACCCCTTCGCGTAGTCGAGCGCGCCCTGCGCGATGCCCAGCGCCTGCGCCGCGATCGTCACGCGCGTGTGGTCGAGCGTCCTCATCGCGGTGGCGAAGCCGGTGCCCTCGGCGCCGATGATCCGGTCGGCCGGGATCCGCACGTTGTCGAGGTAGACCTCGCGCGTCGGCGAACCCTTGATGCCGAGCTTCTTCTCCGGCGCGCCGAACGAGACGCCCTCGTCCGACTTCTCCACCACGAAGGCCGAGATGCCCTTGCTGCGCTTGTCCGGGTCGGTCACCGCCATCACCGTGTAGAACTCGGACACGCCCGCGTTGGTGATCCAGCGCTTGACCCCGTTCAGCACCCACGAGTCGCCGTCGCGCACCGCGCGGGTCTTCATCGCGGCGGCGTCCGAGCCCGCCTCGGGCTCGGACAGGCAGTAGGAGAACATCCCGTCGCCGCGCGCCACCGCGCCGAGGTAGCGCCGCTTGAGGTCCTCGGACCCGGACAGCACGAGCGGCATGGTGCCGAGCTTGTTGACCGCCGGGATCAGCGACGAGGAGGCGCACACCCGCGCGATCTCCTCGATCACGATCACGGTGGCCAGCGCGTCCGCGCCCGAGCCGCCGTACTCCTCGGGGATGTGGACCGCGTGCAGATCGTTCGCGCTGAGCGCGTCCAGCGCCTCCTGCGGAAAACGGGACTGCTCGTCGACCTCGGCGGCGAACGGGGCGATCTTCGCCTCGGCGAGGGCGCGGACCGACTCGCGGAGCATGTCGTGCTCCTCGGAGACGCGGTAGAGGTCGAAGTCTTTTCGTCCGGCCACGGGTGCCTGCCTCTCGACTGAAGGATGTGCGGCGCGTACGCAGCAGCGTTTTATTACCGCTCAGTAAACAACACTGTCGCCCACAATTATTCAGCCGGACCCCGACCTGGCCCGCATCGGCACGGCCACGATTCGACGACGCCGGCGTGACGGCGACGGATACGATCCATGACGGACGGCATCCGTACCCGTCCCATCCCGCTCCATCAGGCTCCATCCCGCCCCTCGACGAAGAAGTCAGGTGACGTACGTGGCACCCCGCATCACGGTCATCGGTACCGGCTACCTGGGCGCCACGCACGCGGCGTGCATGGCCGAGCTGGGCTTCGAGGTCCTGGGAATGGACGTGGATCCGGACAAGGTGGCCACCCTCTCGAGCGGCCGGACGCCGTTCTGGGAGCCCGGGCTGGAAGAGCTGATGGCCCCGCACGTCACGTCGGGGCGGCTGCGCTTCACCACCGACGTCGCCGAGATCGCCGAGTTCGGCGACGTGCACTTCGTCTGCGTGAACACGCCGCAGCGCAAGGGCGAGTTCGCCGCCGACGTGTCCTACATCGACGCCGCCGTGGACGCGCTGGCCCCGCTGCTCACCCGCCCGTGCCTGGTCGTCGGCAAGTCCACCGTCCCGGTCGGCACCGCCGAGCGCCTCGCCGTGCGGATCGCCGAGCTGGCGCCGGTGGACACCGAGGCCGAGCTGGCCTGGAACCCCGAGTTCCTGCGCGAGGGCTACGCCGTCCAGGACACCCTGCACCCGGACCGGCTGGTGATCGGCGTGCGCTCGCAGCGGGCCGAGGCCGCGCTGCGCGAGGTGTACGCGCGGCTGCTGGCCGAGGACGTGCCGCTCGTGGTGACCGACTTCGCCACCTCCGAGCTGGTCAAGACCGCCGCCAACTCGTTCCTGGCCACCAAGATCTCCTTCATCAACGCAATGGCCGAGGTCTGCGAGGCGGCCGGGGCCGACGTCGAGCAACTGTCCGAGGCACTCGCCTTCGACCCGCGGATCAACGGCCGCTTCCTCAAGGCCGGCCTCGGCTTCGGCGGTGGCTGCCTGCCCAAGGACATCCGCGCGTTCATGGCCCGGGCGGGTGAATTGGGCGCCGACCAGGCGCTCACCTTCCTGCGCGAGGTGGACGCGATCAACATGCGCCGCCGGTTCCGGATGGTCGACCTCGCCCGCGAGCAGTGCGACGGCAGCTTCCTGGGCCGCCGGGTGGCCGTCTTCGGCGCCGCCTTCAAGCCGAACTCGGACGACATCCGCGACTCGCCCGCACTCAACGTCGCCGCCCAGGTGCAGCTCCAGGGCGGCGAGGTGACCGTGTACGACCCCAAGGCGATGGACAACGCCAGGAAGATGTACCCGGGCCTGACCTTCGCGGAGACCGCCTTCGACGCCGCCCGGGGCGCCCATGTGGTGCTGCATCTGACCGAGTGGCCGGAGTTTCGCGAGATGGATCCGGTCGAACTGGGCGAGATCGTTGCACAACGTCGCGTACTCGACGGGCGCAACGCCCTCGACCCGGTGCGCTGGCGCGGCGCAGGATGGACGTACCGGGCACTCGGTCGCCCCTGAGTAGCCGGCCCGCCCCGGGGGCACACTCACCGGGCCGACGGCGCCGCGCCGTCCGTCTGTCGGGGGGCACCGCGAGCAGCGAGACAAGGACTGCGAGGTCATCAGCATGCCGTACGGCGACGAGGCCACGATCCGACGGATCCTCGACACGCACACGTGGGCGGTGGTGGGGCTCAGCACCAACTCCCATCGCGCCGCATATGGAGTAGCCGCGTTCCTCCGCCAGTGGGGAAAGCGCGTCGTGCCCGTGCACCCGAAGGCCGAGATCGTGCACGGCGAGCAGGGCTACGCCACGCTCGCCGAGATCCCGTTCCCGGTCGACGTGGTCGACGTGTTCGTCAACTCGGAACACGCCGGCGACATCGCCGACCAGGCCGTCAAGGTCGGGGCGAAGGCGGTCTGGTTCCAGTTGGACGTGATCGACGAGCGGGCCTACCAGCGCGTCCGCGACGCGGGTCTGGACATGGTGATGGACCGCTGCTCCGCGGTGGAGCTCCAGCGCATCACCATGACCGGCGCGGGCCGGTCCTGAGCTGTTTTGTCGGGCGACTTTGTCGCCGGCTCGCGAGGCGCCGCTTTTTCTTTCCCCCGCAAGCTCCTCCAAGAAAAAGCGGCGCCTCGCTCGGGGCTTCGTGTCCCTCCGCTTCG
>NZ_JBSFEO010000078.1:0-32696 GCF_053594475.1 Embleya sp. NPDC001921
CCCGGGGGGCGCCCTTCGGGCGTAACACCTCGTAACCCCAACGGCCTGTTTCTTCCTCACGTTCAGTGACGTGGGCGGGGTGCTCCCTCGCTGTAACTGTCTGAGCGGACGGCTATACGAACTGCGCCTCCTCGGGCGGCGTTACGTCCAGCCCCCACAGCAGGCCTCGTCCCTCCGTTGTCGCAAGCCGTGCGACGGCGCGGACCACGGCCAGCAGCAGCGGGCAGCTGTTTCCGTCGGTGCACGTTCCCACTCCGGCGGCTCGGGCGGCCCTGACGGCGGAGAAGGTCGCTTCGACGGGCGGCACGGGATGGCCGTCGAGCGCGTCGGCCAGCAGCCAGGTCTCGTCGGGGTCGAGCCAGCCGTATATGCCCGCGAAGCAGTCGACACCGGCCTGTCTCCAGGCGTTGCCCCGATTCTCCAGCCATTCCAGCAAGGTCCGAAGGTCCTGGTCGTACCTGAGGGCCCCCCGCTGGTCGACGCAGATGTCGAGGGATCCCGGCAGTGTGGCGTTGCCCATGAAGGCGCCGCTGCCGAGGCAGGTCTCCTCGACCGCCGTCCGGAAGAGATCGCACAGGTCCAGCCAGTCGTCGTGGTCCGGCGGCAGCGTGTACTCGTCCGTGTCCGGGTGTGGCACCCGGCCCGGCTTACGTCGGCGCTTCGGGCGTGTTGCGGGTCGGGGAAACAACTCGCTGGGCAATGCGCCGGCGAGGTCGCGCCCGGTCATCAGGCCGAAGGTCATCTCCCTGAGGTAGGGCGTGAACCGCGGGACCGGGGTGGGCCGTGGCCGCCCCTTGTTCCACACCGCTTCCAACCACGGCTCGGCCACTCCTTCGGCGTGCAGCCGTCGCATGGCCGGTACGACTTCTTCGTGGAATCGCCGGTAATCGAAGAGGTATATGCCGGAATCGACGATCATCTTGCCTGCCTGGACTGATGGCTTCGTCGCGTGATGTCGAGGTGGGGGTCGACGGGTGCGGGTGGGATGTGGAGTCCGTCGGTGTTGTAGTCGCCGAAGCGGCGGATCGTCTCGCGCCGGTAGGGGCTGAGGACCGCGAGGTCGGCGGGGTCGACGGTCCGGCCCGCGCGGGCCATGTCCCGCAGGGCCTGGGTCATGTCGACGGCGGTGGAGAAGATCACCGATCCCGCGACCGGGTCGAGGAACTTGACGGCCTTCTCCTGGTGTTCGGGGTCGCGGCTGCCGAGGATGCCGTGGTTGCCGAACGCGAGCCACTTGGTGAAGCCGTTGTATGCCTCGGCCTTGTTGGTGGCCTTCGCGATCTGGTCGCGAAGCGCCGGATCCGAGAGGTAACGCAACAGCGTGATCGTGCGAACCGCGCGCCCCAACTCCCGGTAGGCACGGTAGATGCTGTTCTTGCGCGAGTGGTTGCCCAGCCGTCGCAGCAGCGTCACCGAGGAGACGGTGCCCTCCTTGACGGAGATCGCCACCTGCATGAGATCCCGAAAATGACGCTCGATCAGGCCCCAGTCGACCGCGGTCCTGGGGTCGGTGCTGAACAACGCGTCGATGTGCGTGTACTTCGTCCGTGCGTCCGGGCGATGGAAGGTCAGGTCCTGCCGGTTGCGGATGCGCGGGAGGAGATCGATGCCCAGGACGTGCGCCAGGCCGAAGACAGGGAAACTCTGGCCCTGCGTATCGGCGTGCACCCGATCGGGCTTGACCTGCGAGGTGTTCGCGAGCAGGGAGTCGATCAGATAGACGGCTTCCCAGACCCCGCAAGGTATGAATCTGGAGAAGAGAGCAATATAGGTATCGGACACCAGATGGTAGGCAATGCCCCCGTATCCTCCGTAGCGGATCGACGTCTCGGCGAGGAGATTGTCGATCGCCGTGTCCATCATCGTGCCGTCCACCGCGACCGCGGACCCGTCACCCCACGCGGTGGTGATGTCCAGGTCCATGAAGTTGTCCACGATGTCCGCGCCGGCCCGGCCCAGGTTCGCCGCCGTGGTGTGTCGCTGCGCGATCGCCGCCAACTCGTGCGCCGTCACCGTCCCGCGCAGGTGTCGGGCGGCCTGCGCGGGGCCGAGATTGCAGCCGTAGGTGAAGGCCGTCAAGACGTATCGGGGCAGTGGGTGTTTGAGTTCGGGGTCGCTGCCCGACAACGGTCCGAGCCGGCGCCACCAGCCGCTCCAGTGCGCGGAGCGGGCCAGCGCCTCCAGGATCGAGCGTTCGGGCAGCCGGCGGGAGACCTCCGCCTCCAACGCGATCGCGGAGGCGGTGCGGTCGATGCCCTGGCGCTGCTTGAGCGAGGGAACGCCGGTGAAGGGGTCGATCACCAGGTCGGCGTTGTCCGGGTATCCGGCGTCGACCCGCTCGGCCGCCTCGGTCAGCCGCGCCTTGACCTGTTCGGTGAACGCCTGCGCGTCCGCGGGCAACCCGGCCTCCGCGCAGAACTCGTCCAACAACCGCTCGCAGTCCTCCCACGGCAGCAGCATCTTCGTCCAGTCGCCGTATTCCTGGCCGCCGACCACCGCGATGTCCCCGCAACGCAGTTCCTCGACGAGGTGGCAGAACACCATCGCCTCGAAGTGCCGGCGCACCAACATCCCGGGCCGGTCCTTGGCGTAGACCGTCCGCAACCAGTTCTTCGAGGCGAACGACAGGTCCAACCGCTCGACCTCCCCGGCCGTGCCGGCGTCCTGCGCGGTCAGGGGGATGTCGGAGATGTGATCGCGGGTCAGGTTCCAGTGCGCGACCGCGTGGTCCAGGGCCTTGAGCACTGCGCGATCGGCGGAGGTCGCGGTGAAGGTGAGCTTCGTGGCGAGCTTGAGCATGGTCGGCCGGTCGACCCGGAAGAACCGCTCCACCAACGGCGTGTGGTTCCCGCCCGCGTGGGCGGCGACCGCCTCGATGTCCGCGAGCCGGGCGTCGAACCCGCCGGCCCGTTCGACCACCGCACGGGCCTCGGCCGGCGTGAACGCGTCGTCCAGCGTGCCCGCCCCGCCACCGCCGTCCGGGGAACTCCGCAGCACGTCGAGCACGTCCCGGTAGGACCGGATCAACTGCTCGGTCAGCGACTTGTGCCGCGCCTGGAGCTCCTCCAACTCCTCCTGCGCGCGCTTTTGGTGCCGGGCGACGCGCTTGCAGAGCATCACCACGAGATCGTCCTTGCCCCGCGCCCGGGCCTCCGCGGCCAGGCAGGCGACCATCGCGGTCCGCTTGGGCTCGACGATGTCCAACATCTCGCCCACGGACAACACCCGGGCCTGCGCGGCGAACGCCGCGGCCTTCGCCGGCGCCACCCCGGCCGTCCAGGCGACCGTGTCCCCGAGCCCGTCCAACCACTCCACCCGCTCGGCGAGTTCACGAAACCGCGACCAGGTCGCCTTGTGAGCCGGCGTCTTCAACGCGTCGAACCCGCTGGTGCGCTCACCGGCCGCGACCGTGAGCAACAAGGCCGAACGCGCCCGCGCCTCGCCACTCATCGCCGCGACGATCATCGCGTGCAGGCCGTGGTCGGTCCGGGTGCGGATCGTGCCCGCCATCCGGTCCAACGTGGAGAACCCCGGCAATTCCAACCCCGCCCGGACGATCTCCTCCAACGCGACGTTGACCAGGTCCGCGCCGTGGCTCTTGACCACCGCCGCCCGCTCCATCGCCTCGGCCGCCAACAACCGGCCCTTCTCCGGGTCGAACGCCAACCCCAACCGGGAACGGACCGCCTCCCGATAGCGCTTCGCCGTCCGCGTCGAGTCCAGCCCCGCCACCGTGCCCACCGGGATACCCGCGCACTCCCGAACGTGCTCGACCACCACGGCCGGCACCGTCTCCAGACTCGGGAACCACCCCAAACGGGCACAGGACTTCAACATCACCAACAACGCCAACAAGTGGTGCGGCTGGTTGCGCGTGCGCCCACGCGCCCACACGGCCTCGTCCACCGACGGGGTGTAGAACTCCGCCAGTTCCCGGGTCGAGATCAGCCGCTTGAAACGCGGGTACGCGGTCCGCTCGATCGACGTCAACGCCCACGCCCCCACCACCACAGCGCGGGCCGAACCCCACAGGCCCCGACGGCCCGACGTCACACACGCGGAAGAAACATGATCGTATCGCCGCGCCGACTCTCACACTGCGTGAGGTACACCCGCGATCGTCCGGTGACTCTCCGCCGATGAATGGCCCCTTCCGTACGTATCTCCTCCACCCTCCTACATCAGGGTCGCCGGCGACGCGGTCACCTGGGCCACGAAGAAGCCCGGTGCCCCGACGAACCTGAGCAAGGCCGTGCTCAAGAACATCTACAACTGCACCTCACCCCGGCCACCGGCGTGGTCAACCACACCAACGGGTTCAAGCTCGGCAGCATCGACGGCAAGGCGCCCAACGCCGCCGCGTTCACCGGCAACATCTCCACCTACTACGTGATCGACGCGCTCGACACCGAGAACGACGCCGCCACGGTCGCGTTCATCGATTGGGCCAAGGCCCCCGCCCAGCGCCCCATTTGGCAGCTCTTCGGCTTCGTCCTGTAACCGAAGCGGGTCCGCTTCGTACCTGTGCCTCCCGACGATTCCCGATGATTCCCGACGAGAGAGGCCCATCCCGCATGTTCGGTTCGATCCGCAAACGCACCGTCGGCACGCTGCTCGCAGTCCTCGGTACCGTCATCACTCTCGTGACCGCCCCGGCGAGTTCGGCCCAGGTGTTCTGCAACGGGGGTTCCGGCGCCCTGTACGACGTCACGGCGACGCTCACGAGCGAGTTCACGCTCGTCGATCCGGACGGCAACGAGTGGGCCACGGCGGGGTCGGCGACCGGCCCCGGGTTCTTCGCCTCACCGACCTGCAACGCCACCCACCCGTTGCCGCAGGGGCCGGCGTGCTCCTGAAGGAGCGCAACGGCACGGTCCCGAACTGCTTCGCGTTCGCTCGCAGCGAGAGGGAACCCCGGGTCGGCACCGATCTCACGAACCTCACCTACGTCCGGGGCGCCGGCGACGCCGTCACCTGGGCCACCCGAAAGCCGGGAGCCCCGAAGAACCTGTCCGCCGCCACACTCCGGGACATCTACCGCTGCACCATCACGAGTTGGAGCCAGATCAACCCCGCGTTGTCCGGCACGATCCACAAGCACGCCCTCTGGGCGGGCAGCGGCCTCCGGCAGACCTTCATCGACCGCGTCCTCGGATTCGACCCGACCGCCGCCTCCAACGGATCCTGCGCCGCCACCGTGGTACAGACGGCCGCGCCGGACCGGGGCGACTCGCCGTCGATCACCTCGACCGACGCCATCATCCCCCACAACGCCTCCGCGTACGGGGCGCAGACCAGCCCGGCGCCGGCGTGGTCGACCACACCAACGGGTTCAAGCTCGGCAACATCGACGGCAGCGCGCCCAATGCCACCGGGTTCATCGGCAACCACTCCGTGTACTTCGTGTACGACTCGCTCGACCCAACCGAGAACTGGAGCAGGCCCTATACGCTCACGTTCATCTCCTGGGCCAAAGCCTCCACCCAGCGCCCCATTCGGGCGGCCTTCGGCTTCGCCCTGTGACCCGCCGACCCCGGATCCGCAGGTAACGCTCCCGTCGCCGTCCGCTCGCCTCGTCGGCGGGCGGACGGCGACATCGGGTCCCGGGCCCACGATGATCGTTCCGTCGGCGTGGCGGGGTCGTGGTCGGGGAAATCTCGAAGCACGACGGCACCCGCCGCCCCGGAACCGCGGCACGGGTGGTCGCCGCCCGCCCGTCCGGTACGACCCGCCCGTCCACCGCGGCCGGTGCCGCACCGCGGATCGGAACCCCGCACCCCCGACTCGCCACGGCGGGCGTCGCCTCGGCGGAGACACTCGGGGTGGCTTGGGGTCGCGAACCCCTACATGGGGGCGCCGCCGTGAGGCAGGGCGGAAAGATGGCGCGGCCGAATCCACGCAGGCCCGCGTGCCGCGACGGCACATCCGTTCGCGATCCCGGCGGCGGAGCCGGCCCGGATTCCCCTCGCGGCGGAGGTCGTCCTGTCGGCGGTTGCGCGCGCCGGGACGGATGCGCGGTCCGGGGCCCGCCGGCGGGTGGCCCTTTCGAGCCGGGAGATCATTTCCATCCCGAGCAGTACACGCGACTGTGCGAAGGGCCTTGGGGAACGACATTTACGGTCAGTGCCGGGCCACTCTCCTGCCGGGAGGAGCTTTGCACGCCTGGCAGGGCCTCCGGCTGGGGGAGGTTGATGGCCTCGAAGGACAGCCCGTCGCCCTGTCCGCCTTTCTGCAGAGACGGCACTCGGGCGGAAACAAGGAATGTTCCGACCTCGTCGGTGGGGATGACGAAGGACAGGACGGCAGGGGTTCCTCTGAGGTGGTCGTCGTAGGTCCAGCGTGTGTCGGTGGCGGAGGCTGGGACCGCGATCCGGAGGTGTTCGGCAACCCGGGCCATCGGCACCTCGGCGGACCCGGCGGAGCCGCCCTCACCGAAGGTGCAGGCCGTCGCGGACACGACGATGGCACCGACCAGCACTACGGAGGCGACTCGACTTCCGATCACCGCCATCGATCCGCCGCAGGTCACTCCGTCACCCGACGATCCACCGCCGGCCGCCCCGGGGATCCGATGGCGAAGCGACCGGAGATCGCTTGTACGCCGCGAGTCGGTGGGGCGGAGTCCGTGTGCTCGGGGCTCCACGCTCCACCGCTTTTCTCGGCACCGGATGTGGACGCCGTCGGCGTCGGCGATCCGCCGAACCGGGCGCCTACGACTCCCGGTTGCGATGTCATCGACGCAGTGCCCCGCTCGGTCCCTGGGCAGAATCGTCTCGGCCGCGGTCCACCCGGCCCCGTTGCGAGCGTCACCCGTGCGACCACAGTCATGAGTTCCTCCACACCCGCGGGGTCCTGGAGCCCTTCGCTTTTCCAGGATCTTCCCTGTGGGTTCACATCGTTGCGAGGGCACAGCGGTGGGACGAAAGTAAATAGGCGGCCGATCTTCACGCTCCCTCGGCGGGGTCGGGACTGAGCGGTGGTGCCGCAGTCGCCGTTCCGCTTCGATCCCTGTACAGATGCGCCGAAAGTGAACGGCACGAGGTACTGGGCCCGTACCGGGTCAGCCCTCCGGGATCGCCGCCCGAGGTGGAAAGGGAGGTTCACCACAACCCCCACGACGGCCGCCGGGTGTGGATCCGCTTGCCCGACGGCGAGTCGAAGGAGATCCCCTGAATCCATCGCGACCATGCCCACCACCGTTCGACGAACGCACCTGGCAATACCTGCGCGCCATCACGACCACCACACCGACTCCGACAACCACGAAGCGAACCTCGCGGAAGCCCTCGACCAACTCATGTGCCGTGCCCGCACCGAACAACACCTCCTGGCGCGCGGGACACCCACCCGGATTCCCCCGCCGGCACGTTCCGTGCGAGAAGGGCGGGAGCAGGACCTCTGCGACAGCGTCCCGGGGAAAGGCGAGGAGAGCCTCGACGAACTCGACGACGGCCTCGACGAGTCACCGCCTGCGGGCTCGGACGCCGGCGAAGACGATCCCGACTCCCCGACCCGCCGTACACAGGGTACGGGCTCCACGACGCCCACGAGGAGGCCCTGAAATGGTGAGCCTCGGCGTGCGTTCGGGCGACGGCCCACGTGGCGAGGGTATGGACGCGACGGAAGAGTCCCGGCCTGTCACCACCTGGCGGGGTTGGCAGAACTGCGTGGCCGCACCGCCCTTGGTGCCGCCCGAGCCCGGCGCACCGCCACGCGGCCGGGAGGAACACCCGGCCTACCACTGCGCGTTCGTGACCGTCCGCACCCCGACCATCGACACCCTCGCCACGAACATACGCACACCGACGCTCCCGGGCCCGGGACCGCCGGCAACGGACCACCGCCCGACCGGCGTTGATCGCCGGCGGGCCCGCCGCAGCCGGGAAAACCACCGCACTCCTGCACGTCGGAGGCATCTGCCACCTCGCCGATGCCACCCGACGCGGCGCAGGGGTGGAGGGGTGGGTGCCGGTGGCGTACGTTCCTCGTACCGCCCGGCGCGACGGCGAAGGCCCTGGCCGCCGAATTCGCCCGCTACCTCGACATCCCCGTCACCACCCGGATGACACAGGCCCAGATCACCGAGGCCGTCTGCCACACGTACGACCGGGCCGGCGTCCGCCCGGTCCTCATCGACGAGACCCCGCCGACTCAACCCCCGCACCACCACCGGTGCCGAAACCGCCGACCTGCTGAAAGACCTCACCGAAGGCATCCCGGCGACATTCGCCTACGCGGGCATCGGCGTGGCCGCCACAGCGTTGTGTGCGGGAGGCGACGTCATGCCGTCGAGTACGACTCGGAGTGACGGCCACGGTCCTCGGTACGAATCGACCCGGGTGGCGTGGATCAACGGCGGAGCCCTGCAATGGACCCCGTCGACAAGGCGGTTGGAGTGCCCGGGCCGGGCCCGGCGGCGGGCCGCACTCGCCGCCGGGCACGCGTGTGCATGGAGTCAGGGGGTGAGAATGATCTCGCAGCCGGCGAGGGTTCCGCCGTTGGGGCCGACACCGCCGAGGCCGCATTGGTCCAGGCCCGGACCGCCGTCCAACTTGTCGACGCCGGGGCCGCCCAGGAGGGTGTCGTTGCCCGCCCCACCGTTCAGAGTGTCGGCGCCGGCATCGCCGAACAGCAAGTCCTTGCCGCCCGCGCCGTTGAAGGTGTTGTCGGCGGTGGAACCGGCGAAGCTGTCGTCGTAGGCGCCGCCGTCCACATCCTCGACGTCGAGGTGGACGTCGATGCTCTCGAACCCTTGTTGCCCGTCGTCGATCACGTCGTTCAGGGTGACTGTCACCGGACCGGTGGCGGCCTCGAAGCTGACCAGGTCCCTGCCGGGGCCGCCCGAGATATCGCGCGAGGCGGCGGTGGTGGTACTGACGACGTTGATCCGGTCGTTGCCCAACCCGCCCCGCGCGTGCGCGCTCTCCGACAGGCGGATCGTGTCGTTTCCGGCGTCGCCGAAGACGGTGCAGCCGGATACCCACACCACGTCGTCACCGGTGCCACCGTTGATCCGGCAGTTGTCCACGGACCAGGTCCGGAATTGGATCTCCAACTGATCGTTCTGGTCGCCCGCGTCGAGCGCGAGGTCCGTCCAGTCGTCCGGCAGGTGGCACGTGGCCTTGTGGTCGTTGCGTTTCGTGCAGTTGTCGCCCACTGCCACCACGGCGGCAAGTTCCTCCACAACGAAGAAATCGTCCGTTTCCACGGTGGTGCGGATGTTGTTCTGGACGCCGGGCGACGCCACCACGTGCACCACGTTGTTCTCCAGGTACACCAGGGTGGGGGCCGCCATCGCGTGCGCGGGCCCCGCCGCCGCCACGGCGGTGGTGGTGACCGTGGTGCCTGTCACGACGAGCAGTACCGCCGCGAGATGTGCGAACCAACGCCTCACCGACATGCGCGTATGCCTCCTTCGGGTCGTGACGACACGCACGCGCCCCCACGAGGAACCGGGCGCGCCGTCGCTCGCCGCCGCGCGCACCGTCCGCTCCGAACCAAGCAGCGGTCGACGTCCGACCGAGGAACGGGCCAGGCGAGGCGAGAACGCGGCGGGGCGGGCGGGGCGCCCGCTGGCACCAAGCGTCCTCCCCCGACCCGCCCCTCGACAGGACGCGTTCCGGTCGAAACGTGTCGGTCCGCAGCCGGTGTCCGGTACAGCCGAACCCGCGCTCCCCCGCCGGACAGAGCATGACGTACCGGTTCATGGTCGCCACCGCACGTCCCACCGATCCGTGCCCGTCACCGAACGCTTTCGGGTCGAGACCCACCCGGACACGCACCCAACACCGAGTCGTCACCCACGTCGCCGGCCCGAAATCACACGCCGGACGCCGCAGCCGGCGCCGCCCTTGCGTGACACACCCGCAAGCCGGTGCGGGAATGACCACTGCCGTGCCAAAGCCTGTTCCGGGTTCGAATCACGCAGTCGGTCGGAGGTTGCGGAGCCCGTGGCGGTCGCGGACCTCATCCCGGTCTGCAGCGCCGCCGCCGGTGCCCAACCGGCCCCGTCCGGTGCGACGGTGCCCTCGACGGCCTTGCCCTCGGAGGACTTCACGACGACCTCGGTCGGCTTCCCGGCGGTCACGGTGACCTCGAGCGCGCCTTCGGTGGCCACGCCCGTCGCGCCGTCCTGCGGAGTGACGGCGACCACCGCCTCGGACGTCTTCGGCGCGTCGCCGCCGGAATCCTTGGCCCGGGCGGCGGGCGTGGCGCCGCCGGGCCCCTGCCCCCCGTCGTCCTTCGAGTCGCCGCCGCTGCACGCGCCCGCGCCCGACAGGGCGACACACAACGCCGACGCCGGCAGCACGCGGCGAACGCGCCGCAGGGGAGACCTCCTCGGGCTCTCTCGGGTGGTGTTCGACATGCACTCTCCTCGGTCGTGGTTCCCGAAGACATGACAACCACGACCACCGAACACGTCACAGGCCCCGACATGACATGAGTCACGGATCGAAACCGGAACCGGGAATGCCCGAACGATACTCTCGACAAAAGCGATTCCGCGCCGGGATGGCTCCGCCAGGGGGCATTGTTGCCGGCGGGTACGCCTTCCGATCCCAGCTTCGGTGCGGCAATTCGGTGTCGCCCCGATGTGCTGCCGACGGGCCCTCCACACCACCCGGAGCGGGCGCGGCCGAGCACGGGATGAAGAAACTCCCGGCGTATCACTCGCAGTTCGCCGTCGGGCGCACCCTGAGGATCCCGGGCCGTCACCAGGACACCGGCACCTGGGCGGGCGTGAATCACCGGCTGGCCTGCCGACCACCGGCAAGGCCGTCGCACCGTTGCAGGTGGGCGGCTCCCGCGCGGGGCCGACACGCCGGGGCGGCCTTCGGTCGAAAGGACCCGCCCGGACGAGCCCGGCCTTCCCGGGTCTCGGCGCCCGCCCAGAAGGGCGTTTGTGTCGTTGACGAGCAAGTTTGGGCAGCTTTGGCGCTCACCTGAAGACTCTGCAGATGAGGCTTTCACCCAATGGGCCATGGCTATCCGGGCGCCATGGCCGCCGCGATCCATCCCGTTTCGCTACGAGGAGTCCTGTCCGGTTCGAAGAAACCGCGAATTGTCCATGGCGTGCGGAAGCGATTGCCAGGCGCAGCCGGTCTGTTGCCGGTACGACAACCGTTGAAGATCTCGCACCGAGGATGCACGGTCGGTCGACCTCCCGACTTCGGCAACGGCACGAGAGGCGCGAGGACCTCCCATTCCACATCGCACAGATCCATCCCATACACAGCACGTGGCCCGACCATGACGCGCACCACCCGGAAGGGGCCGGCTACCTTGTCAGCTTCCCTGAACGACTCTTCTCGGACGCCTTCCAGAGACGGCCGCTGACTCCTGCGACCCGTCGCGTTCAGCGCGATCCGACGGCGAATCGGCACACGACGCGCTCGTTTCTACGCGCCAAGCCCGTCGGACTCTGATGTGAACGAGCGGTTCGGCACCACCTGCAGCCGCCGACCGCGACGAGAAGTCAGCAGAGTGCCTGCGCTGAGGACGCCTGCCGTTCCTCGGGCAGAATGGGCCGATGATCGCGCGCTCATGGAAAGTCTGGACGACAGTGGAGCAGGCGGAGCAAGTTGTTCCGTATCTGGAACGTACCGGTGTGGGCCTGGCGAGAGCCACTCCGGGCAATCAGGGGGCGATGCTGCTGCGTCGGCCATCGGACGGCGACACAGTGGAGTTCTGGTTGTTGACCTTCTGGGAGTGTGAGGAGGCAATCCGGGCTTTCGCGGGTGAGGACAACACTCGGGCCGTCCTGTATCCGGAGGATGCGGCGTACTTCGCGCGGGCAGACGAGCAGGTGCACCACTTCGACGTGGTCACCAAGGAATGAGCTGGAGCAACCGGAATCACCCGTCGCCCGCTGCTCGCTGCGGGCTTTGGCCTGGGCGAGATCGTAGGCGTCGACACCCGTCCGGATGATGTTGCCGCCGAAAATGAGGCAGCGCCGCATGACCGCGCAGGCCCGGAACCAATCCACTGTGATCTCCCGCGCTACCCGCCGGCCTCAGATACCAACACCCTGGGGCCGTAGCGGCTCGCCTCGCCAGAAACCCGGGTACCTGATGCTCATGTCGCTGAGAGACTCCGTGTTCTCCGAACATGCCGGACGAAGTCTTTCTATGCCGCGCGAGTTTGAATTCATCGTACTGGCGGAGGAGTTCCAGGATGTGCGATAGCCGAATCCCGAGTAGAGGCGTCGGCGTTTGCAGAACCCCTCCAGGCTCCAGGATCAGGGCGTAACCAGGACGCATCCCAATGTGCGAGGGGTCCGTGCAGCCGGACGCCCGTGCCGCACAACGCAGGGAACACGCAATTATGCGCTGCGAGAAGGGCATCCACTCGGGCGAACACCCTCTCGACACCACCGCATAACCCACCAACTCAGCGAACGTTTCCGGTCACAGCACTATCCGCCGGGTACTGGTTCGACGTCAGCAGACGCGAAGGCCGGGAACACGTGCGTAGGTCCATCCACCGGATATACGGTTGGCTGGGAACCATCCCCATCCATTGCGATACCACTTGGTGTCACCTTGGGTCCAGAGCCACCAATTATACTTTGCGGATCCGGTCCACGGGTTCTCAATGCCTGGGAACTGCGATTTGCACACGAACCAACTTGTCCCGCTTTCAGGATCCCGGTCGCGGCACTACCGTACCGCCAATCGTAGACCGAGCTCTTCGGATAGGCGTAGCAGTACGTGGTGCTCTGCCGGTTCCCATTTTCGTCTACAACCGACGGGCCAACGCCAGAGCACCCGCCAGCGGCTGAGGCGCATGGTGGCACTTCGAGTTGCGACAGCAGTGCCCGAACCGAGCCGCGCCCTCGCCCCGTGCCGTCCGCGACCGGCCCGGGTGCGGCACCTTCTTGAACGTCGGGGTCAACCTCACCGACGGACGCATGGGGACGTGTGCACCCGGCCGGGTCCACGCATGCGCTATTCGACAAAGAATGCGCACCCTGCTTCGGGGTCTGCCCCGCACGTTCGCCGAGGACTCCGCCCGCAACCCCACCGCTCCCGATCTGAAGCGTCCGGGGCAGGTGTGGGACGGTCCCCGGCGAATCGCCGGTACGGCGCCGTCGATGGTCACACGACCAGGCCGATGGCGAGGTGCCTCCGGGCCTTGCCGGGCACGACGACGCACGAGCGAGCGCTCCGCGCGCAGTGGCCGCTCGCGGTCGGCGACCACCCGCTCTCGATGCCGAGAGCCGCGTCCGTCCGCCCCACCCGACCGTACAAACGCGCCGGATTCGAGTGTGCAACCACGTGTCGGAATGCTCCGGCCGGTATCCGCGGCAAGTACGCGATCAGCGGCTGTTTGTGCAGGTGGAACGCTTGCGATCGTATCCCTGACGGTACCTCCCGCCGGGTGGACTCCAGCCTCGCCAAAGCGACCCAGGACCACCTTTGTCTGCAACCCAGACCACAGACCGACCCCGGTGGCGGACCGGGAGCCTAAAGTTGCCGCCCATGTCCTCCACACCGGGTTTCGCCTACGCATTCGCCGATCCGTCCTTGTTCCCCTCGCTGTACGCACGGATGCCCAACGAGATACATGATGCCCTGCGGCTGTACAGACTTCCGGACACCGAACCGGTGGTGGACTGGTTGTGCGCACAGGTGCGCGAGGACCGCGAACTGGCCCTGGCACTCGCCGAGTCTGCACTGGCCGTACGCTCGGACGCCGTCGGGATGCGGATCATCCGTGTGCTGACGGGCTTGGACGATCCGACCATCGCCGTGACGCTCTACCGCAACACGACGAGGCAGCCCCGACCCTTCCGCGACACCGGATACTCGGCCCGCGACACCGTCCTGTCCGCGGTCTTCTCCGCCGTGCGGCACCCTTCGGATCCGGCATGGCACGCGGCGGACGGACTGGTCTCCATGCTCCTTCAGGAATCCCCCCGGGACCCGCTCGACTTCCTTCCGCTCCTGACCGCGCCGTTCGCCCGCCTTGCCGCCGTCGCACACGAACATCTGGGCCCCGCCTTCACCGCGTCCGACGACGCACCCGCCAGTCCCGCACCGGCCTCCGCGTCGATCCCGACGCCGACCGCGGCCGAACTGCTCCTGGCGCTGCGCACCGGCGACAGCGGCGCCTCGGCCGCGCAGGTCGACTGGTCCGCGATCACCGCGGCACACCGGCGCCACCCGCTGCCTGCGCATGCCCTGGCGACGCTCGCGCAACACCGGGACTGCCCCGCGGAGTTGCTGACGGACCACTACCGCGCCGACCCCCGCTCGCTCCCCGACACGAGCCCGTTGCCCTTGGATGCGCTGGACATTCGACATCCGCAGCGGTACGGCGCCGACCTGCGGTCGCAGACCATCCGACGCGGACTGCGGCGGGGATGGTTCCCCATCGAGCGCCTCCTGCACGAGACGGGGCCCGCCCTGGAGGTGCTGACCGCAATCGGCTGCGAGGACGTTCCGGAACCGCACATCGTCGCCGCACTGGCCGAGTTGGTCACGCCGCTCGGCGCCGATCCCGCCGCATGGATCCACCTGTACACACGGCTGCCCCGCTTCCGCGGCCCCTGCACCGCCCTGGTCGCCGACGCCGTCGGCCGTGTGCGCACCGATCCCCCGCCGGCCTGGCCGCGCCAAACCCGGGCGGAAATCCCCGGACGCCCGCCCGAGGGGGCACGCGCCGCCTTGACCGTTCTCCTGTCCGCGGCCGGCGAGGACGCGACGATTCCCCTCGTCCCGCACCTGGACCCGCGAGCGGTCCAGGACCTGTTGCGGTACGCGCGGCTCGGCACGAAGGCTCGGGACGCCCTCCTCGCGGCGCACGAGGACGCTGCGGTGTGGTGGGCGGCCGCCGCACCCACCGGGGCCGATCGCGACCTCTTGCTGGACCTCGACGAGCCCGAGATCAACGCCCTGCTGTTCCAATACGGCAGCCTGCCCGCCGCCGAGCGCAGGCGCATCCTCGCCGGCCGCCCGCGCTCCGCCGACCGGCACAACGAGATCCCCGTGGCCGACCGATTGGTGGACACCGTTCTCTCCGGCTACGAACTCGTCGATGTGCGCGAGCGGTTGCTCGACTGCGTGTACTCCGGCGACGCCACGCTGGTGCGCATCCTGCTCGGACGGGCCAAGGTATACACCGAAGTCGCACGCCTGCGACTGCTGGCCAGACTGTGGGAGCGGCAGGGCCCCACAGCCGTGGAAGCCCTCCTGGACGAGACCGACTTCCCGCGGCGGCGCAGCGCGAAGCACCCGTTGCCCCCGCAGACGCTCGACACGGCCCGCGAGGCGCTCGCAAGACCTGACGGACTCGCCTACCTCCAGGACAAGTTGGCGGACGCCCTGACCCCCGAAGCCGTTGCCGGCTACCTCATCGGAAAGGGCGGTGCGGCAGTGGGCGACCGCATCGAACGTGTCACGGAGGAGATCGGCCCGATCCCCTGGGCCGCCGTCGCGCGCCGGCACACGGACAAACCGCTGGACCCCGCCGCGCTGGAGGCGCTGGCCGAGCACGACGACTGCCCCACGGAACTGCTGCGCGCCCTGATCCACCGGTCGATCGACGACCTGCCCTGGCGCCTGCGCGGAACCCTTCGCGACCGCCTCGACGCTGCGGAACTGGCGGCCGAGGCCCGTCCGGCAAGAGCCGCGCTGCCCCTCGTGCCCGCCGAAGACGTCCGGCCGCTGATCACTGCTCCGCTCGGTGACTCCGTGGAATCGTGGGCTGTCGCGGCACGCCTTCTCCCCGACTTCCCCGGCTCTCTCACCGAACTCGTCCATACGGCGGCCGCGATCACCGCTTCGCCGGGCATCAACGAACGCCCCGCCACGGCGGCCGACGCGCTCCCCACCCCGAACAGGTCTCCCACCACCGCGCGGCACACCGCCTTCACGCCGTCGCCCGCCGGCTCGACCCGCCCCGGCGCGAGCGCCAAGACGTCGATTCCGAGGTGATCACGCGAGGTCGGACGAACTCGCTGACCAGCGCCCGGCCGACGAGGACCGCCGGCGGGGTTGCCGACTCCTGGACCTGGATGCGGAACGTATGCGCCACCAGCCGATTCCGTCGCCGACTCCACGAAGCCGAAGGGCATGGACATACCGTGTTCTCCCATGTCGCAGGCGTTCGACGGGCAACACGCCGTGGGACGAAACGGACACGAGTCGAGGGATCATTTCTTCGACGGCGCTCTGGGCCGGCATTCGCGACGAGCCTGCGACGAGTGCCTCCGACTTCTTACGAAGCCGGAGGCCGGCTCATCGCCTATGCCGGCCCGGGCCTCGATCCGGCTTTGTGGTCAGCGGGTCCGCATTCCACCGAGTCGGCCGCATAGGTTGCACTTCGCCGTCGGGAAGTGGCGGGCACGGTCTTCAGTGCGCACGCCATGTGAACGTTCCCACGTCGAAACGGAGTTCGTGGGCCGAATGTCGCTGTGATCCATAAAGAGTCCCGAATGTCGACGCCAGCGGTTGCGCTTCCCAGACGCCGAGGAACCGATTCACCCGAGACTCTCGGCAAGGACGAAGCCCCGACGCCGACCGCCGGGTGGATCGTGGCCGGACTGCGACCGCTCGGTCACTTGGCGGTCGGTACCCAGAAGGGCACACGCGAAGGAGGCGGCGGAGGAGGCGGCGGCGGCATCCTCGGGGGGCGGGCGGGGGCGGGAATGGCCATCACCGCAGGCGCGGGCGCGGAGGAAGGGGGTGCCTGAGCAGGCTTCGGCACCACTTTCTTCTTGGCGGGCTGAGTCTGAGCCTGTTTCTTCTTGGCGGGCTGAGTCTGAGCCTGTTTCTTCTTGGCGGGCTGAGTCTGAGCGTGCCGAGGTGGCTGGACGGTACGGGGACCGCCCAATCGACCGATATGTTCCGGGCAGATGGGGACACCCGGGACGGGCTTCCCACTCACGCCGGCTGTGACGAACGTGGCCGGGAACCATCCCCAACCACCATTGGCATAGGACTTGTCGGCCAGGGTGCGCAGCCAATAGTTGTTCGTGTGCTCGCCGACCCTCGGGTTCGGTATGGTCGATTCCGCCTGACAGACGAACCAGTTGCGCCCCTTGTTCAGATAGCCGGTCGCGGCGAGTCGACCGGAGGCGCCGTGAGCTTCCATCACCTCGCCGCCCTGATAGGTGACGCAGTACGACGCCAGCTTGGGCACACCCGCCCCGGAATCCTTCACCGATTCCTGATCGGAACAACTGGGAGCGGCGCCGGCAGGTGCGGAGAATTGAATCCCCGCTCCCAAACCCCCTAAGGCCACCGTGAAGGCGACCAGAGCTCTACGAGTTCGCATCTCGTGTCTCTCCGTTGATGACGTACACACCATCTGTGCGTACGCACCGGATGAAACCGTAAATCAGAGGGCACCAATTGGAGAATGGCGACAGCTCCATCGTTCGGACACGACATGTGTCCGAATGGTGTCGCACCGTGAACCCGCACGCCGACGACGCGATCCGGAGTCGCGCGCACGGAATGAATCCACCGAACCCCGGGGGGATAGGTGTGATACGCAATCATTTCGGCGCGGTCGACCGCGTCCAACCACGCAGCCTCTCGTGGTGAACTCCGAGTTCGATCGCCATGGACGCAATCGAGCGACTCGGACCGACGCCCGCCTGTGCCGATCCAAAACCGGCCCGAGCACCACTCGACACCGGACTTCGACCAACGCGCAACAACCACGAGCATCCTGGCCGCATTGTCGGAACAGGTGCCCAACCGCACCCCGCCGGGGGATTCTTCGTCCCCGGCGAGGGCGACGATCGGATCGCGCGGCCGATGCGAGGGAGAGCCACCGACTCCGGCACGCACCGGAGGCCACCCGGCCGCCGGTGCGTGCATCACGTCGACCGGTGGTCGATCCCCCTCGCACTCCCCGCCCCGCCCGGTGGCCTACCCCGGCGGGCCCGGCTCGGGCCGGGAATTGACCCTGACCGGCTCGACACCCTCGGCGCTGTGGCGGGCGGCCCAGTTCTCCAGGGATGTCCGGCACGCGTGGTCGAGGTGACGCAGGCCGGACATGTGCACTTCGATGGGCCGGTTCTGCGGCAGGGCCTCCAGCGCGTCGAGGATCTTCGGCAGGCGCAGGAACGTGGCGTTGCCGCTCAGGTGGGCCTGGATGGGACCGGCGCCCTTGTCTATCACGTCCACACGCACGTGCGAGGTGTCCCAGGCCGTCTTGACCACGGCCAGGGCCAGCCCGATGAGAACGCCCTCGAACATGCTCACCGTGACGATCGCGACGGCGGTGACGACCAGGATCAGGGCCTCGCCGCGGTGTCCACGCCACAGTTGCCTCAACGCCGCGACGGGGATGAGCTTGCAGCCCGCGTGTACCAGGACACCCGCGAGCGCCGCGAGCGGGATGACGCCGAGGGCCGCGGGCAGCAGCGCCGCGAACAGGAGCAGCCACACGCCGTGCAGCACGCGCGACGCCTTGGTCCGTGCGCCGGCCTGGACATTGGCGGCGCTACGGACGATGACCGCGGTCATCGGCAGCGCGCCGAGTACACCGCACAGGGTGTTCCCCGCGCCCTGTGCCATCAACTCCTTGTCGTAGTCGGTGCGTTGTCCGTCGTGCAGTCGGTCCACCGCGGCCGCGCTGAAGAGGCTTTCCGCCGAGGCGATGAGGGTGAACGCGAGGACGGTGCCGATGAGACCGAGGCCCGCGAGCTGTCCGAAGTCGCCGACGTCCGGCGGCTGGATGGCCCCCTGCAGGCCCTGCACCTCGATCTTCGCGACGGGCAGTCGGAAGAGCATCGAGGCGGAGGTCGCCAGGGCGACAGCGGCAAGCGGAGCCGGGACGACCCTTGCGGGAGCGGGAAGTTTCTTCCACAGGACGAGCACCGCGATCGTGCCCGCCCCCAGCACGGAAGCGGCCTGCGCGCTGCCGGAACGCGCCATGTCGAAGAACATGTCGGGCAGCCCGGCGATCTTCGCCGGTCCTCCGGAGGGGGCTTTCGTGTCGGCCATGGAGTAGAGCTGGCCGGCGATCAGGACCAGCCCGATCCCGGCGAGCATGCCTTCGACGACAGCAACGGAGATCGCCCTGAACCATCGGCCCAGGCGCAGGGCGCCCATGAGCAGTTGGAGCAGACCGGCGGTGAGGACGATCACGCCGAGGAGAGGCAGGCCGTACTCGTGTACGGCCTCGTAGACGAGAACGGTGAGCCCGGCGGCCGGGCCGGACACCTGGAGGCTGCTGCCCGGCAACAGACCGGTGAGCAGGCCGCCGACGATGCCGGTGACCAGTCCGAGTTCGGCCGGGACTCCGGATGCGACGGCGACGCCCACGCACAGGGGCAGCGCGACGAGGAAGACGACGAGGGAGGCGGTGAAGTCGCGTCGCAGATCGGCGGATTCCACGTTCTTGCGGCCGCGGAGCAGGGTCGGCCATCGCCGTTCGGGCGCGCTCACAGGGCGAGGAAGGCGTCGGCGTGTGCGCTGTGGGCGAGCACGGAACCGGTGTGGATCTCGTAGAACCAGCCGTGCAGGCGCAGTCGCCCATCCGCCAGTCGGCGGGCGACGCACGGGTAGGCGCGCAGCCGGTCGAGCTGGTCCAGGACGTGGGACTGCACCGCCTCGGCGACATCGAGGGGTCCGGAGTCGATGCCGTCCGGCAGCGGTGCCGCCTGCCGGAGCCAGTCCCGGACGGCGGGCAGCGCCGTCAGGTCCTCGCTCCGCGCCATCGCGCCGACCGCGCCGCAATGCGAGTGGCCGCACACGATGATGTCGGCGACCTCGAGCACCTCGACCGCGTACTCGATGGTGGCCGACTCTCCGGCCGGATGCGGCTGGTCGTGGCGGGGGACGATGTTGCCGGCGGTGCGCAGTTCGAAGAGTTCCCCGGGGCGGGCCCCGGTGATCATGGAGGGAATGACCCGGGAGTCCGAGCAGGTGACGAACAGGGCGTGCGGCGACTGCCCTTCGGCGAGCCGGCTTAATTCCTCGGGCTGCTGGGCCGCCTGTCGCGGGAATGCGCGGGCGTGGTCGACGAGATGCTTCATGTGAGGGTGCCTCCTGAGCGCCCTGTGGGCGCGTCGGTGTGACGGATGCGTCGGGGAGCGACGCAGGTCGTGACAGGCGTGAGGGAGTGTCGCCGCCGGCGAGGATCCTGTAGTGGAGGCGCAGCGGCAGGCGGATGGGCGAGACCGTGTGTGGGTCGAGCGGATGCCCAGGCTGGCAGGGGCCCAGGGTGTGGGCGAGCGCGCCTCGATTCAGCGGTCGAACGCCTTGAGAACGCCGGACGTTCTCTCCTTCGGCGATCTGTGCCCGGCAAGTCGGCGGGCTTCGGAAGCCACCGGGGCCGGCGTGGCGGGTCCTGCGGCCGCGGGCGCGGCGGGTTCAGCCGTTGGACAGGACAGGCTCCGAGAACTCGGGTGGTTGCGGTTCCGGAAGTGCCCGGCCATGGTTGTGGGCTGCGGGAGGTGGCCGCACGCCGGGACGGTTCGGGGCCGCGCGGCGACGGGTGCGGCCACTCTCGCGCCCGATCCGCAGGCTCCGTGGGCGCGCACCCGGTGCGCCGGCTTCACTGTGGTGGGCACGGCCCTGGGCATCTGGACCATTCTGGCTCGGGTCACTACTCGGCTCCTCGTGCAGAGTCGGGCCGGACTCGGGTCGGACGGTGAGAATGCTGTGGTCGATTCGACCCTGCGGTCTCCACGGCTACGAGCATATTAGTGACTCATAGCAAACGGTTCGTTAACGATGGGTGGCCTGCGGGGATTCGGCGGTCACGCAAGGTGGTTGAGGGCGTCGCGTCCGCTGCCGAGTCGCCTCGGTGCCGAACGCGCCGCTCGCGCGCAACGGCGTGTCCTCCCATCTCACACGAGTCCCCTGCCGATCGTCGTGGCGCCGCGGGTGCCGGGCGTGGACGGCTTCGCCCTCTGTCGCGACGCGCACGGCACGCTGCCCGTGTACGGCGACACACGCCTCTCGGTCGCCCTGTGGGCGCCGCGGCATGCTCGACCGGCGCGACGCCTCCGAACCGCCCGGCCGGCTCCGGAAGGACGGGCGGCGCGGGCCGGGTGTATCGACGGCGTGCGCGGGGAGTCGGTCCCCCCGGGGGCCGCGGACGAGGTCAGGTCGTCACCGGGAGGGATCATGCGGGTCGTCGCCTGGCGTGTGCACAAAGATCGAAATGACAGAGCCGGCACCGATGAGTTCGACGTTCCCACGCAGTCGAACCATAGGAACCGTCCATCACTCTTCCGAAGGAACATGATGACGAAAATCACCGCCGGCCTGTTCATCTCGCTCGACGGGGTCGTGGAGTCACCCGAGAAGTGGCACTTCCCGTACTACGACGAGGAGATGGCGGCCGCCATCGACAGTTCGGCCGACATCATGCTGTTCGGCCGCAAGACCTACGACGCCTTCGCGGGCGCATGGCCGGAGCGCGAGGCGGCCGGCGGCGCGGACGCGGGTCTCGCACGCATGTTCGGCGATGCTCGCAAGATCGTGGTGTCCAAGCAGAAGCTCGACTTCACCTGGCGCAACTCCGAGCAACTCGACGGCGAATTCGTCGACGCCGTCACCGCCCTGCGCAAGGAAGCGGGCGGGGACATCTCCATGAGCGGCTCGGTCTCGATCGTCCGCCAACTCCTGGACGCCCACCTGCTCGACGAACTGCACCTGTTCGTACACCCGATCGCCCTGCGCTCGGGCATGCGCCTGTTCGACGAGGCCGACACCCCGATCCCGCTGCGACTGCTCTCGTCCCGCGCGTTCGCGACCGGCGTGCTCCACCTCATCTACGCCCGAGCCGAATCAGGCGGCCAGGCCACCTACGAGGACGCCAAGACCCACCTGCCCCAGCCCGCCGAGTAACGCGCGAACCGTACTCCCGACACCGGCCGCGACGGTGGCGTCGCCGACGACGGAACACCGCGACGCGTCTACGGCCGCGATCGGGAAGCGGGCGCGAGACCACAGGCCTCGACGATGCAACCGCGAGCGGGTGGCCGGACCGGAGTCCGAACACTCGCTCCGGTGACATGTTGCACGGACCCGGCAGGCGAAAGTCGACGGGAACGATTCCGATCGCGACAAGGCGCGATCGGAATCGTTCTCCCCGTCGGGTGCGAGCATCTCACCGGCGGCCAATCGCATCACGCCCACGAGGCCTGGGTTGTCGCGATCCGCCGTCGTGCCGGAGGGACGTCGCGGTCACCGTCGAACAGCCGCCGCCCATCCGAACCTCGCGCCGGAGGGCTCGCCGATCGCCATCGGACGCCACCCGCCGAACCGCCGTGACGTACCGCGACACCGGCCGACGGCTCCTGTATCGACCGGACATCCGGTGGCCGGGAGAGCGGTCCGGCGGGGCCGACCAGCGCGCCTCCCTCCGGATTCCGCCCGCTCGACCCGCACCGGGTTGCCCGACCGGCGTACTCGGTGACGCCCTGTCGCAGACAAACCACCGCTGCCGGGTCCGACCATCCGGCGCGAGCGGGGCAGGCCACAACGTCTCGGCCGAGGTGCTCGGTGCGACGGCCCGTGCCGTGCGGCCGCGACAGCGGGTGGTCAGTCGGCCGGGGTTTGGGTGGGGCTTGGGGGAAGGGTGAAGGAGTGGTGTTCGTGGGTGACGGTCCAACGGTCGGCTGCCTTGGTGAGGCCGAGGGTCAGGCGTAGGCGGCGGTCCGGGTGGCGTGCGAAGTCGGTGGGGTCGCCGCAGCGGAGCAGGGCGATCGCGAAGGCGACGTCCGTGCTGGCGGTGATCTCCAGCGACTCGATCTCGAAGACGGCGCCGGACGCCTGCCACTCGAAGAAGCCGGGCCAGGTTTCGGCGTAGTCCTCGATGCCGCGCACGCCCTGCTCGGGGGGCGGGACGTCGAACATGACGATGTCCGCCGCGTGGTCGGCCAACACGGTGGGCAGGTCGCCGTCGTGTACGGCACCGGCCCAGCGTTCGATGAGATCGCGGATCAGCTGTTCGTCGGTCATGGGTGGACTCCTTTTTGGCGGCACTGTGTACGGGTATGACTCGCGGGGTGGTGGAAACTCATCGCGGCGACGCGAGGCCGGTACCCGGCGGTGAGGCGCCGGGCACCCCCGCAGACCCATCGACTGTCGCGACGACATCCGTGGGCGGGCATCGACGGGAGTGGCATCGCACGCGGCCATGGCGGTCCTGACGGGCGTGGCGACCGCCGCGAGCGTGGTCGGCGCGGTGGCGACCGGACATCCTGCGTGGCGCCTTGTCACTCCGGCCGTACGCCGTGAGGGTTCTCTTGTGTACGGTCGGCGCGGGTGATTCCGCGCCCATTGTCGACCCGGCACACATGTGGAAGCGGGTAACGAGGATGACGGCATCCACGATCGGAAGTTACGACGCCGCCTTGGACATCCTGGAGGGCTTCGGCTGGACCGTGCTCGAGGCGGATGAGGAGGACGTACCGGAGGGGAACCCGTTCGTGCGATTGCCCGCCGACGAGGACGACAGCTTCGACGCCGACGGCAACGTGGTCCGGGAACTCCGATTGACCTGGCGCGGCAACGCCTCCGACGCGCAGGTCGCCTTCGCCGCCCAAGGACTGATCCTCGTCATTCCCCTCACCCGGGACGAGGGTGCCGCGACCCTATTGCCCCAAGACACCGACGAGCGTGATCTGCAGCGGATCATGCGGGTGTTCGCCGGACTTCGCGCCGGCGGCTACGTGGCCGAGGGGGCCTTGGCCTGGACGTCAACCGACGGCCGGCAGGCTGCCAGGAGCCGGGGCAACGGGTCCAGGATCGTGTTCTGGACGACACAGAACCACGAGGACTGCTTCGACCAGGACTCGGATCTGCTGCTGCCTCTCCCCCTGCAGTGGACCGGAGACAAACAGGAACTCGCAACGGCGCTGGTGGCCACCGGGCTCGGCGTCGAAGTGCCGGACACCGAGGCCACGGTCTTTCACCTCATCCCGTGCTTCGACCAGGAGTGACCCGACGGCACACCGCGCCACTCCTGTGACACGGGCCGACGAGCACGCCTGAGCAAGCGGCGTTTGCCTGTCCCCGGACGGGGATCGCGCACCACGACCCGGCTTCCCGGGCGACCCGGACGGTGGACCGGCGCCGGCACCACCGAGAACGCCGTTTGACAGGACTGGCACCAGCCATAGGCCGGCTCCCGCGGCACCGACGCCGACCCAGGCCCACACGGCCGTGTGGGCCCCTGCCGGGTCGTCGAGCATGAGGCGTGGGGTTTCGGCAACGGCGATGTAAGGCACGACCGCCGCCGCACTGAGGGCAGAGAGGACCGCGCAGACCACGAGGTGAGTCCGAATCGGAGCGAGGATGTGCAGCAACGCGCCCGGACCCGCCAGTCCCGGCGTCTCGGACGACGATATCGATCGTTTCATTAGGATAGACAGGGCGACTGAGGCTCATTCAACAATCCCTGGATTCGGTCCGGGTACTCGGCGGCAGTACCGATGCCGCTGTCGGTGATCGCGAACCGCCACACGTCGCCGACGCGTTCGACCGACAGGCGCGAGCGGCACATGCTCGGGGTCGCGATACCTGATCGCGTTGGCGAGCAGGTTCCGCAGAAACGGCGCCGGTCGGGCGGGGCCGCCTCGGACATATCGCCGCATCGCCATCAGGCGACGGACCACGTGGAAGCTTTCGTTGCGAAACACGTAACCATCGAGTTACGCTTCCTTGGTGGACGAGATAGCCGGCGCGATCGCCGATCCGGTGCGTCGGGAGATCCTGGTGCTGCTGCGCGACGCGCGGCTCTCCGCCGGCGAGATCAGTGAGCGGTTCGACATCAGCCGACCGGCCGTCAGCCGGCACCTGCGCGTACTGCGGGAGAGCGGCCTGGTCCGCGACAAACTCGTCGGCCGGCACCGCTACTACGTGCTGCAACCCGACCGCTTCGACGAACTGGTGGCCTGGCTGGCCCGGTTCGCCCGCACATCGGGATGGGAGCACCGGCTCGACGCGCTGGAGACCGAGGTCTACCGCACTCGCCGAGCGCGCCGCACCGCCGCACCCGACCGCGTCGCCGACCGGACCGGGCCCGCCACGCACGGAGAGGCAGACACAGCATGAGCCGTACCCCCGAACCCACCGGACGGCTGCTGCCCGTCGGTGACGGCTTCGACCTGGTCGTCACCCGAACGTTCCAGGCACCCGTCGAGGACGTCTGGGCAAGCGTCACCGACCCCGAACGCACCGCGCGCTGGTACGGCCGCTGGGAGGGCGACGCCGCGCCGGGCCGCACCATCAAAGTGCAGATGGCCTACGAGGATCAGGAACCCTGGGCCGACATGCGCATCGACGCGTGCGAACCGCCGACCCGACTCGCGCTCTCGGCCACCGACGAGTTCGGCAACTGGCGCCTGGAACTGTTGCTCGCCGCGGTCGGGGACGGCACCACCGAACTGCGATTCGTGCACCACCTGGGGAGTGCCGAAGGCGTCGGCGAGATCGGCCCCGGCTGGGAGTACTACCTCGACATGCTCGTCACCTCACGCGACGGCGCCCCACAGCCCGACTTCGACGACTATTACCCGTCGCAGAAGCCCTACTTCGAGGCACAGGTCACCTCACTTTGACCGGCTCGGCCGAGGCGCCGCTCCCCGGCCGGTCACCTCTCGTTCGCGGGCCGATCGTCCTCGCCCGACGGCGAGCGGAAACCAGCCGAGAGGCGAGCAGGAGCACGTGTGAACGATGATCGGCCACCTGCCGTACCTCTTCCGCGAGCGGCCACACCGAGCCCCGTGGGTGTCGCACGAGTACTCGGTGAGGAGATCGAGCATCCCGTCGATCGATTGGTCGAACGTCAACACCGGGGTCGCACAGGCCAGGAGGTAACCCGCCCTGAAGAATCGCAACCGGTCTAACGTCGACGGCGCCGGCCTCGGCCACCCGATCGACTTCCTCGCGCACCGTCGGGTGGAGGTCAACGGGTCCGGACGAACACCGCCTCATCGTCTGGTCCATGGAGCCCCGGCGCCTCACGATCCTGCCGACGCTCCGCGTCCGATACAGGTCAGACACGGACCACGACTGACACTTGGTGAGACGGACCTCACCCGCCATATCGGGCCGGCACCGCGGCCCCGTCGAACGCACAGATGAATCGGGCCTCACGGTCTTCGTCGGACCGCGCCACCTCGCCGCGAACGCGCCCTCCGCAGGCCCTTGACCATCTCGCCGACCCAGCGCTGCGAGGTCGTGCCCGTGGCATGGGGTCGATCGCCATGTCGACCGCATGTCACGCGCCACCGGATCCGGCAGCGGACATGGCGTCAATCCGAGACCGGCCGACTCGCGATCGAACCGCTTGGACTGCTCGCCCGCGTGGCCTACGCAGGCCGGGCGGGACCTGCTCCCCGGAACGGGACGAACGAACAACGCCCACCTCGACTACCAGGGTCGGCTTCGAAATCGACCCGAGTATGCCCGCCGACCATGCTTTCGCAACCGGGAAACATCAGGACCATCGACAGGGTCAAACCGACGATCGTTCCCGGGCGTGAGCCCACGCGCCAAATCAGCACGTCCCCACACCGCACTGCGGCCGACCGGGCTACACGGTTCCGACCGGATCCTCTCGGTCCGCACGGCCGCGACCCCTGCTCCGGCGGAGATCAGCCACCGTTACAGACCAGTGAATAGGTCGGCATGTATCCCAACCTGACGTGCGTGTCCACACGCGACACCGCATACCAACCACTCCCGCTGCTTGTGGCTTCGACTGTCACTCCCTTATAGAGACGGTCGATGATCTCGGACGTCGTGTCCATACGTTCGTAGATCCAGGCGTACTGGGAAGGCGTATGGCAGTAGGCCCCCGCATGAGCCGTCCCCTGCATCATCGGCGTGAGTGCCAACACCGTCGCTCCAGCCACCAGCGCCCTTGCCGCAGTCTGTCGTGCCTTCTTCATCAGGACCCACTTTCGCTCGGTTGGTCTACCGCAGCCTTTCATCACCGCCGATCCAACCGACATGTAAGAAAACGACATTCGAACCAGCAAGTCCGGTGCCTTCATGGTGAGTTACCGACAACACGCGCCCCCGGACGAAGGGCGTGCGTTGCTCCGAGCCCGCCCCGCAGTGCCGGCGTCACCACGCCGACTCGAACCACCCTGACTACGCCGTCCGAACCCGACGGCTGCACGCGCCTCTCACCAGTCGTCGGCATGCCCGCTGAGAAGCCGATGATCACGGCGATGGCGGTCCACTCCTGTTGGAGGTGGGCTGTCCTCTGCCCTCGGCAGTGACGGCGGCGCATGCCGTGTCCGAGGGCGCACTCGTGGACGGCATGGCCGAAGTCTTCCTGATCCCCGAGGTTTCACGTGTCACCGTCGTGTATCGGCACTGGACGAGCCCGGAACGACGCGCACGCAGAGCACCCCGCGGTCGCGATCACTGACGAACTCGAATCGACCGGCACCGCCACTCGCACGTGACCGACGATGGGGCAGGACGAGTCCGGTGGTCGAACTCACGGCTCACCGAGGCGGAAACCTCGATGCCGGCACAGCCGAGAGCAACATGGCCGGGATGAAACCCTTCGGCCGAGGCCATCGAAATCCTCCCAAGCGTGCGTGTCCAACAAGTGGCTCTCGCTGGTGGATCAGGGCACGGCGACCGAGCCATTGAGGCGATCGCGAACGAGCCGGCCGGGTCGTCGCGTCGGCGCGTTTCTCGGTGTCGGGTGAATCGTGGCGCCGGCATCGTGGTCGCCGCGCGTCCCGCCTGCAGGGGCATCGCCTCGGGTTCGCAGGACGGAGCGGGGAGCCCGTGAATCGGTTCGGAGAGTGGTGGTCGGCCTGTGCGTCGGGTTCGGCATCTCACACCGACCAGTCCCTCCACCAAGACCTCGCCCAGGAGCACGACCTCATGCGAATCACACCCGACCCGCCCTCCCACATCACCGATGTGTTCGATCGCCGCGTCACTCGCCTCACAAACACCGACCCTTGGGTCCTCCCCGTGCTGGGCGCTCTTGGACAGGCCCGTGGCCTCGGCATGCCATGCGAACTCCTCCACGAAGTCGCCCGAAGCCACGACACCCCTCGGATGGAGAGCGCACCCCCGTCGGACATCAACGCCACCCGCGCAACCCTCGACCGGATCAGCTTCTGCCTGGACACCGATACCGACACCGACGGCAGTCTCCTCTACCGCTATTCCCACCAGGCCCTCATCGACCACACCCACCACCTGGCCGACCCCGCCACCACCCATCGGGCTCTCCTGCACGCCATTCCCCCAGCCCAAGGCCACGCTCGCAACTGGGCACTGGCCCACCCGTACCTGCGGCGCCACGCCCCCGCTCACGCCGTGAGCGCCGGGGAGGGGGTCCTCGACGAACTTCTCGCCGACCCGGCGTTCCTGCTGCACGCCGATCCCGATCACCTCACCCTCCAACTGCACCACGCCACCGCTTCCGACGCCGTCGAACACACCCACATCTACCGAATGAGCACCAGCCATCACCCCCGACGCCACGACATCCGGGTCCGCCGCCAGCTCCTGGCCCGGGATGCCGCCGCTTGGCGAAAGCCCGAACTCGCGCGTGCCTTCGCCACCGTCGTGCGGGATCTCGGCGCGGCCGGAGTCGTTCCCCTGTGGGCAAGCGGAGCCGGACACCCCGGGCTCCGCCATGCGTTCACCGGCCACAGCGACTCCGTGCGCACCGTGGTGACAACGACGATCGGTGACCGTCCACACTTCATCACCCACGACGGCGAAAGCCGTTTGCTGGTCCGGGACTTGGCCACCGGAGCCCGAACCCACACCCTCACCGGCCACACCGGCAAAGTGCGCGGCATGGCGACGGTGGCCCTCCGGGATCGCCCACACGCCATCACCGTCGACGACGACGGCCAAGTGCTGGTATGGGACCTCACCACCGGAACACGGACTCACACCCTCACCGGCCACACCGGTGCGGTGAACGCCGTCGCGGCAGCGACCGTCGAGGGGCACCCGTACGCCGTTACCACCGGCGAGGACGGCCAGGCCATGGTTTGGGACCTGACCACCGGAGCCCGAACGCACACCCTCACCGGCCACTTCGGCCCGATATACGTCGCGGCGACGACAGCGTTCGAAGAGCGCGCGTACGCCGTCATCACCGACGAAAGCGGCCAAGTGCTGGTGTGGGATCTGACCACCGGAACGCGAATCCACACCCTCAGCGGCCACTTCGGCCCGATATACGTCGCGGCGGTGGTGACCGTCGAAGGTCGCCCGCACGCCGTCACCACGGGCGAGGACGGTGGCCGAGTGCTGGTGTGGGATCTGACCACCGGAGCCCGAGTCCACACCCTCACCCACCGCAACACCTACGCGGTATACGCCGTGGCGGTGGTGACCGTCGAAGGTCGCCCGCACGCCGTTACCACCGATCCCAACGGCCAGGTGAAGGTCTGGGATCTGACCACCGGAATGCGAACCCACACCCTCGCCCACCACACCGACGCGGTCTACGCCGTCGCGACGCTGACCCTGGCGGGCCGGCCGCACGTTGTCACCGCCGGCGAAGAGGGACAAGTGGCGGTCTGGGATCTCGGCACCGGACGCCGAACCCACACCCTCACCGGCCACACCGGAGCGGTGTATGCCGTGGCGACGACCACGGTCGACGATCGCCCCCACGCCGTCACCACCGGGGACAACGGCCAAGTGATGGTCTGGGATCTCACCATCGACACGCCCTACCCATCCGCCGGACACACCGACCTGGTGCTCGCCGTGGCCACGATGACGGTCAAAGACCGCTCATACGCGGTCACCACCGACGCCGACGGCCTGGTGCTCGTCTGGGACTTGACCACCGGAGCGCGGATTCACACCCTCGCCGGCCACTTCGGTCCGGTACGCGCGGTGGCAACGGTGATCGTCGAGGACAGCCCCCACGCCGTCACCACCGGCGACAACGGCCAGACGATGGTCTGGGACCTGACCACCGGTACCCGAACCCGTATCCTCACCGGCCACACCGGCCCAGTGGACGCCGTGACAGTGGTGACCGTCGAGGGTCGCCCGCACGCCGTCACCACCGGCGCCGACGGCCAGTCGGTATCCTGGGACCTGACCACCGGAATCCGAGCCCACACGCACACGCTCAACGGCCCCTTCGGCCCGGCCCGTGCCGTGACCACCGTGATCGTCGAGGGGCGCCCATACGCCATCACCAACGACACCTACCACCAGGCGACGCTCTGGGATCTCACCACCGGAACCCGAACCCACACCTTCGAACTCACCGGCCACAACGGCAAGGTCAGGGCGGCGAAGACCACGACGGTCGCAGGCCGCTCGTGCGTGGTCACCACAGGCGCCGACGGCCGGGTAATAGTCTGGGAGTTCGCCACCGGAACGCGAATCCACACCCTCACCGGCCACACCGGCGCGGTGCATGCCGTGGCAACGAGCACGATCGAGGGCCGCCCGCACGCCGTCACCGCCGGCGCCGACGGCCAGGTGATGGTCTGGGACCTGATCACCGGAACCCGGACGCACACCCTCGCCGACCACACCGACGCGGTAGTGGCGGTGGAGACGGTGACAGTCGGAGACCGCCCCTGTGCCGTCGCCATCGACAACAGAGACAAGATGCTGGTGTGGGACCTGACCACGGGCAGGGTGATCTGTCGAGTCGATGCCCACTCCACCCGGGCGAGGCATCGCGCGATTCCCCTCGTCGCGACGCGCGAGCGACTGGTGGTCGCACGCGGTGCGGACGTCGTCTGCTTCGCGTGGGACCTCTCGACGTCAAGTATGTGAGCCCGGCGCGGTCGTCCGGGGAGCCCAACGGCGTTCCAGAGCAGGGAGATCGGACCGCGATGCCCGCGAAGCACGCCGCTGCGGAGCCCTCCCGCCGCTACCACGATGAGCCCTCATCGTCTTCACGATCGACCATGTCCGGGCCGGCCGGCAAATAATTTCGTTCGGACCGGCGCGTGAATCCGAGCTCGCTGCGCGCACCGCAACATCCCCTGCATGCATCATCGCGTCGGAAACACGCGCGCGGCGGTGCTATTTGACTGTTCCGCCGTGTATCTCGGTGGGTACCGGGCGGGGATCTGCCGGATTTTGCCTGATGGAGAGCGCGACCCGGCGAACCGCGGCTCGCCGGTGGGCAGGATGGTCGGGATCGTGGTGGCCGGCATGGGCCTCATCAGGTCCCACGGGATGGCCGCGTCCCGAGTAAGGCGGTCCTGGGCACCGCCACCTGAGGAGCCCCGCGTTTCCGGACGGGTTGATTGCTGTTGTTCTATGCCGCGAGGTTCAATTCCTGCTCTGGGTGCAGGACTTCGTGGGGTGTGCGATAGCCGAGTCCGGAGTGCAGGCGTCGGCGGTTGTAGAAGCCCTCGATGTATCGGACGACTTCACCCCGTGCCTTCGCGTGCGTGGTGAAGACGTAGCGGTGGAGCCATTCGTTCTTCAAAGCCCGGAAGAATGATTCCGCCAGGGCATTGTCCCAACAAACACCGGTGCGGCCGACGGACTGCCTCATCCCGTGACCGGCGACCGACTTCGCGAACTCTTCGGACGTGTAATTGCTGCCGCGATCGATGTACCGGTTGGGCCGGGACTTGACCTTGGGCTCGGCCAAGAAGGTCGCGAAGAGATCCATGGCTGGTGAGCAGATGAAGACGGAGCGGCCGGCTTCGCGACGCCGGTGGGCCCGGCCAGAGCAGGGAGGTTCACGGCCGGGCCTGTCGCGCGTTGCCGTCAGACGTTGACGCCGTGGGTGCGCAGCCAGTTCAGCGGGTTGATCGCCGAACCGTAGTTCGGGGTCGTGCGGACCTCGAAGTGCAGGTGCGGGCCGGTGACGTTGCCGGACGCGCCGGAGAGGCCGACCTTCTGACCGGGCTGGACCTTGGTGCCGCCCTTGACCGAGATCGAGGACAGGTGGGCGTACTGGGTGTACTTGCCGTCCGCGTGCCGGATGACGACCTCGTTGCCGTACGCCCCGCCCCAACCGGCGGAAACAACGGTGCCCCAGGTGACCGCGCGCACGGTGGTGCCGGTCGAGACCGCGAAGTCCTGGCCGGTGTGGTGGCCGCTGGACCAGCGCGGACCGCCCGAGCCGAAACTCGCGGAGAGCGAGCCGCCGGCGACCGGGGAGACGAACCCGCCGGAGGCCTTCTCGGTCGTGGTCGACAAGCCCGAGGATTTCCTGGTGGTCTCGGTCTTCGAGGTCCAGGCCTTGGGCGCCGTGGTCTCCTTCTTCGGGGCCTCGTCCGTCTCGGTCTCCGCCTTCGGCACGGCGACCTCGGCCTTGGGGGCCGCGGCCTTCGGCGTCGACGCGGCAGTCGAGCCGTCGACCGCGAGCTTCTGCCCTGGGAAGATCAGGTCGGGATTGCCGCCGACGACGCCCTTGTTGGCTTCGAACAGCACCGGCCAGCCGCCCTTGACGCCCTGGGCGTCGGCGATCCTGGAAAGCGTGTCACCGGCCACCACGACGTAGGACGCCTTCGCGGCCGTCTCGGTCTTCGGCGCGATCTCGGGGGTGTCGGCGACGACCGTCCTGGGAGCGGCCTTGTCCTCGACCTCGGGCGCGGCGACGACCTTGGGGGCCGAGGCCTCGACCTTCCTCGGCACGGCCTTCGGTGCGGTCCCGTTCTCGATCTTTGCCTTGGGGTTGGTCTTCGGCGCGGTCTTGCCGGCCGAGGAGCCGGTGTCGACGTCGGCGGCGGCGCCGCCTCGGGTCAGGCCCGCCTTGACCGAGCACACCGGCCAGGCGCCGGG
>NZ_JBSFEO010000079.1:0-29973 GCF_053594475.1 Embleya sp. NPDC001921
CGAACCCGGAAGCTAAGCTCTCCAGCGCCGATGGTACTGCACTCGAAGGGGTGTGGGAGAGTAGGACGCCGCCGGAATCTACGTGTGAAAGGCCCGCCCCTTTTCGGGGGCGGGCCTTTTGCGTTTCCCGGATCCGGGCTTTTGTTGCTTTCGATTTCGGTGTGTCCGTGTCGGGCCGGGCCGGAACTGACGTTCGGAAGGACCCGGCCTCCATCGGACCATCGGGCGATCGGCAGATGCGGACCGGGTGGGCTCTCTGCTTTTCGGCAGAGGCGCGTGGAAAGTGTGCGCGTCTACGCTCTGGTGATCATGCTGACGGATGGGGGAGGCACGCCGATGAGCACTGCTGCCGATGGAGGGTCCCGAGTCCGGACCGGCACTGACGTCCGCGCCGGAGGTCCTGTCGCCGTCAGTGGGCTTCTCGGTCGTGCTTCCGCGGTTGCCTGTGTGGTTGGCGTCGTTGGTGTCGGGCTCGGGATCGGTTTCGGGCAGAGCCCCTTTGCGGTGGTGCCGACCGTGGTCGGCGGCGCGGTGGTGCTGTGGGCCGTGTTGTGTCGGCCGAGGCCGGGGGCGTCGCTTTCGTATGTGTGTATCGGGCTGGGTGGGCTCTGTTTGGTCTCCCTCCTGGGACAGGCGTGGTCCTCGTCGACGGAGTCGGGCGTCTGGGGACTCGCCCGGGTGGCCGTACTGCTGGTTCTGGTCGGGGCGTGTGCGCGTTGGGAGCCGCGGCGGTCGGCGGGGGGTGCGATCGGGGCGATGGGGGCGGCGGTCGCGCTGTGGTCGCTGCCGTTGGCGGAGTGGCGGGGTGGTCCCCTGGAGGCGTTCGGCGCGGCGGTGTTCTGGGGGCTTCCGGTGGTCGTGGCGGTGGTCCTGGGCGGGTATCCGCGATTGGTCGAGCGGCGGCGGGTGGCCGCGGTCGTGTCCGCTCGGCGTGAGCAGCAGCTCGACATCGCCCGGGACCTGCACGACTACGTCGCGCACGACGTCAGTGGCATCGTCGCGCAGGCCCAGGCGGCCCGCTTCGTCGGCGCGTCGGATCCCGCTCAGGCGCTGGTCGCCCTCGAGCGGATCGAACGGGCCGGGTTGGCGGCGTTGGCGTCGATGGACCGGATGGTCACGACGCTGCACGTCGGCGACTCGGATCGGGCGGCATCGCGGGTGGCCTTGCCCGGTATCGATCGGTTGCCGGAGCTGATCGCCGACTTCACCACCTCGGCCGGCACCCGCGCGGTCCTGACCATCGCGCCCGAACTCACGACCGCAGCCGACGTCGCCACCACCGCGGACCCGAACTCGGACGCCCCGGTGACCGTTGTGTCCCGCGAGACGTCGGCCACCGTCCACCGAGTGGTCGTCGAGGCGCTGACGAATGTCCGCCGACACGCGCCGAACGCGGTCGGCGTGGACGTCGCGGTCACCGCGTCGTCCCGATTCGGTCGTCCGGCCGTGGCGGTACTCGTGGTGGACGACAACGACGCCACGGGCCCCGGCGCCGCCGGCGCCCACAACCTCGCGCGCCGTCGCACGGGAGGCGGGCACGGGCTCGCCGGGCTGCGTGAGCGGGTGCGCGAGGCGGGTGGCGAGCTCCATGCCGGGCCGCTCGAACACGGCTGGCGCGTCCACGCGATCCTGCCCGCGGACCGCGCCGACCGCGCTCCCCACTCGGCCGACCCGCCCCACCCCGAGCCCAAGGCCGCAACTGCTCGCTCGACCCGGGAAACGAGGAACCGGTGACCACGCGCATCCTGATCGCCGACGACCAGGACGACATTCGCAGCGGGTTTCGGCTCGTGCTGGATTCGCAGCCGGACATGACCGTGGTCGGCGAGGCGGCCGACGGTGTCGCGGCCGTAGAGGCGGCGGCGCGGTTGCGTCCGGACGTCGTGCTGGCCGACATTCGCATGCCTCGGCTCGACGGGCTCGAACTCACCCGGCGGCTCGCCGGCCCGGACGTGGCCACGCCCACGCGGGTGATCGTGGTGACCACCTTCGAACTCGACGAGTACGTGCACACCGCGCTGCGCAACGGGGCCTGTGGGTTCCTGCTCAAGCGGTCCGGGCCCACGCTGTTGATCGAGGCGGTCCGGGCGGCGATGGCGGGCGACACTTTGATCAGCCCGCAGGTCACCGTCCGCCTGCTCGATCGACTGGCGGCGAACCCGGTCCCGAACCCGAATCCGGACGGGAACTCGAATCCGACACCGGCCGCCACCCCGGCCGGGCGCCCGGTCCCCGATCCGCTCACCACCCGTGAGCACGAGATCGTTCGACTGATCGCCCAGGGGCACACCAATGCCGAGATCGGCGCCGAGTTGTACATCACCGCCGGCACCGCGAAGACGCACATCGCGAACATCCAGGCGAAGTTGCGGGTGCGCAATCGGGTCGGGATCGCGGCCTGGGCGTGGGCGAACGGGCACGTCACCCCTGGTAGTTGAGCACGGGCCCCGGCGCGAGCGTGAGGAGCGTCGGCGCGGCTGAGCGGCGGGCGGTCGCTCGGCCCGCAAGAGCGACCCCGTCCGCCCGCCCGGGCGGGCCCTCCGGCCTACAGTCGTCCGGCCAGTTTCAAGGCCAGGTACATGTCCGTGAGCGCGGAGGCCAGTTCACCGGGTGGCGCGTCCACGACGGTGATCCGCTTGCGGCGCAACTCGGCTGCGGTGGACCGGCGTTCGGCCAGTTCGCGCTCGGCCGCGGCCGCTTCGTAGACCGCCGTGACGTCGCCTCGCCGGCCGGCCATGGCGGTGATCGCCGGGTCGGCGACCGCCGCCACGATCACCTCGTGTCGGGCGGCCAGGCCGGGCAGCACCGGGAGGATTCCCTCCTGGACCGCCTCTCGTTCCAGACCGGTGATCAGCACGATCAGTGAGCGGCGCGGGGAGCGGCGGAGAACCTCGGCGACCATGCCTCGGGCGTTGGGTTCGATCAACTCCGGTTCCAGTACGGTCATCGCCTGGACGAAGGCCGGGAGTATCCCGTTTCGGGGCGCCCGGCGGACCTCGGCGCGTACGCGGCGGTCGTAGGCGAGCAGGTCGACCCGGTCGCCCGCGTGATTGGCGACCGCCGTCAGCAGCAGGCTCGCGTCCATCGCGGCGTCCAGGCGCGGGATGTCGCCGATCCGGCCGGCCGAACTGCGGCCGGTGTCCAGCACGATCAGGATGTGCCGGTCGCGTTCGGGGCGCCAGGTGCGCACCACGACGCCCTGGTTGCGGGCGGAGGCGCGCCAGTCGATCGACTTGGCGTCGTCGCCGGGGACGTACTCGCGCAGTGTGTCGAACTCGGTGCCCGCGCCGCGGGTGAGCAGGGCCGAGCGGCCGTCGAGTTCGCGCAGGCGTTCCAGCTTGGAGGGCAGCAGTCGGCGGCTGGGGAAGCCGGGCAGCACGCGCAGTCGCCACGGCACCTTGTGCGAGCCCTGGCGGGCGGCCAGGCCCAGCGGGCCGATCGAGCGGACGGTGACCCGGTAGGCGTTGCGGTCGCCGCGGCGGGTGGGGGTCATCGTGGTGGTGAGCCGGCGGCGTTCGCCGGCGGGGATGTCCAGGTCGTGCCGCTGTGTGGCGGTGCCGGTGCTGGGCGGCCACGCGTCGCGCAGTCGGCCGCGCAGGGGGCGGGTGCCGGGGTTGGTGACGGTCAGCGTGACCTCGGCGCGTTCGCCGAGGCGGACCGCGGTGTCGCCGCCTCGTTCGAAGGTCAGGCCGCGGACGCCGGCGGCGAGCAGCAGGTCGGCGAGGATGCCGAGCAGCAGCGCGCCCTCGACCACCACCAGGCCGAGCAGGGAGGGCAGGAGCAGGCCGACCACCAGGATGCCCAGTGCTGCGGCCAGGACGGCACGACCGGTCAGGGCCATCGGCGGTTAACGCGGGACCGGCGTGTGGGCCAGGACGGCGTCGATCGCCACGTCGGGCGTGACGCCTTCCATCTCGGCCTCGGAACGCAGCCGGACGCGGTGTCGCAGGGCCGGGCGGGCCAGCGCCTTGACGTCGTCGGGGGTGACGTAGTCGCGGCCTGCCAGCCAGGCCCACGCGCGTGCGGCGGCGAGCAGCGCGGTGGCTCCGCGCGGGGAGACGCCCATGGCCAGGGACGGGGAGGTCCGGGTGGCCCGGCACAGGTCCACGACGTAGGCCAGGATGTTCGGGTCGACGCGCAGCGCGCTCACCGCCCGGCGACCGGCGGCCAGGTCCGCGGCGCCCGCGACCGGGCGTACGCCGGCCGCCTCCAGGTCGCGCGGGTCGAAGCCCTCGGCGTGCCGGCGCAGCACCACGATCTCGTCGTCGCGCTCGGGCAGCGGCAGCGTGAGCTTGAGCAGGAAGCGGTCCAACTGGGCCTCGGGCAGCGGGTAGGTGCCCTCGTACTCGATCGGGTTCTGCGTCGCCGCGACCATGAACGGGTCGGGCAGCGGTCGGGTGGTGCCGTCGACCGAGACCTGGCGCTCCTCCATGGCTTCCAGCAGCGCGGCCTGGGTCTTGGGCGGCGTGCGGTTGATCTCGTCGGCGAGCAGCAGGTTGGTGAACACCGGGCCCTCGCGGAAGGAGAACGCACCGGTGCGCGCGTCGTAGACCATCGAGCCGGTGACGTCGCCCGGCATCAGGTCCGGGGTGAACTGCACGCGGGTGGTGGTCAGATCCAGGCTGCGGGCGAGGGCGCGCACCATCAGGGTCTTGGCGACGCCGGGGACGCCTTCCAGGAGCACGTGGCCCCGGCACAGGAGGGCGATCACCAGCCCGGTGACGGCGGCGTTCTGGCCGACCACGGCCTTGCCGATCTCGCCGCGCAGGGCTTCGAGGGCGTCGCGCGCCTCGCGGGTCTGCTCGGGTGCGCTCACGTCGTGCGTACCTGCCTTATCAGCGCGTCGAGTTCGTCGGACAAGGTGACGAGGGCTTCGTCGCTCTCCGGGTTCGCACCGTACAACAGGGCGTGCAGGTGCGCGGACGTGTGGTCGGTGCGGGCGGTGATCGAGGCGATCAGGGCGGCCTCGCCGGTGTTGCCGCCCAGGGCGCGCGCGAGCTGTTCGCGGGCGGCGGCGCGCAGCAGTTCGGCGGCGGTGTCGCGGGCGCGGCCGCGCTGGTACAGCCGTGCGCGGCCCTCCACGGTCTCGGCGGCGCGCACCACGACCGGGAGTGGTTCGGCCACCACGGGGCCGAGTCGGCGGGCCCGCCACAGGGCCAGCAGGATGGCGGCGACGGCCAGTTGGGCGGCGCCCCAGCGCCAGCCGGAGGGGAGCAGGTCCCACAGTGAGTCGTCGGCGGGCGGGAGTTCGCCCGAGCCGGGCAAATACCAGATCAGGCGCGGGTGGGCGCCGAGCAGGTTGAGCGTGAGGGCGGCGTTGCCGCGGTCGTCGAGGCGGTCGTTGACCAGCGGGCTGCCGGAGCCGAGCACGACCGTGTCGCGGCCGGCGCCGACCGGGGCGAGTACGAGCGTCGGCCGGTCCGCGTCCGGGTAGCAGCCGGTGGCGCCGGGGAGCAGCGAGGTGTCGTAGCGGCCGCCGCCGATGTCCGCGTCGCCCGCGCGCTCGGCGGCGGGCAGCGCGCAGCCCGGTTGCAGGGTGCGCCGGTCGGCGTCGCGGGCGGTGTGCAGGCCGGGCGCCAGGATCGCGAGCGCGTCCTCGCCGGGGCGGACCAGGACGGTGCGGGCCGGCGCGGCGGCGGCGAGGGTGCGCAGGCTCTCCTCGGTGAGCAGGTTGGGGAAGGGCAGCAGGAGGGTGGTGTCCGGGCCGACGGACCGGGCCGCCTCGTCGGCGGAGCGAACGGTGTTCACCTGGACGCCTTCGGCCTGGAGCAGCCGGGCCAGGGCCTTGCTGCCCTGGCCGCCGGTGGAGCGGGGGTCCAGGCGGCCCTCGTGTCGGTCGCCTTGGAGCAGTACGAGCGCGGAGACCACGATCAGGACCAGGGCGACCAGGGCCAGGGGCAGGCGCATGCGGCGCCACACCTGTTCGGCGTCGGGGCCGAGCGCGGTGTTGCTCATCGCGGCACCCGCCCGTCGGTGTGCGGGCGGGCGGCGGCGCAGCGGGCGTCGAGTTCGCGCAGGGCGCGGTCCAGTTCCCGGTCGGCGGTACGGCCGCCGTAGTGCACGTCGTCGAAGGTCGCCGCGGCGGTGCGCAGGTCCGCCGCGGCGTCGGGTAGTGCTCGGCCCGCCTCGGCGGCCGCCTCGTCGGCGGTGCGGCCGGCGCGTACGTCGAGCACGGCGCGTTCCTCCAGGGCGCGCACGATGGCGCGGAAGCGTTCGCGGACCGCCTCGTCCCAGCGGCCCTCGGCGGCGTGCGCGTCGGCGGCGGCGCGGTGTCGGGCGGCCGACATCGGGCCCTGGTCGCCGTAGAGCGGGAAGTCCGCGCGGCGGCGGGCGGCGCGCAGCGGGCCCAGGCGCATCCGCAGCAGCACGATCGCGGCGATCAGTACGAGCAGGATCACCACCAGGCCGATGCCGCCGCCGGGGCTGTTGTCGCCGGCCCGGGAGAGCAGGTCGCCCAGGTGGTCGAAGAACCAGTCCAGGGCGCGGCTGAACAGGCTGGGGTCGTCGCGGTGGTACTCGCTGCGGGAGAGCTCGTCCCGGGCGGCATCCCGCGCGTCGTCGCGCGGGATGTCCACCGGTTCCCAGTCCCGGGCCGGGATCGGCGGCATGTGGCGGGTCACGCCGGCGTGGGTCCCGAGGTCGTGTCGCTGCCGGGCTCGTCGTCCAGGACGCCGGCCGCGCGGGCGAGGTCGAGGTCGAGTGCCTCGCGGCGGATGCGCTGGTCGATGTAGAGCAGCGCGGTCGCGCCGGCGGCGAACGGGAACAGCAGCGCGGAGGAGATCACCGCGCCGACGCCGGTGATCAGCAGGTCGAGGAAGGAGGGCTCGGGGATGTCGGAGGCGTCCGAGGCGGTGATCGCCGAGAAGCCGTCGGAGGCGAGCAGGAACGGTGTCTGGATGATGCCGCCGACGATCGCCATGATCAGCGCGATCAGCAGCATGATGCCGCACACGCGCCACCACGAGCCGGTGACCAGCTTGCGCGAGCGCTCCAGGGACTTGCGGACCGACTGCTTCTCCAGCATCAGCGTGGGGCCGGCCAGGGCGAGGCAGACGTAGAGGTAGATCGCCGCGACGATGCCGCCGATCATGCCGAAGAGCACGAGCAGGGCGCCGAGGCCGTCGGCGCCGACGGCCAGCAGGACCAGGCCGGGCAGCAGGGCCACCAGCAGGGCGCCGACCGGGATGAGCCAACTGGCGAAGGTGACCCCGAGCAGCCGCGGGAACAGCGGGCGGACCGCCGTCCAGGCCTGGCCGGCGGTCATGGTCTTGGCGATCACGGCGCGGCTGACCACGACGGTGAGCATGGCGGTGGCGGCGATCTGGCCGAGGGTGGAGACCACGATCGGCACGAGCACCAGTGCGGCGGTGTCGCGCAGGTAGTGCCGGATCTCCTCGCCGGTGGGGTCGTCGCCGAGGTCGCTGGGCGAGAATTCGCGGTTGAGCAGCCACGTGATGGGCACTTCGAGGCACTGGGTGAGCAGGGCGACCACGACGGCGATGCCGATCATGACCTTCCAGTGCGAGCGCATGGCGGCGAAGGCGCCGTCGAGGATCTCGCCGACGCTCAGCGGGCGCAGTGGGATCACGCCGGGCTTGGCGGCCTGGACGTGGGGGCCGTTCCAGCCGGGAGGCGCGCCCCACAGGGGCTGCTGGTTGCCGCCCCAGCGCGGGTCCGGGCCGGGTCCTTGCGGGCCGGGGCCCTGATGCGGGGGTCCCCAGCCGTTGGCCGGGCCCTGTTGGGGCGGGCCCCAGCCGGCGGCGGGGGGTTGGACGGGTGCCCAGCCGGGGGCCGGGGCCTGTGGGCCGGGCTGCTCGGGCCGGTCCTCGGCGGGCGGCTTGTCCAACGACGTCGGCGCGTTCGCGGCGGCGGGCGTGTCCGAGGACGCGGGCTTGTCCAGGGACGTGGGCCGGTCTGCGGGCGCGGGCGCGGGCTCGCCGGCGGCCTCGGACGCGGTCTCGTCCGGGGACGAGTCCGCGAACGGGCGCGTGGCGGGAGGCGTGACCGGGGGCGTGGCCGCCGGCTGCGAGGCAGGCGCGGGTGCGGTCCGGTCGGGTGACGTGGCGTCGTCCGACGGGCGTTCTCCGTCCGGCCCCGGGGCGTCCGGGGTGGGCGGGCCGGGCGAGTCCGTCATGCGTTTGCGCTCCTCGTCCTGATCGGGTGGTGACTCATCGTGGCATGCCCGCGCGGGCCCCGGATGAACGGGCGGTCACGGGATGCGGTTCGGCGTACGGGCGCACCGATCGCGTGGACAACGTCGAGGGCTTCGCGCGCGTTCCGGGCCGGCCGGCGCGACGCCGGCGAGTGTCCGCGGCGGTCGTGCGTGTGGCCGAAATGTCCATTGCCCGGGCCCGCGGGCCGGCGTACGGCTCGGTATTCGACCGGTATTCGAGGTGATTCCGCCCTCTCGATCATGGTATTTGCCCCGAAAAAGGTGGGTTTGTTGCCTGTGGACGCGGCCGGAATCGGTCGGATGAGTGCAGGTCACAATCCGGTAATGCGACGATGATGCACATGAAGGGACGCGTCCTCATCGTTGACGACGACACCGCACTGTCCGAGATGCTCGGCATCGTGCTGCGTGGCGAAGGGTTCGAGCCGTCGTTCGTGGCGGACGGCGACAAGGCACTCCAGGCTTTCCGGGACGTCAAACCGGACCTGGTGCTGCTGGACCTGATGCTGCCCGGCCGCGACGGCATCGACGTCTGCCGCCAGATCCGTGCCGAGTCCGGCGTGCCGATCGTGATGCTCACCGCCAAGAGCGACACGGTCGACGTCGTGGTCGGGCTGGAATCCGGAGCCGACGACTATGTGATCAAACCGTTCAAGCCCAAGGAGCTTGTCGCTCGTGTGCGGGCCCGCCTGCGCAGAGCCGAAGAACCCACCCCGGAACAGTTGGTGATCGGCGATCTGGTGATCGACGTGGCCGGCCACGCCGTGAAGCGGGACGGGCAGAACATCGCGCTCACCCCGCTGGAGTTCGACCTCCTTGTCGCACTCGCCCGCAAGCCCTGGCAGGTGTTCACCCGCGAGGTGCTTCTCGAACAGGTCTGGGGTTACCGACACGCGGCCGACACCCGCTTGGTGAATGTGCACGTCCAGCGGCTTCGCTCGAAGATCGAGCGCGATCCCGAGCGCCCGGAGACGGTGGTCACCGTGCGCGGGGTCGGCTACAAGGCGGGACCGGCCTGACCTTGAGTTCGTACCGGTGAGCACCGCACAGCGGCCGCCCTCCCCGTCGGCCTGGTCCCTCGCCCTGCGTCGTGTGCGCGGTGGCGTGGGCCGGGTCATCGCGCTGTGGAACAGATCGATCCAGTTTCGCGTGGTGGCCACCACGCTGGTCCTGTCCGTCGCCGTGATGGTGCTGCTCGGGGTGGTGGTGGTCGGCCAGGTCCGCAACGGCCTGCTCGACGCGAAGGTGGCCTCCGCCCGGTCCCAGGCCCAGGGCGGGTTCGAGGATGCCCGCGCCCAGGCCGACGAGATCGCCACCAGTCCGGGCCGGCATGTCCAGGTGCCCACCGGCACCGCGGCGTCCGGCAACCGGGTGAACACCGGCGACTGGCTCAACGCGCTGGTCAAGCAGCTCTCCAGCGGTGGCCAGGGGGTCTACGACGTGGCCGCCACCAGCCAGGACACCGCGGACGATTCCCCCGGGGCCGGCCGCAGCCCGCGCGCGTCCGGCGACGTGGTCCCGGACGCGAGCGTGCCCGCCGAGTTGCGCCGCGAGATCGGCCTCAAGCGCGGGGTGGCGCTGTTGCAGTACACCCAGATCGTCCGCGAGGGGCAGCGCGGCGACGGTCCGGCCGAGAGAACCCGCGAGGCCGGTCTGGTGGTCGGGGCCCAGTTGGAGGACCCGGACGGGGGGTCCTACCAGCTCTACTACTTCTTCTCGTTCGGACCGGAGGAGAAGACCCTGGGGCTGGTGCGCAGCACGCTGGCCACCGCCGGGGTGTTCCTGGTGCTGCTGCTGGTGGCGATCGCGGCGCTGGTGACCCGGCAGGTGGTGACGCCGGTGCGGATGGCGGCGCGGATCGCCGAGCGGCTGGCCGCCGGGCGCCTGGAGGAGCGCATGCGCGTGGTCGGCGCGGACGATCTGGCCCGGCTGGGATCCTCGTTCAACAAGATGGCCTCCAATCTGCAGAACCAGATCAGACAGTTGGAGGAGCTCTCCCGGGTCCAGCGCCGGTTCGTCTCGGACGTCTCGCACGAGTTGCGTACGCCGCTGACCACCGTGCGGATGGCCGCCGACGTGCTGCACGAGGCGCGCGAGGACTTCGACCCGGCCACCCGGCGATCGGCCGAGCTGTTGCAGAACCAGTTGGACCGGTTCGAGGCGCTGCTGTCGGACCTGCTGGAGATCAGTCGGTTCGACGCGGGCGCGGCCGTGCTCGACGCCGAGCCGGTGGACCTGCGCGACCTGGTGCGCCGGGTGGTCGAGGGCGCCGAGCCGCTGGCCGAGCGGCGCGGCAGCCGCCTGGTGGTGCGCGTGCCGGACAAGCCGTGTGTGGCCGAGGTGGACCCGCGCCGGATCGACCGGGTGCTGCGCAACCTGGTGGTCAACGCGGTCGAGCACGGCGAGGGCCACGACGTGGTGGTCAGCGTCGCCGGCGGCGAGGACTCGGTCGCGGTGGCCGTGCGCGACTACGGCGTGGGCCTCAAGCCCGGCGAGTCCTCGCTGGTGTTCGCGCGGTTCTGGCGGGCGGACCCGGCCCGGGCGCGGACCACCGGCGGCACCGGCCTGGGCCTGTCGATCGCGTTGGAGGACGCGAACCTGCACGGCGGCTGGCTCCAGGCGTGGGGCGAGCCCGGCGGCGGCTCGCAGTTCCGGCTGAGCCTGCCCAAGACCGCGGGCGGTGAGCTGGTGCGTTCACCGCTGCCGCTGGAGCCCGAGGACTCGCGGGCCAATCGGGGCCTGGGCCCGGCCGGCTCGCCGTATCGGCGCACCGTGCGCGCGGCCGGCTCCTCGGGAGGCGGCCGATGAGGCGGATCACCCCGTTCCTGGCCCTGCTGTGCGTGCTGTGCACGCTCAGCGCGTGCGCGTCGATGCCGCACAGCGGCAGCGTGCGCGAGGCCGGCAAGGGCGGCACCAAGGACCAGGGCCCCGAGCAGCAGGTGCGGGTGTTCGCCGTGCCGCCCAAGCCCGGCGAGCAGCCGCACGGCATGGTCGCCGGCTTCCTGGAGGCGGTCACCAGCGACGAGCCGGACTACACGACGGCGCGGGCCTACCTGACCCCGGAGGCGCGGGCCAAGTGGGTGCCCACGCGCGAGATCGTGGTGCTCGAGTCGATCGCCCGGATCGAACTCGTGCCCGGCACCGACGAGCGGACCTACCAGGCCGAGGTGTCCGGCACCCGGGTGGGCACGGTCGACAGCCGCAACGCCTACCAGCCCGAGCAGCAGCCGAACGCGCAGTACCGGGCCACCCTGCAACTGCGCCTGGGCACCGACAACCAGTGGCGGATCGCCGACCTGCCGGACGGGTTGATCCTGTCCCGGGCCGAGTTCCACCGGATCTACCGGTCGGTGAACACCTACTGGTTCGCCACCGCGATGCCGATGGGCAAGGACATGCTGGTGCCCGACCCGGTCTACCTGCGCAGCCGGGTCGGCCTGACCTCCGCGCTGGTGCGCCAACTCGTGGAAGGCCCCACCGACTGGCTGCGGCCGGTGGTGGAGACCGCGTTCCCGCCGGGCACCGCGCCGGCCGACCGGGTGGTCTCGATCGAGGACAACCGGATCGCCCGGGTCCAGCTCAACCGCGAGGCCAGACTCGCCCAGACCAAGGGCTGCGAGCGGATGGCCGCGCAACTGCTGTACACGCTGCGCCAGGTCTCCGGGGTGGACTCCGTCTCGATCACCGGCGGCGGCGCCCCGATGTGCTCGCTCTCCGACGACGACGCCGCGCAGTACGACCCCGGTCGGGCCGCCAAGACGTCCGCGCCCACCGGCTACTTCATCGCCAAGGGCAACGTGGTCAACGTGGTGCCCGGCCCGAACGGCAATCCGCCGGTGCTGCCGGGACCCTTCGGCGACGGGACCTACAAGGTCGACCAGATCGCCGTCTCGCGCGACCCCTTCCGCCGCCGGATCGCGGGCATCGACACCAACGGCCGCAAGTTGTGGGTCGGTGACGTGGACGGCCACGGCGAGGTCCAGGAGTGGCTGAGCACGGGTCCGGCGTCGCTGCTCAGCCCGACCTGGGACGGCCGGGGTGTGCTGTGGGTGCTGGACCGGACCAGGAACGCGGAGCGGGTGCTCGCGCTGTACGAGGACGAACGCAAGCAGATCACCCGGGTCGAGGTCGACGTGCAGGGCATCGCCGCGTCCCGGATCACCGGCCTGCGGCTGTCCCCGGACGGCACGCGCGCCGCGCTGATCGTGGACAACGGCAAGGTCCTGATCGGCCGGGTCGAGCGGCGGGTGAGCAACGGCACGGTGGCCATGACGATCGCCGCGCCGCGCTCGGTGATCCCCTCGCTGGTCGAGGTCAAGGCGATCTCCTGGAACGGCGCCGACCGGCTCGTGGTGTTGGGCAAGGAGGGCCAGGGCGCGCTCCAGCCGCAGATCGTGGACATCGACGGCGGCATCTCGGTCTCGGTCGCCTCGGTCAACGGCATGCTGCGCATCGCGGCCCCGGACGGCGCGGACCAGCCCCTGCTGGCGGACTCCGGCGAGGAGAACATCTACCAGTTGTCCCAGGGCAACAACTGGACCAAGGTGCACAGCGGGCTGTACCCGGTCTATCCCGGCTAGCGGCGCCCCGCCCCGGTCGGCGGCGCCCCGCCCCGGTCGGCGGCGCGCCGTCCCGTCGGGCGGCGTGTCGTACCGGTCGGCAGCGGGCGGGTCCGGTCGGGCCCGGGCGGGTTCGATCGTTCGCCACGGCGCGCCATGACCGGATCGGGTGGTCGCGCCCGCGACGGGTCCGTTTCGGGGCCGGACGTGCGAGCTTGGGGAGATGGAACGGCGTCGGGTGTTCGCGACATGGGCCGACCTGGTGCTGCCCGTGCACTGCGCGGGCTGCACCGAGCCGGGCGCGCTGCTGTGCGCCGAGTGCCACGGGGCCTTCGCCCCGGAGCCCGCGCCCGCGCGGCCGATCCCCGCGCCCGAGGGCCTGCCGCCGGTGCACGCGATCACCGCGTACCGGGAGCCGGTGCGCTCGGTGCTCGCCGCGTACAAGGAACACGGCGCGCACACCCTGGCCCGCCCGCTCGGCGACGCCCTCGCGCGGGCCGCGGCGGCCGGGCTGAGCGACCCGACCGGGCCCTGTCTGCTGGTCCCGGTGCCCTCGACCCGGGCCGCGGTGCGGCGCCGGGGTCGGGACGCCATCGGCGAGCTGGCCCTGCGCGCGGCCGGCCGGCTGCGCGCGGGCGGGGCTCGCGCGCGCGTGCTGCCGGCATTGCGACATACCCGTCGAGTACGGGATCAAGCCGGTCTTTCCGCACGTGAACGGGGGATGAACGTCCGCCGATCAATGATCGTTTCGGACAGGTTGGCGCCCTTGTTTACGGGCATTAGTGTGGTGATCGTCGTCGATGATGTTTGCACCACCGGCGCAACTCTCGCGGAGGCGACCCGTGCGGTCCGAGCCGTGGGAGGGCGAGTCGAGGCAGCGGCCGTGGTGGCCGCGACCGCCCGGCAGCGCCGGTCGGAGCAGGGCCATCGGCGGCCTGGTCGGTCGGTTGGGTGCCCACCCCTCCGGCATGGCGCAATGGATGGAGTTCTGCGTGGACATTGTCGTCAAGGGCCGCAAGACCGAGGTACCGGAGCGTTTTCGCAAGCACTGCGTCGAGAAGCTGGAGAAGATCCGCAAGCTCGACGACAAGGTGATCAGCGTTGACGTCGAGGTATCCAAGGAGCGGAACCCGCGGCTGGCGGAGCGTTCGGACCGGGTGGAGATCACGCTGAACACGCGTGGTCCCGTCATCCGGGGCGAAGCCGCCGCGTCCGACCCATACGCCGCACTCGACATGGCGTGCGCGAGGCTCGAAGCGCAGTTGCGCAAGGCCGCCGACCGGCGGCGCGTACACCATGGTCACCGCTCCCCCGTATCGGTGGGCGCGGCCACTGCGGAGATCAATCACGCCGATCGGCTCAACGGGGCCGTGGTGGCGTCCGCGGAAGACATCGAGGCTGTGAAGAACGGCGAATTGAGGCCCCAGCCGCACATGGCGGGCCCGATCGAGGTAGACGGCGAAGGCCCCCTCGTGGTTCGCGAGAAGGTACACGCCGGGCGCCCGATGGCGCTCGACCAGGCGCTGTACGAGATGGAGTTGGTAGGCCACGACTTCTATCTGTTCATCGATTCGAGCACCAGGTGGCCGAGCGTGGTGTACCGCCGGCACGGCTACGACTACGGTGTGATCCACCTCAAGCCCGAGGACCGCGAGGACGGCGGACCGCAGTAGCAGCGGTCGGGCCGTTCGGGCGCGCCCCAGGTCGGTGATCCGACGCCGAAACCCTTCGGGGTTTCGGCGTCGGTTGCGTGCTCGACCCTGGCGTTCCCTGGCGAAAGTTCCGCTTCGCAAGTACGTTCCGCACATAACACCCATCAGGGCCTGGCGTCGTGGCGATCACGTGGGATCATGTCCTGGACACGGATCGTGCCGACCCAGGGGGGAAACACGGTGGGTGAACAGTCTGTTCCGACCCGCGTGGACCACGGCTCAGCGGGCGAACCGATTCGCGTGCTGGTGGTCGACGACCACGATCTGTTTCGCCGGGGTCTGGACATCGTGCTCGCGCCCGAACCCGACATCACGGTGGTGGGCGAGGCGGGGGACGGCGCCGAGGCGCTGGAGGCCGCGCAGGATCTGCTGCCCGACATCATCCTGATGGACGTCCGGATGCCCAGACGCGGCGGTATCGAGGCGTGCACGGCGATCAAGGAAGTCGCGCCCAGCACGCAGATCATCATGCTGACGATGAGCGAGGAAGAGGCCGACCTCTACGACGCGATCAAGGCCGGTGCGACCGGCTACCTGCTGAAGGAGATCTCGCACGGCGAGGTGGCCTCGGCGATCCGCGCGGTGGCCGACGGGCAGTCGCAGATCAGCCCGTCGATGGCGGTCAAGCTGCTGACCGAGTTCAAGTCGATGAGCAGGCGCGACGACGAACGACGCCTGGTGCCCGCGCCGCGGCTGACCGATCGCGAGATCGAGGTGCTGCGGCTGGTGGCCACCGGGCGCAACAACCGCGATATCGCCAAGCAGTTGTTCATCAGCGAGAACACGGTCAAGAACCACGTGCGCAACATCCTGGAGAAGCTCCAGTTGCACTCGCGGATGGAGGCCGTGGTCTACGCGATGCGGGAGAAGATCCTGGAGATCGGCGACTGAGCGGCTCGGGTGCACTCGGGCCATGCGGCTTCCGTGTTGGCCTCAAGCGCCGGCGGGGCTGGTTCGCCTCAAACGCCGGCGGGGCTGTTTGGCCTCAAGCGCCGGCCGGGCTGTGGGTGGCTCGGCCGGCGGATGAGGTCGGGGTGGTGTTCGGGTCAGGTTGTGAGTAGGGCGTTCAGGGGGGTGCGGGTGTTTTCGTGGGTGAGGTGGTCGATGCGTATGTTTTCGCAGCCCACCCAGCTCGCGGCCTCGCGTAGGGCGTCGGCCATGGCCGTGAGGGCGCGCTCGGGGACCTTGGGGCCGGCTTCGAAGGACAGGCGTCGGGCCACCAGGGTGCGGCCCTCGCGGGCCGGGTCCACCCGGCCGATCAAGCGCCCGCCGGCGAGCAGCGGCATCACGAAGTAGCCGTGGACGCGCTTGGCGGCCGGCACGTACGCCTCCAGGCGGTGCTCGAAGCCGCCGAACACCCGGGCCGTGCGCGGTCGGTCCCACACCAGCGCGTCGAACGGGGACAGCAGCGTGGTGCGATGGCGGCCGCGCGGTGCGGTGGCGAGCGCGGTCGGGTCGGCCCAGGTGCCCTCCTTGGCCGCCCGCTCGCCCCAGCCCGCGACGGTGACCGGGACCAGGCCGCTGTCCGGCAGCGCGGCGTCGACCTGGGCCCGGGTCAGCCGGTACTGGTCCATCAGGTCGGCCCGGGTGGCCACGCCCAGTTGGCGGCCGGCCAGGGCGACCAGGCGGCGCACGCACTCGGCGTCGTCGGGCTCCTCGGCGAGCAGGGCCGGCGGGATCACCCGTTCCGGCAGGTCGTACACCCGCTTCCAGCCCTCGCGGCGCACGCAGACCACGTCGCCGAAGGCGAGCGCGCGCTCGGCGGCGACCTTGGTCTCGCTCCAGTCCCACCACTCGCCCCGGTTCTTGGCCCCGCCCAGGCCGGTGGCGGTGAGCGGGCCCTCGGCGCGCAGGCGTTCCAGGACGCCCGCGTACGCCTCCGGGGTGACCTGGTGGCCCCACAGGCTGCCGCGTCCGCGGTAGTGCCGGCGGCGGAAGGCGAAGTCCGGCCACGTGGACATCGGCAGCACGCAGGCCGCGTGCGACCAGTACTCGAACGCGGTGTCGCCGCGCCAGTAGGCGGTCTCGACGGCCGGGCGGCCGACCGGGCCCAGACGGGCGTACGGCACCAGTTCGTGCGAGCGGGCCAGCGTGGAGATGGTGTCGAGTTGGACCGCGCCGAGTGAGCGCAGTACGCCGGGTACGCCCGCGCGGCGGTCGGGGGCGCCCAGGAGGCCCTGCGCGGCCAGCACGATCCGGCGGGCCTCGTCGGCGGTCAGTTCGGTGCCCGGCAAGATGGTCGGCTGTGTGGTCATGACCGCCACCTTAGAACGTATGTTCGCATCAGGTGTCCGTGGCGAGCCGGGCGTGCAGGTGTACGTCGGTGAAGGGCTCGGCGGCGCCGATGACGCAGTCCCGGAGAACTCCTTCGAGTGCATATCCGGCGGCGTTCGCGACCGCGCACGAGGCGGTGTTGGTGACCGCGTGCCGCAGTTCCACCCGGTGCACGTCCAGCGCGCCGAACGCCCACCGGGTCACCGCGCCCACCCCGTGCCGGGCCACGCCCAGGCCGCGCGCGCCCTTGAGCGTCCAGTAGCCGATCTCGCCCGTACGCCACCGCGGGACGAGGTTCTTGAGCGCCACGTGGCCGTGGACCTCGCCGGTGACCGCGTCCATCACCGCGAACGAGGGGCTGTCGCCGTCGGCCCAGCGCTCCCGGCGGGCGGCCAGCCACGCGTGCGGGTCACCGTCCGTCGGCACCGACATCCAGCGGGTGATCTCGGGATCGGTCAGCGCCGCGCGGACCACCTCGACGTCGTGTTCGTTCCAGGGCCGGAGCTGAAAGCGCCCCGCCGCGATCTCCACAGGTTCCATGCCGGTCACTGTGCCGGCCCGCGAGGCTCGATCCCGGCTTGCCTCCTCGCATACGATGGCCGTATCGGCGGGACGGGCCCCGCCGTGCCGTCACGTCCGAAAGGCGGGCGGGCGCCGTCGGGCAAGGAGCTCATCCAGCGTGTCTATCTTCGACAAGGTCCTGCGCGCCGGCGAGGGCAAAATCCTGCGCAAGCTCAACCGCATCGCAGATCAGATCGAGTCGATCGAAGATGACTTCAAGGACCTCTCCGATGCCGAGCTTCGGGCACTGACGGACGAGTACAAGCAGCGCTACGCCGACGGGGAGACCCTCGACGACCTGCTTCCGGAAGCCTTCGCCACCGTTCGCGAGGCCGCGCGCCGCACCCTGGGCCAGCGGCACTACAAGGTGCAGCTCATGGGTGGTGCCGCGCTGCACCTGGGCAACATCGCCGAGATGCGCACCGGTGAGGGCAAGACCCTCGTCTCCACGCTGCCCGCCTACCTGAACGCGATCGCCGGCGAGGGCGTGCACGTGGTCACGGTCAACGACTACCTCGCCGAGCGCGACTCGGAGTGGATGGGACGCGTCCACCGCTTCCTGGGCCTGAGCGTGGGCTGCATCCTGGCCAACATGCCGCCGCACGAGCGTCGCAAGGCGTACGGGTACGACATCACCTACGGCACCAACAACGAGTTCGGCTTCGACTACCTGCGCGACAACATGGCGTGGTCGGCCGACGAACTGGTGCAGCGCGGCCACTTCTTCGCCGTGGTCGACGAGGTCGACTCGATCCTGGTCGACGAGGCCCGCACGCCGCTGATCATCTCCGGCCCGGCCGACCAGGCCACGAAGTGGTACGCCGACTTCGCCACGATGGTCAAGCGGCTCAAGCGCGGCGAGGCGGCCAACCCGCTCAAGGGCATCGAGGAGACCGGCGACTACGACGTCGACGAGAAGAAGCGCACCGTCGCGATCCACGAGTCCGGCGTGGGCCGGGTCGAGGACTACCTCGGCATCGACAACCTCTACGAGGCGGTCAACACCCCGCTGGTCGGCTACCTGAACAACGCCATCAAGGCGAAGGAGCTGTACAAGCGGGACAAGGAGTACGTGGTCGTGGACGGCGAGGTGCTCATCGTCGACGAGCACACCGGCCGCATCCTCGCCGGTCGCCGCTACAACGAGGGCATGCACCAGGCGATCGAGGCCAAGGAGGGGGTGGACATCAAGGACGAGAACCAGACCCTGGCCACCGTCACCCTCCAGAACTTCTTCCGCCTGTACAAGAAGCTCGGCGGCATGACCGGCACCGCGATGACCGAGGCCGCCGAGTTCCACCAGATCTACAAGCTCGGCGTGGTGCCCATCCCCACCCACCGTTCGGTGCAGCGCGTGGACCAGTCCGACCTCGTGTACAAGACCGAGGAGGCCAAGTTCGACGCGGTGGTCGAGGACATCACGCAAAAGCACGAGAAGGGCCAGCCGGTCCTGGTCGGCACCACGAGCGTGGAGAAGTCCGAGTACCTCTCCGCCCAGCTCCGCAAGCGCGGCGTGCCGCACGAGGTACTCAACGCCAAGCACCACGAGCGCGAGGCGCAGATCGTCGCGCAGGCCGGCCGCAAGGGCGCGGTCACGGTGGCCACCAACATGGCCGGCCGAGGCACCGACATCATGCTCGGCGGCAACCCGGACCACCTCGCCGCGGCCGAGCTCGCCCAGCGCGGGCTCACCCCGACCGAGACGCCGGAGGAGTACGAGAGCGCCTGGCCGGACGCGCTGGAGAAGGCCAAGAAGGCGGTCAAGGCCGAGCACGAGGAGGTCTCCGACCTCGGCGGCCTGTACGTGCTGGGCACCGAGCGGCACGAGTCCCGCCGGATCGACAACCAGCTCCGCGGTCGCTCCGGCCGCCAGGGCGACCCCGGCGAGTCGCGCTTCTACCTCTCGCTCGGCGACGACCTGATGCGCCTGTTCAAGGCCAACATCGTCGAGCGTGTGCTGACCCTGGCCAACGTGCCCGAGGACCAGCCGATCGAGTCGAAGATGGTCTCCAACGCGATCAAGTCCGCGCAGACCCAGGTCGAGCAGCAGAACTTCGAGATTCGCAAGAACGTCCTCAAGTACGACGAGGTGCTGAACCGCCAGCGCGAGGTGATCTACGGCGAGCGCCGCCGGGTGCTCGCGGGCGAGAACCTGCAGGAGCAGATCGGCCACTTCATCGACGACACCGTCGAGGCGTACGTGCACGGGGCCACCGAGGGCTTCGCGGAGGAGTGGGACCTCGAGAAGTTGTGGGCCAACCTCAAGCGGCTGTACCCGGTCAGCGTCACGATCGAGGAGGTCGAGGAGGAGTTCGGCGACCGCTCCGACCTGGACACCGAGCAGCTCGTGGAACTGCTGCGGGCGGACGCCCAGGCCGCGTACGCGCTGCGCGAGGAGAAGCTCGGCGAAGAGGTCATGCGCGAGCTGGAGCGCCGGGTGATCCTGTCGGTGCTGGACCGCCGCTGGCGTGAGCACCTCTACGAGATGGACTACCTCCAGGAGGGCATCGGCCTGCGGGCGATGGCGCAGCGCGACCCGCTGGTGGAGTACCAGCGCGAGGGCTTCGACATGTTCAACGCCATGATGGAGGGCATCAAGGAGGAGTCGGTCGGCTACCTCTTCAACGTCGAGGTCGAGATCGAGCAGGTGCCCGAGGCGCCGAGCATCTCGATCGACAAGGCCGCGCCGCTGCCGGAGATCCACGCCAAGGGCCTGGACACGCCCCAGCGGCCGGCGCACCTGCAGTACAGCGCGCCGACGATCGACGGCGAGGGTGGCGTGGTCACCTCCGAGGAGAACTTCGAAGAGGACGACGTCGAGGTCGACGAGGGTGCGACTCGGGCCGAGCGCAGGCGCGCGCAGCGCGCGAAGCGCAAGAAGAAGTAGGCCCGGGTCGACTCGGCCGGCCTGCGGCCCGCCCGTCCTCGAACGCCGGACGGGCTCGATGGTCGACGTGCGGCCGAGTGGTCGACGGCGTATGCGCAGTGATGTCGAAGTGATGGATCGACCCGAGGGTCCGGACCGCGGTTGTGGTCCGGACCCTCGGGTCTTCCGCGTCACGTGAGGCCGTCGTGTTCCAGCGCGGTGCACAACCACGTGTCGGTGGGCCGGCGGGTGGGGGCGTCGCGTTCCAGGCGGAAGGCGAGGGTCAGCACCCAGGAGGCGGCGCGCAGCCGGGCGTAGCCCTCGGCGACGCCGTCGGCGGGGGCCCGGCCGCCGCACGATTCCACGCTCAGCCGGCCGACCCGGCGGGCGGCGAGTCGGCGGATCAGGTGGTGTGTGGTGGCGTAGACGGCGGCGGAGGCGTACGGCCGCAACTGGGTGACCGCGCGCAGGCCGGAGCCGATCTCGGCGAGCGCGTGTGCCAGCCGTCGCGCGCGCAGCCGGGCCTCGGCCGGGTCCGGCTCGTCCAGGGCGCGGATCAGCCGCAGTGCCGGGCGCGGTGCGGGTGGCGGGTCGAAGGCCGGATCGGGCGCGAGCGCGAGCGAGCCGTGCACGAGCGCCGCCCGGTGCGTGGGCGGGCGAAGCGGGAGGATCTCGCGATCGGCACGCCCGGCCGGGGCCGGGTCGAAGGGGCTCTCGCCGGCGGGTGCCCGCACCACGTACAGGTGCGGAGGCGGCGTGGTGCGGACGGTGTTCGTGTGGACCATGGGTCCTCCCCGTGAAGCTGTGTGAAGACGTGCGAAAGGCGTGCGAGGACGCGAGCGTCCGGTGTGGCCGCGCACTCGTCCCGCTCGTTCCCCCGACCGGGACGTGTGCAGGCACTTCCTAGCCGGCTCGCGGCGCGTGGTCAACCATTCGTCTGGCCGTCCTGGGATTACGCTGACGCGCGTCGACTCACGCAATGTGGCGGTAGGTCGACCGTCGCCCCGGCTCTGGGCGAACTCGAACGGATGCCGGGATTTCACTCGATTGGAGTCGCCCGATGCGTGTGTTCATCCCCACCACGCCCGCAGGTCTGGCCTCGGTGCACGCCGAGGGCGCGATCGTGTCGGCACCGCTGTTCGCGTACGCGGTCACCGACGCGTTTCGCGCCTGGTACGAGAGCGAGGACGAGGAGGAGCTGGAGTACGGCGCGCTGACCCGGGCCGCCGAGGCCTCCCTGCGGCTGCTCGCGGACGAGCCGGGCGGAACGCGTCGGATCGTGCTGGCGGCGGACGTACCGGACCACCTGGTGGGCGTGCGCGCGCAGGACGGGCCGGGCGCGGTGGTGGTGGACGCGACGGTGCCGCGCAAGCGGATCGCGGCGGTGCACATGGACACCGCCGAGGCCGAGGAGGCGATCGCCGCGGCGCTGGCCGGCGGGCTCACCGACGAGCTGATCGAGGCGACCGAGGAGCACGAGTTGTTGTGGTTCGCGACACAGGAGCTGGCCGACCTGCTGTGAGCGTGCCCACGGCACAATGAAGGTCCATGAAGAGTCGACCTCCGCACCTGGTCTGGGACTGGAACAGCACGCTGTTCCACGACATGGACGCGATCATCGCGGCCACCAACGCCTCGTTCGCGCTGCTGGGGCTGCCGCCGATGACCCTCGAGCGCTATCGCGAGCTCTACTGCGTGCCCGTGCCGAAGTTCTACGAGAAGATCACCGGCCGGGTTCCCGATGCCGCCGAGTGGGTGCTGCTCGACGACGCCTTCCAGCAGGTCTACGCCACGCACAGCGTGCTGTGCGAGCTCGCCGGCGGCGCGGACGAACTGCTGCGCACGTGGCAGCACGAGGGCGGCACCCAGTCGTTGTTGTCGCTGACCGCGCACGAGTCGCTGATGCCGTTCGTGCGCCGGTTCGGGATCGAGGAGCGGTTCGTGCGGGTGGACGGGCGGGTGGGTCCGCCCGGCGGCGGCAAGGCCGAGCACCTGGTCCGGCACCTGGCCGCGCTGGGCCGGGATCCGGGTGAGGTGGTGCTGATCGGCGACGCCGCCGACGACGCGGCGGCGGCGCTGCACGTGGGCGCGCGGGCGGTGTTGTACACGGGCGGTTCGCACGCGCGGGCCAGCCTGGAGGTGGCCGGCGTGCCGGTGGTGGACTCGCTCGCGGACGCGGTGGCGCTCGCGCGTACGTATCCGGGCTGACCCTCGCGTCGACGCCCGGTGCATCGATTGTCGAATTCGCGGGCACTGCGCATCCATGGATGCTGTGACCCGGGTGCCCCGGCCGAGCAATGAACCCGTCCACGGCTACGCGCCGGGCTCTCCCGAGCGGGAGCGGCTGACGGCCCGGCTCGCCGAGTTGTCCGACGCGCCGGTGGACCTGCCGCACACGATCGGCGGCGAGCGCCTGATGGGCGCGGGCAAGCGGGTGCAGATCGTGCAGCCGCACCGGCGGGCGGGCGAGTTGGGCACGCTGGCCAACGCGACGCACGAGGACGCGCGGGCCGCGCTGACCGCCGCGAAGGAGGCCGCGCCCGACTGGCGCGCGATGGACTTCGACGATCGCGCGGCGATCCTGCTCAAGGCGGCCGACCTGCTGGCCGGGCCGTGGCGCGAGACGATCGCCGCCGCGACCATGCTCGGTCAGGGCAAGACGGTGCAGCAGGCGGAGATCGACGCGCCGTGCGAGCTGGTCGACTTCTGGCGGTTCAACGTGCACTTCGCCCGGCGGATCATGGCCGAGCAGCCGATCGACTCGCCGGGGGTGTGGAACCGACTGGACCACCGGCCGCTGGAAGGCTTCGTGTACGCGGTCACGCCGTTCAACTTCACCGCGATCGCGGGCAACCTGCCCACCGCGCCGGCGCTGATGGGCAACGTGGTGGTGTGGAAGCCCGCGCCCACCCAGGCACTGGCCGCGCACCACCTGATCCGGCTCCTGGAGGCGGCGGGGCTGCCGCCGGGGGTGATCAACCTGCTGCACGGCGACGGCGTCGCGGTCTCCGACGTCGCGCTGGCCGACCCGGACTTCGCGGGGCTGCACTTCACCGGGTCGAGCGCGACGTTCAAGCACCTGTGGCGCACCATCGGCGCGAACATCGACACCTACCGCGGCTACCCGCGGATCGTGGGCGAGACCGGCGGCAAGAACTTCGTGGTCGCGCACCCCAGCGCCGACCACGACGTGCTGCGCACCGCGCTGGTGCGCGGCGCGTTCGAGTACCAGGGACAGAAGTGTTCGGCCGCCTCGCGCGCCTACATCCCGCGCTCGATCTGGGAGAGCGAGTTCCGGGACGCGTTCCTGGCCGAGGTGGACGGCCTGTCCATGGGCGACGTGACGGACCTGCGGCACTTCATGGGCGCGGTGATCGACGAGCGCGCGTTCGCCAAGCTCGGGGCGGCGATCGATCGCGCGCACGCCGACGACGGCCTGCGGGTGCTGGCGGGCGGCACCTACGACGACTCGGTCGGCTGGTTCGTCCGGCCCACCGTGGTCCTGGCCGAGGACCCGTGGGACGAGGTGTTCACCACCGAGTACTTCGGGCCGCTGCTGGGCGTGCACGTGTACGAGGACGGCGACTGGGACGCGATGTTGCGGCAGATGGAGTCGGCCGCGCCGTACGCGCTCACCGGTTCGGTGATCGCGCGCGATCGGCGGGCGCCGGCGCGGGCCGCGGGCTTCCTGCGCTTCGCGGCGGGCAACTTCTACCTCAACGACAAGCCCACCGGCGCGGTGGTGGGGCAGCAGCCGTTCGGCGGCGCGCGGGCGTCGGGGACCAACGACAAGGCGGGCGCGATGCAGAACCTGATGCGCTGGACCAGCACCCGCACGCTCAAGGAGACGTTCGATCCGCCGACCGAGTACCGCTACCCGCACATGGGCTGACCGCCGCGGGGCCGACCACCGGGGCCGACCGCCGCGGGGCCGATCGCTCAGGCCGGCACCTTGGTCCGCAGCACCTGGACGAACTCGCGCATCCAGGCCGGGTGGTCGACCCAGGTGCGGGCGGAGACCAGGGTGCCGTCGACGACCGCCTCGCCGTCCACCCACGTGCCGCCGGCGGCCCTGATGTCCGGCGCGATCGCCGGGTAGGCGGCGGTGCGGCGCCCGGCCAGCATCCCCGCGGCGGCCGCGATCAGCGGGCCGTGACAGATCTGCGCGATCGGCTTGTCCGCCTCGAAGAAGTGCCGCACCAGGCGCTGGACGACCGGGTTGTTGCGCAGGTATTCCGGAGCCCGCCCGCCCGGCAGCACCAGGGCCACGTAGTTCTCCGGCCGCACCTCCACGAACGCGAAGTCGGCCGGCCACGTGTAGCCGGGCTTCTCGGTGAAGGTGTCGAAGCCCTCGACGAAGTCGTGCACGACGAAGGCGAGCTTCTTGCGCGAGGGGCCGGCGACGTGCACGTCGTAGCCCTCCTCGCGCAGGCGCTGGTACGGATACAGGACCTCCAGCGACTCCGCCGCGTCGCCGGCGATCAGCAGCACCTTCTTGGCCATGACGATCGTCTCCCCACCGAGTCCGTCCCGCCCGTGCGTTGCGTCGTTCGTCCCGCGTCCACGGTGCCCCGAGCGCCGCCTTCGAGGCAATGGGTACGAGGTGTCCGGACCGACCCGGAAATTACTTACAGGGTGATCCGAGATCCCCTCTCGGCGGCCGGGAGGCACGCGAGTAGCCTGACGATGCGGCGACGCCGCGTGGGTCGCGGGCCGGGACGACGGAGTCCCGGAACCACCGTGGGCCGGCGCACGTCGCCTGAAACAGGTACTCGCGTCAAAGCGGGTACCGGCAGTACACGGCCGGGCACGCCCGGGGACGGCAATGGTCACGCAACGGCGCGCGACAGGAGCGGCAGCATCATGCAGAGCAAGCTGGACGAGGCGAAGGCGGAGCTTCTCGCCCGAGCGGCGGAAGCGGCACGAGCGGCATCGTCACAGCACGGAGGCGGCGGGCCCGAGGGCCCGAACCGGGTGGACCTCGATGTCCTCCTGTCCCGCTATTACCGGCACACCGCACCCGACGACCTGATCGATCGCGATCCGGTGGACGTGTACGGTGCGGCGATCTCGCACTGTCGACTCGCGGGGGAGCGCCCTCAGGGCACCGCGCGGGTCCGGGCGTACACGCCCACGGTGGAGGAGAACGGTTGGGCCTCCGGGCACACCGTGGTCGAGATCGTCACCGACGACATGCCCTTCCTGGTGGACTCGGTCACCAACGAGCTCTCCCGCCAGGAACGCAGCATTCACGTGGTGATCCACCCCCAGCTCATCGTCCGGCGCACCATCGCCGGCGAGCTGCTGGAGATCGTGGACACCACCGACGCACACGGTGTGCCCGAGGACGCGATCGTCGAGTCCTGGATGCACATCGAGATCGACCGGGAGAGCGACCGCGAGGATCTGCGCTCGGTCGAGACCGGGTTGCAGCGGATCATCAGCGACGTGCGCGAAGTGGTCGAGGACTGGACCAAGATGCGCGACACGTCGCTGCGGCTGGCCGACGAACTCGCCAACGACCCGCCGGCCTCGCTGCCGGAGGAGGAGATCGGCGAGGCGTGGGAGCTGCTGCGCTGGCTCTCCGAGGACCACTTCACCTTCCTCGGCTACCGCGAGTACGACCTGGTGTGCGAGGACGACGAGGACGTGCTGCGCGCGGTGCCCGGCACCGGCCTGGGCATCCTGCGTGCCGACCAGGACCTGTCCGCGTCCTTCAGCCGGCTCTCCACCCGGGCTCGCGCGAAGGCCCGGGAGAAACAGCTACTGATCCTGACCAAGGCCAACTCGCGGGCGACCGTGCACCGTTCGGCCTACCTCGACTACATCGGTGTGAAGAAGTTCGACGCGGCCGGCAACGTGGTCGGCGAGCGTCGTTTCCTGGGCCTGTTCAGCTCGGCCGCGTACACCGACAGCGTCCAGCGCATCCCGGTGGTGCGCCGCAAGGTGCACGCGGTGCTGGAGAAGGCCGGCTTCCCGCCGGTCAGCCACGACGGCCGGGACCTGTTGCAGATCCTGGAGACCTACCCGCGCGACGACCTGTTCCAGATCGCCGTGGACGAGCTGCACGACATCGTGATCAACGTGCTCTACCTCCAGGAGCGGCGCCGGCTGCGGCTGTTCCTGCGCAAGGACGAGTACGGCCGGTTCTACTCGGCCCTGGTCTACCTGCCGCGCGACCGGTACACCACCGAGGTCCGGCTCAAGATGCAGGACATCCTGCTCGCCGAGCTGGCCGGTTCGGTGGTCGACTACACCGCGCGCAACACCGAATCCGTGCTCGCGCGCCTGCACTTCACCGTGCGCGTGCCCACCGGCGCCGAACTCGGCGACCCGGACGTGGACTACATCGAACGACTGCTGTCCGAGGCCACCCGCTCGTGGATCGACGACTTCGGCGAGGCCCTCGTCGCCGAATGCGGCGAGGAGAGCGCGGCCGAACTGTCCCGCCGCTACGCACACGCGTTCGGTGAGGGCTACAAGTCCGACTTCCCGCCCCGGACCGCGGTCGCCGACCTCAAGCGGGTCGAGGAGTTGACCCCCGAGGCGGACTTCAAGCTGCACCTGTACGAGCCGATAGGAGCACTGCCCGGCGAGCGGCGCTTCAAGATCTACCGCACCGGTCGGCACGTGTCGCTGTCCGAGGTGTTGCCGATCCTGCAGCGGATGGGCCTGGAGGTCGTCGACGAGCGGCCCTACGAGCTGCGCCGCACCGACGGGACCGTGGCGTGGGTGTACGACTTCGGTCTGCGCTACGACGCGACGGCGATGTACGGGCAGCCCGAGGACGTCAAGGAGCTGTTCCAGGACGCGTTCTCGGCGACCTGGACCGCGCGTGCGGAGAACGACGGGTTCAACGCGCTGGTCTTCCGGGCCGGGCTCACCTGGCGCCAGGCGATGGTGCTGCGCGCCTACGCCAAGTACCAGCGGCAGGCCGGGACCACGTTCGGGCAGGAGTACATCGAGGACGTCCTCGTCTCCAACCCGCACACCACGCGCCTGCTGGTGAACCTGTTCGAGGCCCGCTTCTCGCCGGGCCACCAGCAGGCCGGCACCGAGCTGGTGGACGGCATCGTCGAGGCCATCGAGGGTGCCCTGGACCAGGTGGCCAGCCTGGACGAGGACCGCATCCTGCGCTCGTTCCTGGCGATGATCAAGGCGACCCTGCGGACCAACTTCTTCCAGCACCGCGAGGACGGCGAGGCGCACGACTACCTCTCGCTCAAGTTCGACCCGCAGGAGATCCCCGACCTGCCCGCGCCGCGGCCCAGGTTCGAGATCTTCGTCTACTCGCCCCGGGTCGAGGGCGTGCACCTGCGCTTCGGCGCGGTCGCGCGCGGCGGGCTGCGCTGGTCGGACCGGCGCGAGGACTTCCGCACCGAGATCCTGGGCCTGGTCAAGGCGCAGATGGTCAAGAACACCGTGATCGTGCCGGTCGGCGCGAAGGGCGGGTTCTTCTGCAAGCAACTGCCCGACCCCGCGGACCGCGAGGCCTGGCTGGCCGAGGGCATCGCCTGCTACCGCACCTTCATCGGCGCGCTGCTGGACATCACCGACAATCTCGTCGACGGCGAGGTCGTGCCGCCGGCGGACGTGGTGCGGCACGACACGGACGACACCTACCTGGTGGTGGCCGCGGACAAGGGCACCGCGACGTTCTCCGACATCGCCAACGAGGTCGCGCAGGCGTACGGCTTCTGGCTGGGCGACGCGTTCGCCTCCGGCGGCTCGGCGGGCTACGACCACAAGGGCATGGGCATCACCGCGCGCGGCGCGTGGGAGTCGGTCAAGCGGCACTTCCGCGAACTGGGTCACGACACCCAGACCGAGGACTTCACCGTGGTCGGCATCGGCGACATGTCCGGTGACGTGTTCGGCAACGGCATGCTGCTGTCCGAGCACATCCGGCTGCTCGCCGCCTTCGACCACCGGCACATCTTCCTGGACCCGAACCCGGAGGCGGCGGTCTCCTTCGCCGAGCGGCGCCGGTTGTTCGACCTGCCGCGCAGCTCCTGGGCGGACTACGACAAGGAACTGATCTCGGCCGGCGGCGGGGTGTACCCGCGCACCGCCAAATCGGTGCCGATCAACGCACAGGTGCGGCAGGCGCTGGGGCTGCCGGACGCGGTGATCCGACTCACCCCGGCCGAGCTGATGAAGGCGATCCTGCAGGCTCCCGCGGACCTGTTCTGGAACGGCGGGATCGGCACCTACATCAAGTCGAGCGGCGAGTCGCACGCCGACGTCGGCGACAAGGCCAACGACTCGATCCGGGTCAACGGCGCCGACCTGCGGGTCAAGGTCGTCGGCGAGGGCGGCAACCTGGGTTGCACGCAGCTCGGTCGGGTCGAGTTCGCGCTCGCGGGCGGCCGGATCAACACCGACGCGATCGACAACTCGGCGGGCGTGGACACCTCGGACCACGAGGTGAACATCAAGATCCTGCTCAACCAGGTCACCGCCGCCGGCGACATGACCCTCAAGCAGCGCAACGAGCTGCTCGCGGCCATGACGGACGAGGTCGGGCACCTGGTGCTGGCCGCCAACTACGGCCAGAACTGCGCGCTGGAGAACGCGGTCGCCCAGGCCGGCAGCCTGCTGCACGTGCACATGCGGTACATGCGCCGGCTGGTGCGCGACGGGCACCTCAACCGGGAGATCGAGTTCCTGCCGACCGACCGCCAGTTGCGCGAACGGCAGCAGAACGGGCAGGCGATGACCCAGCCCGAGCTGGCCGTGCTGCTCGCGTACACCAAGATCGTGATGGCCCAGGACCTGATCGCCTCGGACCTGCCGGACGACCCGTTCCTGGCCCGGGAGTTGTACCGCTACTTCCCGAGCGCGCTGCGGGCGCGGTTCGCCGAGCAGATGGACCGACACCCGCTGCGTCGGGACATCATCACCACGGTCGTGGTGAACGAGGTGGTCAACCTCGGCGGTCTCTCGTTCATGTTCCGCATGCGCGAGGAGACCGGCGCGTCGGCGGAGGAGGTGGCCCGGGCGCACATCACCGCGCGGGAGATCTTCGGCGCGGACCGGATCATGGGCGCGATCGCGGCGCTGGACAACAAGGTCCCGGCCGAGATGCAGACCAAGCTGCGGCTGCACAGCCGGCGGCTGATCGAGCGGGCGACCCGCTGGTTCCTGGGCAGCCGACGCGAGATCGACATCGCCGCGCAGGTGGAGTTCTTCCGCGACGGTGTGGCCGAGGTGGTCGCACACCTGCCCAAGGTGCTGCGCGGCTCGGACCTGGCCTGGATGGACGGGCTGTACGAGGAGTTCACCAAGGCGGGCGTGCCCACCGAGCTGGCCACCGCGGTGGCCGGGATGTCCTCGACGTACGCCGCCCTGGACATCGTCGAGGTGGCGCACGAGTCCGAGCGCGCGGTGCTCGACGTCGCGCAGGTGTACTTCGACATCGCCGACCGGCTGCCGATCGCGCACCTGCTCGACCGGATCATCGAACTGCCGCGCAGCGACCGGTGGAAGTCGATGGCACGGGCCTCGCTGCGCGAGGACCTGTACGCGGCGCAGGCCGGGCTCACCGCGGAGGTGCTCGTCTCCGGCGAATCGGAGGACACCCCGGAGCTGCGGTTCAAGGCGTGGGAGCACCGGAACGCGGCCGTGCTCACCCGCGCCCGGTCCACGCTGGACGAGTTGCAGGAGGCGGAGAACTACGACCTCGCGACGCTCTCGGTCGCGATGCGGACGATCCGTACGCTGCTGCGGACCGGCAGCATGAGCTGATCGGTTCGCACATGCCGCCGGCCCCACGGACTTCGCCGGCAACACCCTGATCCCCGCAATGATCAGCACCGCCGGGACCAT
>NZ_JBSFEO010000080.1:0-29504 GCF_053594475.1 Embleya sp. NPDC001921
CCTGCTGGTTCACGTCCGTGATCTTGAGGATCCGGTCGATCTCCGTGTTCACGCTCGGGTTGTTGTACTGCGAGTAGTTCTCGCCGTCGTCGACGTGCCGCCGCGGCGGTTTACACGCATGGGTGTGCGGGCGTGTAGGCGTGGGGGCACGGCGGGAACATCCTGGGGAGCGGGATGGGGAGGCGGGCCGTGACGCTCGAGTGGGAAACGAGGGACCCCGGGGTCGACGCGCGTGGCGCGCTCGGCGGCTACGCCACGGCCAACGGCCACGTACCGCCGCCCTGGCCGGGCCGCCGGTTGCCGTTGGGCGCGCGCTTCGACGGTACGGGCACCAATTTCGCGCTGTGGGCGGGCGACGCCGACGCGGTCGAGCTGTGCCTGTTCGAGGACGGCCCGGACGGGACGGCGCGCGAGACCCGGCTGCCGCTGCGCGAGCAGACCTTCCGGGTGTGGCACGGCTACGTGCCCGGCGTGCGGCCCGGTCAGCGCTACGGCTACCGCGTACACGGACGCTGGGAGCCCGGCCGCGGCGCCCGGTGGAATCCGGCCAAGCTGCTCCTGGACCCCTACGCGCGGGCCGTGGACGGCGACTTCGTGCTGCACGACGCGGTGTTCGGGCACGTGCGCGGCCGGGACGACACGGTGCGCGACGATCGCGACTCGGCCGCGTACGTACCCAAGTCGGTGGTCGTCGCGGACGACGCCGACTGGTCGCAGGACCGCCGGCCGAAGATCCCGTGGGCCGAGAGCGTCATCTACGAACTGCACGTCAAGGGCTTCACCGCGCGGCACCCGCGCGTCCCGGACCACCTGCGCGGCACCTACGCGGGCCTGGCCCACCCGGCCGCGATCGACCACCTGGTCCGGCTCGGGGTGACCGCCGTCGAGTTGTTGCCGGTGCATCAGTTCGTGTCCGAGGAACACCTGTTGCGCGGCGGGCGGAGCAACCACTGGGGCTACAACACGGTGGGCTTCTTCGCGCCGCACGCCGGCTACAGTTCGGCGGGCGGGCGCGGTGGCCAGGTGCACGAGTTCCGGGACATGGTGCACGCGCTGCACGCGGCCGGGCTCGAAGTAATCCTGGACGTGGTCTACAACCACACCGGCGAGGGCGGCCCGGCCGGGCCCACGCTGTGCTTTCGCGGCATCGACAACGCCGGCTACTACCGGATGGCCGACGGCGGGCGGCACTACACCGACTACACCGGGTGCGGGAACACGCTCAACGTGGTCCAGCCGCACGTGCTCCAGTTGATCACCGACTCGCTGCGCTACTGGGTGACCGAGATGGGTGTGGACGGCTTCCGGTTCGACCTGGCCGCGGCCCTGGCCCGCTCGCCGCACGACGTGGACCGGCTGTCCTCGTTCCTGACCGTGATCTCCCAGGATCCGGTGTTGTCCCGGGTGAAGCTGATCGCCGAGCCGTGGGACCTGGGCGCGGGCGGCTACCAGGTGGGCGCGTTCCCGCCGCTGTGGACCGAGTGGAACGACCAGTACCGGGACGCGGTCCGGGATTTCTGGCGAGGTGCCCGCCCGGACGTGCGCGGACTGGCGTACCGGCTGTCCGGCTCGTCCGACCTGTACCAGCGCGACGGCCGCAACCCGTACGCCTCGATCAACTTCGTCACCGCGCACGACGGCTTCACGATGCGCGACCTGGTCACCTACGAGCGCAAGCGCAACGAGGCGAACGGCGAGGACAACCGCGACGGCACCGACAACAACCGGTCCTGGAACCACGGCTACGAGGGCGAGACGTCGGACCCGAACGTGGTGGCCCTGCGCAAGCGGCAGATCCGCAATCTGATGACCACCCTGCTGCTGTCCACCGGCGTCCCGATGATCACCTCGGGCGACGAGATGGGCCGCACCCAGGCGGGCAACAACAACGCCTACTGTCAGGACAACGAGCTGTCCTGGCTGGACTGGTCGGCGCTGGACTCGCCGGATTGGCGCCCGCTGCTCGACCTGACCGCGCGGCTGATCCGCCTGCGGCGCGCGCATCCGGTGTTGTGCCGGCGGGCGTTCTACTCGGGCCGCCCGGTCGCCCCGGACGGGTTGCGCGACCTCGCCTGGTTCACCCCCGGCGGGCGGGAGATGACCCGCAAGGACTGGTTCGCGCCGACCGCGACGCTGGGCATGTACCTGTCCGGCCTGGACATCGACCGCCGGGGACCGCGCGGCGAACGCATCGTGGACGACAGCTTCCTGTTCATCCTGCACGCGTCCTCGCAGCCGATGCGGTTCACGCTGCCGGACGAGCCGTGGGCGCACAGTTACGAGGTGGTCCTGGACACGGCGCTGGAGGGCGACCCGATGGCGCGGTACAGCGAGCCGGTCGCGGGTGGCGGCGGACTGCGACTGGCGGGGCGGTCGGCCATGCTGTTGCGGGTCGAGCACGCGGTGTGGGCACCCACATAGCGGGGTGCGGGCATGGGCGCGGGTCCCGGGTGAACCCGCCGTACGCTCACGTAGGGTGGTGGTACCCACTCGGCAGCCGCCCCGTCCGGTATCTGCTCGCCCGGCATCTCCTCGAAGCGAAGGACCGCGCACCATGACGTCCCCGACGCCGATCCTGGTCACCGCCCCGAACTTCCGTGACGCGGGTGGGCATGCCACCGCGGACGGCCGCAAGGTGCGCACGGGTCTCGTGTACCGCTCCGACGGCCTCGGCGAGGTGGACGCCGCGGACGCCGCGACGCTGCTGCGGCTGGGCATCGGCCTGGTGATCGACCTGCGTTCGGACACCGAGCGCGACCGCGAGCCGGACCGGGTGCCGCAGGGCGCGGAGCTGTTGATCGCGGACGTGATGGGACGGCAGAACGACGAGCTGTTCGGCGAGGTGTTCGCCGACCCGGATCGCGCGGGCGAACTGCTCGGCGGCACCGCCGGGCGCGAGCTGATGTGCGAGGTGTACCGACGGTTCGTGGCCACCGAGGGCGCCCGGGCCGCCTACCGCGAGGTGTTCGCGCGGATGGCGGCCGTCGACGTGCCGACGGTGTTCCACTGCTCGCAGGGCAAGGACCGCACCGGGTGGACCTCGGCGGTGCTGCTCACCCTGCTCGGGGTGCCCCGGGCGACCGTGCTCGAGGACTACCTGGCCAGCACCGAGCACCTCAGGGACAAGAACGGCGAGATCCTGCGGCACATCGCCGAGCGCGGCTTCGATCCCGCGCACCTCAAGCCGGTCTTCGACGTGCACGAGGACTACCTGAACACGGCGTTCTCGACGGCGGAGGAGCTGTACGGGTCGGTCGAGGGCTATGTGCGGGACGGGCTGGGCGTGACCGACGCGCAGGTCGCCCGCTTGCGTGAGCGGTTGTCGACGGACTGAGGTCGTCGACGGACCGGGCGTCCGCCGGCGCGCCCGGGGGTGGACCGGATCGGCGGCCACCCCCGGCGGACGGGGTCAGCCGCGCGGCGGGCCCCACGGGGGCGGCGGGGGCTGGTGGTAGCCGGGCTGCTGCCGCCAGGCCGGGTGTTGTTGCGAGTCGGGACCCTGCGGCGGGGTGGGCGGGAACGGCCCCTGCTGGAAGAGACCTTGCGGCTGCGGAGCCTGCTGCCACGGGTTGGCCTGGCTCGGGAACGGCGGCATCGGCGGCATGATCGGATCGGGCCTGCGGGTCGGGTGCGGTCCGCCGCGGAAGGTGACGCCGTAGCGGCTGCGAACCCGGCGGATCTCCCACAGCGACATGATGGTGATGGTGACCGGGCCGCCGAGCGTGCCGATCAGCCGCACGCCGACCGGCAGCGCGCCCTTGCCGCCGTCGTCGCCGAGGTCGATCAGCGCGCCGCACCACGACAGCCAGGGTGCGATCACCGCGGGCAGCAGCGGGTGCCCGTCCACGGCCCGGAACAGGTGTTGCGGGATCGCGCGGACGGCGAGTATCCAAAAGCGCAGCACCCACAGCGACACGGCCAGGCCGAGCGCGGTGAGGAAGAACGAGGCCACGCTCGCCCCCGCGTTGACCTCCTTGGATCCGTACGCCAGCGCGGTCAGGCCGCCGAGCGTGGCCACCGAGACGAGCACGAACAGCCCGAGCGAACGCAGCGGCAACATCAGGCTCTTGCGCGTCTCGGTGCGTACGTCCGAGCGGGTCAGGGCGACGATGATGGCCACCGCGATCGGGCACGCGATGATCGCGACGAACACGGACGCGATGAAGCTGGTCATCAGGCCCTGGGCGGCGTCCTCGCCACCGCCGTAGGTGGCCGCGATCCATACCAGTACGCCCAGGCCGAGCCAGGATCGGATCACGCGCACCCGCTCCAGGGTCACGTCGCGCCCGATCAGCCGGTAGTCGGGCACGAAGTAGCGCTCGGCGACCCGCTTGGGCAGCGGAATCCAGCCGAAGGCGAACATCGGCTTCCGGTCTACTCCGGGGGATCCGGGCGGGTGGAAGGACTGCGTCACAAGTGCGCCTTTCTCGACGACGCGCCCCCGTACAGGCGCCGACACGCCCGATGGTAGGGGGTGTCGGCGTCGCCTCAAGCCCGCACCACGACCCGCAACGCGTCCACGATCGACCCGCTTTGACTCACCGAAGCACCCGCCGGCACCGGGATCGGGCCGAACGCCACCCCATCGCCGAGGAGTTGCCCACCGATCCCGTCGCGCCGGGGGAGTCGCCCGGACCTGGGCGCCTCAGCGCAGTCGGCGCAGTTCGTCGGGGCGGACGGTCACCGAAAACGGTGCGGGAGGCGTCGCCGCGTGTGCGCCCTCGACCCGGGTCACCGACGCGTACGTGCCATCGCGCAGTTCGAAGCCCTCCAGTACGGAGTCGTTCGGTTCCAGGACCCAGTAGAACTCGATCCCCCACGACGCGTACTTCTCGAGCTTGTCCACCCCGTCTCGCCCCGCCTGCCCCGGCGAAACGATCTCGACCGCGAGCAGCACGTGCTCCGGGTCGAGCCAGATGTCGTCCTCGCCGGACTCCTCACCCGCTCGGGCGGCGGCCCCGTCGATCACGACGACGTCCGGTTGAGTGAAGTCGTTGTCGCGTCGCACGTTGATGTTCTCGTACACGACGCAGTCGACTCGGGCATCGAGCGCGGCGGCCTCGAGCAGCATGGCCAGGCGTCGGGAGACCATTTGGTGCCGGCGCGAGGGAGCCGGGGACATCATGAGCGCACCGTCCAGCAATTCGACACGCCAACCGTCGGCGTGGATCTCCAGAACGTCTTCGGGCGTCCACACGCGATCGAATGCGGGAAGGCTCACGGCTCTCCTTCGATGGACCGGACATGTCTGATTCTACGGGGCGGATACGTCCGGATTCGGCGTGTCCCGGAGGCGGCTCGTTATTTCCTCGACCAGTCCTTTTGTGGGAGTTCGGCGCGGCCTTGGGGGGTTTCGGGGTTGGCGCGGAGGAGGATGGCCGTGGGGGTGACGTTCTCGGGGAGGTCGAACCAGAGGTCTTCGACCAGGGTGTCGGAGGCGCCGAGGGTGAACTCGCGGAGCTGGCGCTTGATCTCCATCGATTCGAGGTCCATGGCCAGTTCGGTGCCGTCGGGCAGGACCAGGCGCTGCTCCAGGTTGGCGATCCGTACCGTGGCCAGCGAGTTGTTGGCGATGGAGACCTTGACCCGGCACAGCCGGCCCTGGGCGAAGTGTTCGGCGTGGGTGCCGGTGATCCACTCGATGCCGCAGGTGAGCCCCTGTGCGGTGAGCGCGGCCGGACCGCTGAGCACGGCCGGGGCCTTGACCGGTATCTCCCCCTCGCGCATCGTCATCTTCAGCGGCTTGTCCTGCTCCGGCCAGTACAACGCGGCCGCGCCCGCGGCCGCCGCCGCGCCGAGCAACAGCCCGAGTACGAACCCGATCGAGAGCCACTGCCGGATCCGTCGCCGCACCCAGAGGTGCTCGACCACCTCGCCGCGTAACTCCCCGACCTTGCGTCTCAGCACACCCATCCGTCGCCCCCATCACCAGACCGGAGCCCGCATCGTATGGGCGTGGTCGGGGGCGTGACGAGGGTGGCGGTGGGTCGGGCGCGGTCGATCGGGGGCAGGGCGGGTCGAGGCGGGGCGGGGGGTGGCGGGGTCGGGTGGGGCGCGCGGGGCGGTGTCCCGGGGCCGCATCGGGTGGCGTGCCCGGGGCCGACGAGGGTGGGCGGTGGGTCAACCGTGGTCAACCGTGGTCGATCAGGGTCGCGGCGGCGCGGGTGATGGCGGAGTCGAGTGGGGCGAGCGGGGTGGGGATCGGGTTTTCGGTCGGGGCGATGAACCAGACCAGCGGGCCGGTCTCGCCGCGCGCGGGCGGGAAGGTGACCCAGGCGCCCAGGCCGTGCCGGCTCGGGCCGCGCTGGTCGCGCAGGCGCGTGCGGGCCGGGGAGGTGACCGGGACCAGGAATCCCATCTTGGCGCAGCGCCGGTCGTGGATCACCGGGCCGACCCGAACCCCCGCCGCGCGCAACTGCTTCACCGCCTCGCGCCCCAGCCGCGCGTCGACCTCGATCACGTCGAAGGTCTGGCCGGCGGCGACCAGGCGTGGAGCGTACGGATTGCCGGTCGGGTCGGACGAGTCGTTCGGTGAGCCGTTCGGCGAGTCGTTCATGGGACTGCACCTTCATCGGGTCGTGGCGGACCCCCGCGGCTCCATCCCAACCCGCCGAACCCGATCACGTCGGCCACACTCACGAGTTGATGCGGTTCCGTCACCTGTTCGGCCCACCCGAGGCCGGAACCGCGCAGCCGGACGCGAGAAGCGGGTGGGCGAACGGCCGCGGGGCCGGCGGGGGATCGCCCCGCCGGCCCCGCGGCCGTGCTCGTGAACCCGACACCGTGAGGTCGTGGGTCAGAGGTTCGGGTACAGCGGGTGCTTCTTCGCCAGGGCCGTGACGCGCGTGGCCAGGGCCGCCTTGCGGGCGTCGTCGAAACCGGGGAGGAGGGCCTCGGCGATGATGTCCGAGACCTCCTCGAAGTCCGCCTTGTCGAAGCCGCGTGTGGCCAGCGCCGGCGTGCCGATCCGCAGACCGGAGGTGACCATCGCCGGGCGCGGGTCGAACGGCACCGCGTTGCGGTTGACCGTGATGCCGATCTCGTGCAGCCGGTCCTCGCCCTGCTGACCGTTGAGCTCCGAGTCGCGCAGGTCGACCAGGACCAGGTGCACGTCGGTGCCGCCGGTGAGCACGGTGATGCCCGCGTCGGTGACGTCCGCGCGGGTGAGCCGCTCGGCGAGGATGGCCGAGCCCTCCAGGGTGCGCCGCTGGCGGTCCTTGAAGTCGTCGGACGCGGCGACCTTGAAGGCCACCGCCTTGGCCGCGATCACGTGCTCCAGGGGGCCGCCCTGCTGGCCGGGGAAGACCGCCGAGTTGATCTTCTTGGCGTACTCCGCCTTGGACAGGATGACGCCGCCGCGCGGGCCGCCCAGGGTCTTGTGCGTCGTGGTGGTGACCACGTCCGCGTACGGCACGGGGCTGGGGTGCAGACCCGCGGCGACCAGGCCCGCGAAGTGCGCCATGTCCACCATGAGGTAGGCACCGACCTCGTCGGCGATCCGGCGGAACTCGGCGAAGTCGAGCTGCCGCGGGTAGGCCGACCAGCCCGCGATGATCATCTTCGGCCGGTGCTCCTTGGCCAGGCGCTCGACCTCCTCCATGTCGACCCGGTGGGCCTTCTCGTCGACGTGGTAGGCGACCACGTTGTAGAGCTTGCCGGAGAAGTTGATCCGCATGCCGTGGGTGAGGTGGCCGCCGTGGGCCAGGTCCAGGCCCAGGATCGTGTCGCCGGGGGTGAGCAGCGCGAACATCGCGGCGGCGTTCGCGGACGCGCCCGAGTGCGGCTGCACGTTGGCGGCCTCGGCGCCGAAGAGCTCCTTGACCCGGTCGATGGCGAGCTGCTCGACGACGTCGACGTGCTCGCAGCCGCCGTAGTAGCGCCGGCCGGGGTAGCCCTCGGCGTACTTGTTGGTCAGGACGGAACCCTGCGCCTCCAACACCGCCACGGGGGCGAAGTTCTCGGAGGCGATCATCTCCAGAGTGTTCTGCTGGCGGTGCAGCTCGTCGGTGACGGCGGCGGCGACCTGCGGGTCCACCTCGCTCAGCGGACGGTCCAGGATCGTCACGGTTGTCAGCTCCTCGATCGGGTCGATCTCGATCATTCGCCGCAGAACGCGGCGTATTCGTCGGCCGACAGCAGGCCCTCGGCCTCGCCGTCGATGCGCACCTTGAACAGCCAGCCCGTCCCGAAGGGATCGGAGTTCACGAGGGCGGGGTCCTCGGCGACCGCGTCGTTGATCTCGACGACCTCGCCGGAGACCGGCGCGTACATGTCGCTGACCGACTTCGTGGACTCCAACTCGCCACACGGCTCACCGGCGACGACCGCTTGGCCGACCTCGGGAAGCTGGACGAACACCACGTCGCCGAGCTCGTCGGCCGCGTGCTGGGTGATGCCGACGAGGGCGGGGGAGGCCGCCTCGTCGAGCCACTCGTGTTCCTTGCTGTAGCGCAGGTGCTGGGGTGCGTGCACGGGTCCATTCTCCATTCGAATGCGGATGGTCGATCCATCAGGCGGTTTTGTAATGGTTTGTGGGTGTCGGGAGCCGGCCGAAGCCCGGCCTCAGGCCCGCTTGTAGAACGGCAGTGCGACCACCTCGACCGGCTCGGCCCTGCCGCGGATGTCCACGGCCAGGCGCGTGCCCGGTTCGGCCCGGTCCGTGCTCACGTACGCCATCGCGATCGGCACGCCGAGCGTGGGCGAGGGTGCGCCGGAGGTGACCTCGCCGACCTTCTCGCCGGTCTCCGCGTCCACCACCGGATAGCCCGCGCGCGGGACCCGCTTGCCCGGCGAGGTGAGCCCGACCAGCGTGCGGCGCACGTCCTCTTGCGCGGCGGCCAGCGCGTCGCGCCCGACGAAGTCCTCGGGCTTGTCCAGCCGGACCACCCGGCCCAGGTTGGCCTCGTACGGCGTGGTGTCCCGGGTCAGCTCGTGGCCGTACAGCGGCATGCCCGCCTCCAGGCGCAGCGTGTCGCGGCAGGACAGGCCGGCCGGCACCAGGCCGTGCGGCGTGCCGGCGGTCAGCAGGGCCTCCCACAGGGCGACCGCGTCGCCGGGCGCGGCGAACAGCTCGAAGCCGTCCTCGCCGGTGTAGCCGGTGCGCGCGAGCAGGACGGGCACGCCCGCGACCTCGGTGCGCAGGATCGCGTAGTACTTGAGCGCGGGCAGGTCGGCGTCGGTGAGCGAACCGACGATCGCGGTCGACGCGGGGCCCTGCACGGCGAGCAGCGTGTACTCCTCGGACGCGTCGCGCACGGTGGCGTCGAACTTCTCCGAGCGGTACGCCAGGCTGCCCGCGACCACGTCGGCGTTGGACGCGTTGGCCACGACCACGAAGTGCTCGTCGCCCAGCCGGTAGACGATCAGGTCGTCGACGATGCCGCCCTCTTCGGTGCAGATCATCGTGTACCGGGCGCGGTCGATCCCGATCTTCGACACGAAACCGACCAGGGCGTGGTCGAGCGCGCGGGCGGCGTCCGGGCCGGTGACCTCGATCTCGCCCATGTGGGTGAGGTCGAACAGGCCGGCCGTGGTGCGCACCGCGGTGTGCTCGTCGCGTTCGCTCCCGTACCGGAGCGGCATCCGCCAACCGGCGAAGTCGGTCATCGTGGCCCCGAGCGCGTCGTGCACGGCGTCGAGCGGGGTCCGGCGGTCGGTGGTCATGCGAAGGCTCCTTCGAGGGGGCGCCGGCGGGAACACGCCAAGGGCGCGGGCCGGTCGCGGGCATGGCGAACGGCCGCGCGCTCGGCCGGCGCGGAAGGTGACGGGTACTGCGGCGAATACGACAACAAAGGGGGCTCCCTGCCACGGCTTTCAGCCCTTTTCGACCAAAGTCGGTCGAAAAGTGGGGTGCCCTCCCCTTCTGTCATCGGAACCTGAGAGCTTCATCGCGTCGAACTCGCGATTTGCACCGTGGGTGAACCACACCGGCGGTGTGGTTGCTTTCCAGAAGTGCCTGACCCATGCGGTATCGGTGCCTGAGAGATTCCGGGGAGGAGTTGCTCCTTCGGCGCCCCGCTCGTGGGCGAGGACTCTTCCGCGTGGGGTCGACGGCCGTTATGAGGTTGTGCCCGGCATGCTAGCGCGTGTCGTCAATCCCCCGCCGGGACCGGGACCCGCCGAGTCCGGACCCCGCGGGGACCGGGCCCGGCCGAGTCCGAGGGATCACCGGCACGCGCGCGCACCCATGGGTGCGACACCATGCGCAGGGCATGACGGTTGTGACACAAGGGAGGGCTCGTGGAGACGGACTCGGCGGGGGCGCATACCGGCGCCGCGACGGGCGGCGTGTTGATCCCCCGGTCCGTGCACGACCTCCGGGAGGAGCGCGATCGGGCGGGGGAGGGGATCGGCGACCGGGTCGTGGACGTCTTGGTCTACCCGGCCTCGTGCGTGCTCGTGGTCACCGGCCTGCCGGGAGCCGGCAAGAGCACGCTGCTCGCGCGCGTGGTCACCCCCGGCGCCGGGGTGGCCGTCCTGGACGCGGACCTGGTCCGGGCCCGCTGGGCGGTACGGGCGGGGCGAATCCCCTACCGGGTCTACCGGCCGCTGGTGCGGCTCTCCCACTACGGCGAGGTCGCCCGGGCGCTGCGCGGCCCCGGCGCGGTGGTCGTGCACGACAGCGGCCGCAACCCGATCCTGCGCCGGGCGCTGGTGCTCGCGGCCCGTCGGCGCGGCAGCTCCGCGCACGCGCTGCTCCTGGACGTGACCGCCCAGCAGGCGCTTTCCGGCCAACGCGAACGCGGGCGCGGGGTGTCCACACCGGTGTTCGCCCGGCACCACCGCGAATGGCGCGAGTTGCTCGCCAGGCTGACGCCGTGGCTGGACGCGGGACCCACCCTGGCGTCGGCTCCGGGCGGCTTCACCTCGTGCGTGCTGCTCGACCGACCGGCCGCCGGGCACCTGGGCCGGATCGTGTTCGCGGAACCCGTACCGGGACAGTCCCGACGACGGCAATCGAGCGAGAAGTAAACTGCGGCGGACACCAGAGGAGCACCACCATGCCGTTCCCGGCCAATCCCGTGGAGAGCGCGCTCGTCGCGGCGATGCGTGATCCGTCCCGGGCCGAGGCCCTCTTCGAGGCCCTGGCCGAGGCGGACGTATGGGTGCCGCTGCCCGAGGGCGGCAACCCGGGCGACAGCGAACTGACCCTGCCCACCACCGAGATCGACGGCCGGCCGTACGTCCCGGTGTTCTCCTCGGAGGAGGAGTTCCGGCGGGTCGCCGGACCGATGGCGTGCACCGTCGCACCGATGCGCGAGTTCGCCCGCGGCATGCCGCCGCACGTGGGCATCGCGGTCAACCCCGGCGGCGAGGTGGGCATCCCGATCCCGCCGCCCGGCGTGCTGGAGCTGGCCCGACCGTCCGGCTCGGGCCCGCGCGGCGCCCGCGTGCGGCTGTACGAGCCGGACCAGGAGCCGATGGACTTCCTGATCGCGGCCGCCGCCGAGTTCACCCACGTACCGGTCGTGCTCAGTGCCCGCCGCGGCCTGGGCGTGATCGAGAACGACCCGCCGTGCCTGTTCATCGGCGTCGAGTTGGACCGCTGGCAGGAGGAGGACCGACTGGCCGCGGTCGGCGCCCTGGAGCGCGCGCTCGGCCGGGCCGCGTGTCCGTGGCCGGTGAACGTGGTGCTCCTGGACGTGGCGCAGGATCCTGTGGGGGACTGGATGCTGGAGCGGACCCAGCCGTTCTACCTGCGCGTCGACCAGCGCTGAGCCCGCGTCGGACAGCGCGACATCGGTACATCGGTTCGGATTCGGGGAGGACGTCGTGAACCAGGTCGAGCAGGCCTTGAGCCAGGTGGCACCCGGGCGTTACGACGCCTACGAGCGGTTGCTCGAAGCGCTCACCGGCGCCCACGTGTGGATGTTGTTGTGGCAGGGGCAACCGGGCAGTCCGGACGCGCAGTACGGGAACATGGACGTGGCCGGGTGGCGCTACGCCCCGGCGTTCACGTCCGAGGAACAACTGCGTCTCAGTGGCTGGGACCGCTCGTTCGAGGTCTGTCCGGTCACCGAGATCGCGTCCTCGCTGTACACCGACCGCTGGGGCCTGTGGCTGAATCCGCACGCCCAGGGCGGCGGCGTCGGTGTGCCCTATCTCGACCTGCGACGCATCGTCGGCGGCCTGGACCGGTTGATGGCCGGCCCCCTGGAAGTCGGCGAACCCACGTTGTGGGACCCGGCGTTCTACGCGCTGCTGGGCGGCCAACTGTTCCAGACCCAGGTGGTGCGAGCCGCCCATCGGGCCTGGGTGCGACCCGCGGTCGGACCCGAACGCCTCGTGATCGGGCTGCGCCTGACGGACGATCAGCCCGCGACGATGCAGCGGATGCGGGACGCGATGGCCCGCGCCTCGGCCGCGGCGCCGGCCGGACTCACGTTGTCCTCGGTCGCGTTGGACGACCCGTTCGACCCGGTCGCCGCGTGGATGCGCGACCACACACGCCCCTTCATCGGCATCGACATGCTCGACGAGGCCGCCCGCGACACGCGGTGATCGACGATCGGCACACAGTGGCGATCGCGGGCAACAGGCACTGATGCCCCCAAAAAACTGACGTCACGTCATCAACCGCTGCCTTGTTGTGATTTCGTGACCGATCTACGCGGATCAACCGGTGAATCGTGTCGACGTAATCACGGTTCAGTAAAGGTATTCCGCGACCCCTGTTGGTGACCCGCGTCACGGAGGAGTCTCACCCGGACGACAGATCCCGAAGATCATTGGGATCGCAATGCCGGGTATGGCGACGGGATCGGCGATCCCGAGCCGCCGTCGCATCCGTGAGCGGGGAGGGTCGATCCATGACGGCACCGATCGAGACCACCGGTGTGGCCCGAGAGGCGCACCCCGAAGCGATCGCCGAATCCTCCGGCGTACGCATCGAGGGTCGTTCCCTGGGCCAGATCGCGTGGGCCCGATTCCGTCGCGACAAGGTCGCGATGGCCGGTGGTGTGGTGATCGTCTTCATGGTACTCGTAGCGATCTTCGCACCCTTGATCACCTCGGTCGTCGGCGGAGACCCCACGGAGTACCACGACGACCTGCTCGACCCGGTGCTGAACATCCCCAACGGCAGCTTCGGCGGCGCCAGTTGGGACCATCCACTGGGTCTGGAGCCGGTCAACGGCCGGGACATCTTCTCGCGCATCGTCTACGGCGCCCGGATCTCGATGCTGGTGGCCTTCCTGGCCACGCTCCTGTCCGTGGTGCTCGGTGTCGTACTGGGCACCGCGGCGGGCTACTTCGGTGGCTGGGTCGACGCGCTGATCAGCCGCGCGATGGACGTCTTCCTGGCCTTCCCGCTGCTCCTGTTCGCGATCGCGATCGGCAGCAGCCTCCAGGGCGAGGCGTTCGGCCTCAAGGGCGACACGCTCCGGGTCACCGTCCTGATCTTCGTGATCGGGTTCTTCAGCTGGCCCTACATCGCCCGCATCGTGCGCGGCCAGACGTTGTCGCTGCGCGAACGCGAGTTCGTCGAGGCGGCGCGCAGCCTCGGGGCCACCGACCGGCACATCATCTTCAAGGAACTGATGCCGAACCTGGTCGGCCCGATCCTGGTCTACGCCACGCTGCTCATTCCCACGAACATCCTGTTCGAGGCCGCCCTTTCTTTCCTCGGGGTCGGCGTACAGGAACCCACCGCCTCGTGGGGCGGCATGCTCGCGCGCGCCGTCCCGCGGTACGAGGACGCCCCGATGTTCATGGTCGTCCCCGGAGTCACGATCTTCATCACCGTGCTCGCGTTCAACCTGCTCGGCGACGGGCTTCGAGACGCCCTGGACCCACGCAGCCGCTGAATATCCGGCAAGTCCCCACGAGGAGGCACGACCAGCGATGAAACACCCGGTAACTCGCAGGCGCAGGGCCCAGGCGCTGATCGGCATCGTTGCGGTCACCGCGTTGGCCGCAACCGCGTGTGGCGGTGGTGGCGGCGGCTCGAAGAAGAAGTACTCGCCGAGCAACAAGGCCATCACCGAGGTCGTCAACCAGTCGACCAAGAAGGGCGGCACGCTCAAGCTGGTCAGTTCGGACAAGTTCGACTCGCTCGACCCGGGCGACATGTACTACGCCTCGGCCTGGAACTTCTCCCGGCTGATGGCCCGTCCGCTGCTGACCTTCAAGCCCGCCCCGGGCAACGCGAGCTACGAGTTCGCGCCGGACCTTGCCACCGACGTGGGCAAGACCGACGACGGCGGCAAGACCTGGACGTACCACCTGCGCAAGGGCGTCAAGTACGAGGACGGCACCGAGGTCAAGGCCGCGGACGTCAAGTACGCGGTCGAGCGGACCTTCGACAAGGAGATCCTGCCCAACGGCCCGGCGTACTTCACCCAGTACCTGGACCCGGACGGCACCTACAAGGGCCCGTACAAGGACTCCGCGGACAAGCAGGGCCTGAACGCGATCGAGACGCCGGACGACTACACCATCATCTTCAAGATGAAGGAGCCGTTCGCGGACTTCAACTACCTCGCCGCGCTCCCGCAGACCGCGCCGGTGCCGCGCGCCAAGGACACCGGCAAGGAGTACGTCAAGCACCCCCTCGCCTCCGGCGCGTACATGGTCGACGGCCAGTACGAGCCCGGCAAGGCGGTCAACCTGGTCCGCAACCCGAACTGGGACCCGAGCACCGACCCGCTGCGCAAGGCGCTGCCGGACCGGATCGAGCTCCTGGAGAAGCAGGACGCGAACGACGTCGACAACCGGCTCTTCGCCAACACGGCGCAGCTCGACGTGGTCGGCACCGGGGTCCAGGCCGCCGCCCAGAACAAGATCCTCACCGACCAGAAGCTGGCCGGGAACTCGGACGACGCGGTCTCCGGCGCGCTCGCCTACCTGGCGATCAGCTCGAAGACCCCGCCCTTCGACAACGTGCACTGCCGGCGGGCCGTGCAGTACGCGGTGAACAAGGCGCAGATGCAGCGCGCGGTCGGCGGTGAGGTCGGCGCGGACATCGCGACCAACCTGATGCCGCCGACGCTGGCCGGTTCCAAGGTCGCCGACATGTACCCCAACGGCGCCAAGCACACCGGTGACGTGGCCAAGGCCAAGGACGAGCTCAAGCAGTGCGGCAAGCCGGACGGCTTCAGCACCGTGCTCACCGCGCGCAGCAACCGGCCCAAGGAGGTCGCGGGCGCCACGTCGGTGCAGAACGCGCTCGCCAAGGTCGGCATCAAGATCGAGATCCGCCAGTACCCCTCGGGTGACTACTTCACCCAGTTCGCCGGTGTGCCCAAGTGGGTGGCGGACAACAAGGTCGGCATCATGTTCATGCAGTGGGGTCCCGACTTCCCCACCCAGTTCGGCTTCTTCCAGCAGATCGTGGACGGCCGGGCGATCAAGCCCGCCGGTGGCACGAACCTGTCCGAGCTGAACGACCCGGCGGTCAACGGACTGATCGACCAGGCCACGCGGACGATCGACCCGAACGCGAGTGCGGCCATCTGGCAGCAACTGGACCAGAAGGTCATGGAGGCGGCGGTGATGGTCCCGTTCGCCTGGACCAAGTCGCTGCTCTACCGCCCGCCGAACGTGACCAACCTGGTCGTCACCCCCGCGTACTCCGGGATGTACGACTACCTCAACATCGGTATCCAGTAAGCCTGCGACGAGGTCAGTAGCCCGAAGGAGAGGTGAAGGCCCGTCAGTTCCGGTGCGGGGAGTGGTGATCCCGCTCCCCGCACCGGACCGGGTCGCCGGCTCATGATTTTCTATCTGCTCAGGCGGCTGGCGGGAGCGGTGGTGCTCCTGTTGATCGTCACCATGGCGGTCTTCGCCATCTTCTTCCTGATACCGCGTCTGGGAGGCGCCACAAGCGACCAACTCGCCGCGCGGTACGTCGGCAAGTCGCCCAGCCCGGAGGCGATTTCGCAGGTCAAGCACAGCCTCGGGCTGGATCGGTCGGTGCCCGAGCAATACGGCAAGTTCGTCAAGGGCATGGTCGTCGGCAAGGACTACGACACCGGTGTCCGCAAGGTGCACTGCGCGCCGCCGTGCCTGGGCTTCTCCTTCCGCAACAACCTGGAGGTGTGGCCGCGCCTGCAGGACCGGATCCCGGTCACCCTGTCGCTGGCCGCCGGCGCCGCGGTGATCTGGTTGGTCGTCGGCGTGTCCATCGGCGTGGTCTCGGCGCTCAAACGCGGAACCCTGTGGGACCGCTTCTCGATGGGCTTCGCGCTCGCGGGCGTCTCGCTGCCACCGTTCTTCACCGGCCTGGTGGCGCTGGCGTTGTTCAGTTATCAATGGCCCATCTTCAAGGGCGTGCACTACGTGCCGTTCTTCGACAATCCGGGAAGCTGGGCCTGGAACCTGGTCCTGCCCTGGCTGACCCTGGCGTTCCTGTACGCGGCCCTGTACGCCCGGCTCACCCGGGCCGGCATGCTCGAAACGATGAGCGAGGACTACATCCGTACCGCGAGAGCCAAGGGCCTGCGGGAGCGGGACGTCATCGTCAAACACGGGCTGCGCGCGGCGCTCACGCCGATCCTGACCATCTTCGGCATGGACGTCGGTCTGCTGCTCGGCGGCGCGATCCTGACCGAACAGGTCTATTCGCTGGACGGCATCGGCAAGTTCGCCGTCGAGGCGATCACGCAACAGGACCTGCCCGAAGTGCTCGGCGTGACGATGATCGCCGCCATCTTCGTGATCCTGGCAAATCTCGTCGTGGACCTGCTCTACGCGGTCGTCGATCCCCGGGTGAGGACCTGATGCCCCGTCTGCTACCGCGCCGCAAGCGGGACTCCGCGGCCGAAACAACCAAGCTCGCCCCGGCCGGACCACCGCCGGCCCCCGAGAACTTCCTCGAAGTGCGCGGCCTGACCGTGCACTTCCCCACCGACGACGGCCTGGTACGCAGCGTCGACGGCGTCGACTTCGCGCTCCAGCGCGGGCGCACGCTGGGCATCGTCGGCGAATCCGGCTCCGGCAAGAGCGTCACGTCGCTGGCGATCATGGGCCTGCACGGCAACACCAGTGCCCGGATCGGCGGCGAGATCTGGCTGGACGGCCAGGAGCTGGTGCGCTCCACCGCCGAGCAGGTGCGACTGATGCGCGGTCGCCGGATGGCGATGATCTTCCAGGACCCGATGTCCTCGATGCACCCGTACTACACGGTGGGCCACCAGATCATCGAGGCCTACCAGGTGCACAACGAGGTGACCGGCAAGCAGGCCCGCGCCCACGCGGTGGAACTGCTCGGCCGGGTGGGCATCCCGCGCCCGGACCGGCGGGTGGACGACTATCCGCACCAGTTCTCCGGCGGCATGCGCCAGCGCGCGATGATCGCGATGGCGCTGAGCTGCGACCCGGAACTGCTGATCGCGGACGAGCCGACCACGGCGCTGGACGTCACCGTGCAGGCCCAGATCCTGGACCTGATCCGGGACCTGCAAAGGGAGTTCGACTCCGCCGTGGTGATGATCACGCACGACCTGGGCGTGGTCGCCGAACTCGCCGACGACGTGTTGGTGATGTACGCCGGTCGGGCGGTCGAGCACGGACCCTCGCGGACCCTGTTCGAACAGCCCCGACACCCGTACACGTGGGGCCTGTTGGGCTCGCTGACCCGGCTCGACCGGGAGCGCCAGGCACGACTGATGCCGATCAAGGGCAGCCCGCCGAGCCTGATCTCGCTGCCCTCGGGCTGTGCGTTCCGCACCCGCTGCCCGTACGCGGACCACAACGACGGGCGGGAGAAGACCGAGGTCCCGCAGCTCGTGGAGATCGAGCCGAACCACCGCACCGCGTGTCACCTGGACCTGGGGGAGCGCGAGCGGATCTGGACCGAGGACATCAGGCCGCGCCTGTGAGCGGGACGGCGAACGCGAAACCGGATGGGCACGTGGCCGGCCACATGGGTGGGACAGGGAACGGGAACGCTGAAGTGACCGAGGGCGCCCGAGCGGGAGACGACGTGAAAGCTGCGCAGGCCGCCGAGGCGGGAGCCGCGTCCCCGGACGCGCGGGAGCGGGATGTGCTGGTGCGCGTGCGCGGGCTGCGCAAGCACTTCCCGATCCGATCCGGGATGACCCGACGCCGGGCCGGCACGGTCAAGGCGGTGGACGGGCTGGACTTCGACATCCGCGAGGGCGAGACACTCGGCCTGGTCGGCGAGTCGGGCTGCGGGAAGTCGACCACCGGGCGGATGGTGATGCGGCTGCTCGAACCCTCCGAGGGCACCATCGAGTTCGGCGGACGTGACCTCACCAAACTCTCGCGTGGTCAACTGCGGCCGCTGCGACGCGACTTCCAGATGATCTTCCAGGATCCGCAGTCCTCGCTGAACCCTCGGCACACCGTCGGCACCATCGTCGGACTGCCGTTCCGGTTGCAGAAGGTCACCCCCGAGGGCGGGATCAAGAAGGCCGTGCAGGAGTTGTTGGAGCTGGTCGGGCTCAGCCCCGAGCACTACAACCGCTATCCGCACGAGTTCTCCGGCGGCCAGCGGCAACGCATCGGCATCGCCCGCGCGCTGGCGCTGCGGCCCAAGCTCGTGGTCGCCGACGAACCGGTCTCCGCGCTGGACGTGTCGATCCAGGCGCAGGTGGTCAACCTGCTGGACGACCTGCAGAACGAGTTCGGCCTGACCTATCTGATCATCGCGCACGACCTGTCCGTGGTCCGGCACACCAGCGACCGGGTCGCGGTGATGTACCTCGGCAAGATCGTCGAGATCGCCGACCGCGAGGACCTGTACAGCTCGCCCAAGCACCCGTACACGGTCGCGTTGATGTCGGCCGTACCGGTTCCGGACCCGGCCCGGCGGGAGACCCGCGAGCGCATTCTGCTCAAGGGCGACGTGCCCAGCCCGATGGACCCGCCGCCGGCCTGCCGGTTCCACACCCGGTGCTGGAAGGTGCAGGACATCTGCAAGACCCGGGAGCCACCGTTGGCCGAGGTGGCCGGGCGGCATCAGGTGGCCTGCCACTTCCCGGAGAACATGCCGACGGGGGAGGGCGCGGGCGAGGCGGTGGAGTTGGTGAAGCCGGCGGCGACCGAGCCCGTGGCGCCGGTGCCGGCGGCGCGCGAGCCGGCGGAGGCCGCTCCCGCGGAGGCCGCTCCGGCGGTGGAGGGCGCGGCGCCCGGGGCGGAGGTCGCTTCTTCGGAGGCGGCTTCGGAGGCGGGTTCCGACGCGGCTCCCGAGGCGGCCCGAGAGGCAGCTCCGAAGGCGGCTCCGAAGGCGGCCCCGGATCCGGCGGAGAAGCCCGATGGGAAGGACACACCGCCCACACCGGCCCCATGAGCATCGGCTCGTTCCGGGCGGTGTAGAACATCCGGTATGTCGCCCGAGGTGCCGCCCGAGATCTACCACCACACGCTCCAACAGGTCCTGGACCTGATCGGCATCTTCGTGTTCGCGGCGGCCGGCGCGCTGATGGCCGTCCGGAAGAACTTCGATGTCATCGGGATCGTCCTGCTCGCCGAGGTCACCGCCCTCGGCGGCGGGGTGATCCGGGACGTGATCATCGGCGCGGTGCCCCCGGCGGCGTTCACGGATCTGGGCACCTTCTCCACGCCGCTGCTCGCCGCCGGGCTGGTCTTCTTCCTGCATCCGCAGGTCGAGCGGATCATGTCCGCGATCGACGTGCTGGACGCGGCCGGGCTCGGACTGTTCTGCGTCACCGGCACCGCGAAGGCGTACGCGTACGGGCTGAATCCGATCCCGGCGGCGGCGCTCGGGGTGACCACTGCCGTCGGCGGCGGCGCGATGCGCGACGTACTGGCCCGAGAAGTGCCCACGCTGCTGCGCTGGGACAAGGAGATCTACACCTTCCCGGCGCTGCTGGGCGCGGGGATCACCGCCGCGCTGATCGAGTTCGATCTGTTCGGGCCGGTCACCGCCACGGCGGCGGTGGCCTTCGCGTTCCTGCTCCGGGTACTCGCGCTCCGGCGCGGCTGGCGGGCGCCGCGCGCGTGGCACCGGAACTCGGGCACCAGCGCCGAGGAGGGTTGAGCCCACGGCGGTCCGCGCGGCGGGGTCCGCCCGGCCATGCACGCCGGGTCGGGTATGTCGGGCTGGGTACACCGGGTCGGGTAGGTCGGGCCGGGTATGCCGGGCTGTGCGGGCCGGGTCGCGTACGCCCGCTCGTGTCCCCTCTCCGGGAGCCGGGACGGCTTCGCCGACCGGGGCCCGGCGGCTCGGTCGGCGGGCGCAATGCCACCACTCGTAAGAGTGGACCGTGCCCAACCCGCCCCGGCACGCGTTGCACCAGGATGTGTGGGAGATCCAGCAGCCGTTGACCTACGACCACCGGCCGAGACAACCAGACCCGAAGGAGGGGAGCCGGCGTCGGCGACTCGTCGCGTACCTGCGCGCCGCGCGGCCGGCCTGGCGCCTGTGGCTCGGCCGATTCCTGCCCGGAGGGCCGCGCTACGGACGGGTGTACGGCCGCCCGCGCCGGCGCCCACGCGTACCCGACTAAGCTGCACAGTGCGATGGCCTACTTCGATCACGCGGCGACCACCCCGATGCGCCTTTCGGCAATCCGGGCGATGACCGTACAGCTTGCCCACCTCGGGAATCCGTCCTCGTTGCACGCGTCCGGGCGGCGCGCGCGCCGCACGGTGGAGGAATCCCGCGAGTCGCTGGCCCATGCGCTGGGCGCGCGACCGAGCGAGATCGTCTTCACGGCGGGCGGCACCGAGGCCGACAACCTCGCGATCAAGGGCATCTACTGGTCCCGGATCGCGGCGGACCCGGCACGGCGGCGGATACTGGTCAGCCCGGTGGAGCATCACGCCGTGCTCGACCCGGTGCTGTGGCTGGAGTCGGCCGAGGGCGCGGTGGTCGAGTGGCTGGACGTGGACGCCGACGGGCGGGTGCAGCCGCGGACGCTGCGGGCGGCCATAGAGCGCGATCCGGCGTCGGTGGCCCTGGTGTCGGTGATGTGGGCCAACAACGAGGTCGGCACGGTCGAGCCGATCGCCGAGCTGGTCGAGATCGCGCACGAGTTCGGCATCCCGTTCCACTCCGACGCGGTCCAGGCGGTCGGCCAGATCCCGGTCGACTTCGCGAGGACCGGGCTGGACGCGATGACGGTCACCGGACACAAGCTCGGCGGCCCGGGCAACTGCGGCGCCCTCGTGCTCGGGCGCGGCATGACGCCGGTGCCGGTGCTGCACGGCGGCGGCCAGGAGCGCGATGTGCGCTCGGGCACGCTGGACACCGCGTCGATCGCCGCGCTCGCGGTGGCGGCCGAGGAGTCGGTGCGCGAACAGGCCCAATACGCACGGCGGGTGGGCGCGCTGCGGGACGAACTGGTGCGCCGGATCCTCGCGGCGGTGCCGGACGCGCAGCTCAACGGCGATCGGCGACTGGACCCGGCCCATCGGCTGCCCGGCAACGCGCACTTCTCCTTCCCGGGCTGCGAGGGCGACTCGCTGTTGCTGCTGCTCGACGCGCGCGGGATCGAGTGCTCGACCGGGTCGGCCTGTTCCGCGGGCGTCGCGCAGCCGAGCCACGTGCTGCTCGCGATGGGCGCGGACAGCGCCCGGGCCCGCGGGTCGCTGCGGTTCAGCCTGGGGCACACCACCACCGAGGCCGAGGTCGCGGAACTGGCCGAGGCGATCCTGCCGGTGGTCACCCGAGCCCGTTCGGCGGGGTCGGTGACGTCGCGGCACTAGGGCCGCGACCGGGTCGGGTTTCGGCTTGGGTTCGGTCGGGTTTCGGCTCGGGTTCGGTCGGGGTCGGGTCCGCTGCGGGTCGGGTTCGGCTTCGGGTGATCGCGCGGGAGGTCGCGCGGGAGGTCGCGCGGGTGGGGGTCGGCCGGCGGGTCGGGTGCGGGCCGGGTAATCCCCTCGGGAGTCGGCGGGGTGACCACGTACTCTTGAGGCGCTATGTCTGATCACACGCTTCCCCCTGCCAACGGCCGCCGCCTCCGGGTGCTCGCCGCCATGTCCGGCGGGGTCGACTCCGCCGTTGCCGCCGCGCGAGCGGTCGAGGCCGGACACGACGTGGTCGGTGTCCACCTCGCGCTCTCGGCGAAACCCGCGACGCTGCGCGAGGGCGCCCGAGGGTGTTGCACGATCGAGGACTCGCGGGACGCCCGGCGGGCCGCGGACGTGATCGGCATCCCGTTCTATGTGTGGGACATGGCCGAGCGCTTCCGCGAGGACGTCGTGGACGACTTCGTGGCCGAGTACAAGGCGGGCCGTACGCCCAACCCGTGCCTGCGCTGCAACGAGAAGATCAAGTTCGCGGCGCTGCTGGACAAGGCGCTCGGGCTCGGCTTCGACGCGGTGTGCACCGGGCACTACGCGCAGATCGTCGAGCACCCGGACGGCTCGCGCGAGCTGCACCGCTCGGTCGACATGGGCAAGGACCAGTCGTACGTGCTGGGTGTGCTGGACACCGAGCAGCTCGCCCACGCGATGTTCCCGCTCGGCGGCGACACCAAGGGCGACGTCCGTGTGGAGGCCGAGCGGCGGGACCTCGCGGTCGCGCGGAAGCCGGACAGCCACGACATCTGCTTCATCGCCGACGGCGACACACAGGGCTTCCTGGCCAAGCACCTGGGCACCGAGCGCGGCGACATCGTGGACGCGAGCGGCACCAAGCTCGGCGAGCACGACGGCGCCTACGGATACACCATCGGCCAGCGCAAGGGCCTGCGGATCGGGCACCCGGCGGCGGACGGGAAGCCTCGCTACGTGCTGGACATCTCACCGGTGAACAACACCGTCACGGTCGGCCCGATCGAGGCACTGGACGTGGACCGCCTCGTGGGCATCCGCCCGCGGTGGTGCGGTCCGGTCCCGGTCGGCGAGGTGGCCTGCACGGCCCAGGTCCGAGCACACGGCGAGGAGACGCCGGCGATCGCGGAAGCGGTCGGCGACGAGATCCGCGTGCGGTTGGCCGAGCCGATCCGAGGCATCGCCCCGGGCCAGGCCGTGGTCCTGTACGACGGCACGCGGGTGATCGGGTCGGCGACGATCGACGGGACGGCTTAGGGGCCGGGTCGCGGGTGCGGCCGGGTGAGCGGTCAGGGTCGCGGGGGGTGCGGGGCGGGGTGGCCGGAGTCGTGTCCCGCGGCGTTGCCGCTTGTTGGGCGACGTCGTCGCCGGCTCGCGAGGCACCGCTTTTTTGCTCCCCGCTACGCTCCTCCGCAAAAAAGCGGTGCCTCGCTCGTGACTTCGTGTCCCTGCGCTTCGCTCCGGGGCACGAAGTCAAAACTTGCGGCTCCGCCGCTCTCCGCGCTTCGCGCGTCGATCACCGGGGTGGGCGGGGTCGGGGGCGCTGACGCGCCCGGGCGCGACCGGGTTCGGCGACCCGGGGAAGGCCCGACTCGTTCCCGCAGCCAGTCCACCAAGCCGCGGGCAGCCACACCGGGGGCCGCGGGGCCGGAGCGGGCTCCCTCGGTGCCTGTGAAACCCCAACCTCCGCACCGGAGGCAACGAGTGGAGCGGGTGGGTACACATCCCAAGCCGCCTCAATCGCAACCGCCACGCCACTCGTCGAATTAGAGTGGCCCTTCGCCGTCTGGCCTTGGGGGGCTTGTGTCGGATCGTGGGTCCACCTCTGTTCCGTCCGCCATGCGCAGAGTCGCGCTGGACTTCGAACTCGGACCGCGCCGGGGGCTGGTGTGGACCGAGCCCAAGAGCTTCCCGTGGATCGTGGTCCTGCTGCCGGCGCTGGTCGGGCTGGTGGTGCTCTGGCTGGGGATCTCGTTCGCCGTGGAGGACCAGCGAACCGAAGGCGCCTGGTACTACTCGCTGCCGCTGCTCATTCTGGGGGCCGTCATATTCGGTGCGGCCGGGTACTTCCTCTTCCTGGCGCTCACCAGACGGCAGGCGCAGGTCTGGGTGGGCCACTACGAGCACGGCATCGTCCGGGAGGTCGCCGGGCGGGTGCCGGAGCCGTACACCTGGGACGAGATCGACGGCATCCGGCGGCGCAGCGCCAAGGTGACGAACGGGATCACCAGCGCCACCGTCCACGAGCTCCGGGTGTCTCCGCGTGAGGGCGACGAGATCGAAGTGAGCGATGTGTACAAGGGGGCCGCCCGGTTCGCCGACGAGCTGGACAAGGCGTTCACGCGGGTACGGCTGCCGCAGGACCGGGACCGGCTCAAGGCGGGCGAACGGGTCGACTTCTTCGGGGCCCATCTCGATCCCGGCGGCGTCGGGTGTCTCGATCAGTGGCTCGACTGGCGCGAGGTCGACCGGGTCACGGTGAAACAGGGTTGGCTGGAGATCCATCGGCGCGGCGACAGGAAGCCGTGGGCCACGCTCCCCGCGGAGGCGGTCCTGAATCTGTCGGTCTTCGTGGCCCTGGCGACGAGGATGCGCCAGGAGGCGTCCGGGAATCGGTCGCGGTCGGGCGATCCGGTCTGATTCGGTGCAGGTCGGTGCTCCGGCGGCGGCTCCGGATCATCGAGTCGAAAGCGGAACGGCCTAGGTGAGGTCCGCCCAGGTGCCGCCGACCATGACCGCCGTGACGGCGGTGAGCGTGTCGATGCGGTCGAGGGGGTCGCCGTCGCACAGCAGCAGGTCGGCGTCGTGGCCGGCGCGGAGTCGGCCCTTGCGTCCGCCGAGGCCGACCGCGTCGGCGGCGACGGAGGTGGCCGACGCGAGGGCCTCGGCCGCCGAGACGCCGCCGATGACCAGATCGGCGATCGCCTGTGGCAGGCTCCCGTGCGGCTTGGCGGCGGTGATCCCCGAGTCGGCTCCGGAGACGATGCGGACCCCGGCCCGGTGCGCGCGAGCCACGTGGGCGAGCCGGACCTCCCGGGTCGCTCCGATGCGCTCCAGCAACTCCCGTACCGCCGGCGGCGGGAGCGCGTCCGGGTCGGTACCGAGCGTGGGACACACGGCGATTTGCCGCTCCGCGAGTCGGTGCAGCAGGTCGTCGGAGATCTCCACGCCCCGGTCGGTCAGGCACGTGCAGTGCTCGATGCCGTCGGCGTGCGCGGCGAGAGCCTGTTCGACGGCGGGCAGGTTGTGTGCGTGCACGGTCACCGGCAGTCCGGCCGCGTGTGCCTCGTCCACGATCAGACGCAGTTCCGGCAAGGTGAATTGACAGTGCATCACGTCGGTACCCGGGGTCATCGTGCCGCCACTGCCCATGACCTTGACGACGTCCACACCACGCTCGGCCCGCTCCCGAACGGCCGCGCGCAGTTGATCAGCCCCTACGGCCTCGCTGCCGAAGCGCCAACAGTGCCCCTTGGCACTGGTGATCGGCGGCCCGGCGGCCAGGATGGTCGGCGTGGGCACACCGTCCGCCCGATCGCGCCGGCGCAGGACCGACCAGTCGCGGTCGCCCAGATCACGCACCACGGTTACTCCGACGGCCAGTTCGCGCCGTAGCGAGTCGGTGATCACGGCGTCGAGTTCGTCGGGGGAGTAGTCGGGCAGCCGGTCGAGCGCACCGTCGCGACTGTCCCCGCCGAGGTGGCTGTGCAGGTCGAACAGGCCGGGGAGCACGGTCGCCGTGGGGTGTTCGACCAGACGCCAACCGTCCGGGATCGGGGATGCGCCGGACTCGCCGGACTCCAGCCCGATGATGCGACCGTCCTTCACGAAGACGGACACCGGTCCGGGAAGCGCTCGTTCGCCGTCGAAGGCGCGTGCGGCTCGGATCACCAACATGTCGTTCCCGTCCCTTCGGGTCGGTCCCTGGGACAGCACCCTAGTCGCGAAATACCCGGAAAGCCCGGACCGTCGACGGCGAACGGGGGCCGGGCCCGACGTCTGCGGCCCGACCCCCTGCCGCGCACCGGGCGCCCGTCGGCGGCCGGCCTGCGCGGTGGCCGCCGCACCGGCCCCATGGCCGGGCGGCGGGTCGTGCGCCCCGCGGCGACGGGTCGTTCACCGCATCGGGCAGTCCGGCGAGCACGTACACGGCGGATTCGTGCTCGGCCACGGGTCACGCGAGGAACGCTTGTGGAGTTGGGGCGGTACGACGACCCGCGTGCCGTCCGGCCCCACCCAGTACACGGCGATCACGATGCCGCTGCCGGGCGGTTCCGGGAATGGATCGCCCTCGGTGGAGGCGAGTTGGGATGTGGCGGACGCCCCGCGAAGGTTGGCCATGTCGATGCGCCTTTCGTCGGCATGCGGACTCATTGCTGCTGTTTGTACGCCAAGCGTGACGGCGGGCCTTTACGATCGGCAGGGGCCGGGGATTGACTTCGTTCGCTTTCAACGCTCTATGGGGGCAATGTGTCCGCCGCCACCGAACTGGACCCCTCGGCGTCCGTACTCACGTTCTATGCGACCGAGTTCAGGCGCGAGCGCGAGAAGATCGGGATGACGCAACGCGCAATGGCCAAACGAGCCTGGATGGCGCCATCGCTGCTCAACAAGATCGAGTCGGCCAAGCGGTTGCCGACGGAGGACCTCTCGAAGCTGGCCGACGAACTCTTCGGAACGGGCGACCGGTTCCAGCGGCTGTGGCCGTTGGTCATCCGGTACGCGTACCCGGCGTGGTTCAGGCCGTTCGTCGAACTGGAGGAAGCGGCTTCGATCATGCGGTCGTTCCAGGTGCAGGTTGTGCCCGGGCTGCTTCAGACGGAGCGGTATGCCCGGGCGATCCTGGCGGCTGGACGCCTGGACTTGAAAGAACTGGATGAACAGGTCAGCGCTCGCCTGCAACGCCGGCGCATCTTTGAACGCGAAGACGCTCCCGAGTTCCGCGCAGTGTTGGACGAGAACGTATTGCGCCGCGTCTGGGGTGGACGTGACGTGATGCGGGGACAGCTCGAACGCGTCATTGAGCTTGCCGAGCAGCCCCGCTTCGTGATTCAGGTGATCCCCTACGAATCCGGGAGCCACGCTGGGGTTGGCGGGCCGTTCGCAGCGCTTACGCTGGACGAAGGACCAGACGTGGTCTACGTGGACGGATTCTTGCAAGGGTAGATCCTGGCAGGTCCGGCGGATGTGAAGGCGGCTCAGCGCGTTTACGATCTTCTGGTTGCCGAGGCCCTTTCGACCACGCGGTCAATCGACCTGATCGCCTCCGTGTTGAAGGAACTGTGAGCCCATGATCACAAACGCAAGCACGCCCAAGCGTTGGCGCAAGAGCACCTACAGCAGCAACAACGGCGGCGACTGCGTCGAGGTCGCCGACGGCTTCGCCGCCATCCCCGTCCGCGACAGCAAGGCCCCCGCCCTCGGTCACCTCACCATCGCCCCCGCCTCGTGGTTGGCCCTGCTGAACCGTGTACGCAGGTCCTGACGAACCAACGCAACCGAGCCCAGGCCCGGGCGCCTTCAGGCGTAACCGGCCTGGGGTTCGGTTGCGTTGTCGTTCGGCGCGCTGCTGTGGGTGCGGCCCCGAGCAGCGGTCAGTCGGCGGATCCGGCTTCCCGGATACTCCAGGACAACGGTGACCGGAGGGTCGAACGCACGGACGTCGTCCGGCCCCGTAGGGGACGTGCGTCCCGGCGCGGAGCGGCTGCTCGACCGTGGCTGCGGAGCGCCGGGCAACCCAGCCGGCAACCGGGCACGGCCGGCCCCGCGATCCTGCGTCTCTCGGTCGGTCTTGTCACCACCGCTTGGCGCCGGTGCCGAGAAATTGTCGAGCCGAATCGCTCGCTTTGGTGTTCGGTAGGGGTGTTCGGTTCCTTCTCCAGCCTTGGGAGATCGCGTGGGTTCCACCATCCGGCACATCACCTTCGATTGCGCTCCGCCGCACGAGCCCTATGAACTCGCGCGGTTCTGGGGGCAAGTGCTCGATCTTCCGGTGGACGCGGACGACTCGCCCGGTGACGACGAGGTCGGTCTGGACACGCCCGCCGGACAGTTGACGCTGTTGTTCGTGCGGGTGCCGGAGGCGAAGACGCTGAAGAACCGGGTGCACCTCGACCTGGAGCCCGGACGTACGCGCGAGGAGGAGGTCGAGCGGGTGCTCGCCCTCGGTGGCGTGATCGTCGACGACCGGCGCAAGCCGAACGGCCGGGGATGGGTGGTCTTCGCGGACCCGGCCGGGAACGAGTTCTGCATCGAGGCGAGTGAGGCGGACCGCGCCGCGGTGCTGGAACGCGAGCGGGCGGCGGCCGAAGCGCGGTGAGGTGGCCCGCGATGCTCCTTCGGGTCGACCCCCGCCGACCCCCGGCCTGACGAACCACCCGGCTGCGCCGCCCGTTTCCGGCCGGCGCAGCCCCGTCACAGGTCGACGGTCGGGTCGGTCAAGGACGTGTGGGTGAGGAATGAGCCGTCGGCGGTGTAGACGTCGGCGCCGTCGGGCGTTTCGGGTGTGGTCGTCGGGAAGTGGGTCCGGTCCGTGGGTACTTCGAGGTAATACGCGAACCAGCCGGGCTCTCCGGCGAGGGTGAGGGTTTGGGCTTCGAGGGTCCGGCCGTTCACGGTGACGAACACTCGGCCCACCGGGGCGGCGCCTCGGTAGGCACCGGTGTACAGAGTCGAGGCGGGGCCCCGGAAGACACGCAGATCGACGTCATCGGGGTGAGACCTCGGGTCGAAGACCGCCTCCCCGTACTGGTTGCCGGTGGGTTCGGTGTTCGACACGAAGTGGTAGCCGTTCGAGGTGAGCCACATGCCGTGCCGGAAGCCGGTGTCGACGCGCTGGTCGGGGGCGACCACGAGTGGCTGCACGGTGGGTGGCGGGAGGGGTCGACGGGTCGGTTCCGGCGCGACGGCCGACCGGTGTGTGGAGGGCGAGGAGTCGAGCACGCCGCCCAGGCCCAAGCCCAGCACGCCGAGCGCGACCACCGTCGTGGCCAGGCCGGCGGCCCGGCGCCGGGTGCGCAGCGCTCGGCCACGGCGCATCGTGGCCTCGACCGGCGCGGCGCCCACCGGGGCCCGGGCGGCGGATTCACCGAGCATCGCGCGCAGCACGTCGTGGTCCTCGTTCACCGGGCTTCTTCCTTCGTCAGCGCGTGCGTGTTCCGCAGACCGTGCAACGCGCCGTCCTGGCGCAGCTTGGCCAGCCCCCGGGAGATCTGGCTCTTTGCCGTGCCCAGTCCGACCCCGAGGGCCGCGGCGACCTCCGCCTGCGACATGTCCTCGAAATAGCTCAGCACCACCGCGGCGCGTTGCCGGGCGGGCAGGCGGGCGAGAGCCGTCAGCAACACGTCGCGGTCGGCGAGCCGGCCGGTTCGGTCCGACGCGGCAACCTCCGGTACGCGGGCGGTGATCCACTCCCGGACGCGGCGTCGCCGATGCCGATCGGTGTGCACGTTGACCATGATCTGCCGTACGTAGCCGTCGATGTTCTCGCTGCGTCGGACCCGCTCCCACTTCGCGTAGACCCTGGCCAGCGTGCTCTGGGCGAGGTCCTCCGCGTCGTGGTGGCCGCCGGTGAGGAGAAACGCGGTGCGCAGCAGGTGCGACCAGCGGCTGGTCATGAAGTCCCGGAACTCCGCGTCCTTCGTGGTGTTCAAGCGATTCCTCAACTGGATGGCCCGGCCGCGCCGGAGATCGGACGGCGTGCCGGTGCCTGTACCTCATCGCCGAGGCCCCCACCCTCGGTGCGGGCGAGCCCGCCGACCTCGACGACCGTGTGGCCGTCGGGGCCCTCCACCGCGCGCACC
>NZ_JBSFEO010000081.1:0-28179 GCF_053594475.1 Embleya sp. NPDC001921
CAGAGCATCGGCGTCCCAGCGGTAGTGATTCAGCAGCCGCTGTATCCCCTGAGGACCGGCCTCCCCGGCCGCCTCCGCCAGAGTCCAGCCGTTCTCGCGCTCCGACTCGCCAAGCAATCCCCGCAGGTAGGACACCATCCGCCGGCGCGGCTCCACCCGCCCGAACCGGCCCGCGAAGTCCGCGAACGCATCTGACCAACCGTCAACTATCTCCATCGACACGAACGGACCAACGACCGTGATGACTTCCGGTCACGGAGTGTCGTTGCAGTACTAGGTGCCGCGCACAGTCGGGTGTACTGCTCGGGGTGGGAATAAGCCTCCCGGCCACATCCTCCCGTCATTTCAGGTCAATGGCCCGCCTCGCCCCGTGGACGCCCGGGTCTCCTTCGGTAATGCTCACGCTGTTGACGGCGTCCTTCGGATCCTCTTTTGGTTTCCCGTTCTCAAAGGTACCGAGCCGACAGGGAGTGGAAGCCGGCGAGTCCGGTGTGCTGGAGGGTGATCGAACGTGGGACTCTTGTCGCGCGACCGCGGACAACGAAGGCCACGTAATCGGGATAAGTTTCGTCGATCGCCGTGACCTGCAACTCGCGGAGCTCATCTCTGCCGATTCGATGGACCAGGCTTCTGTAGTCGGTTCGCCCTGATCTTTTGATCAAGGCAGTACTCATGGCTGTTACTCCCTTGTGCGATGTTTGCTGACGGAACGGTCGGCGAGCTTGTCGAACCTGGTCGCGATGGCGCGGAACTGCTTGAGGCGGGCGAAGCATCGCTCGATCACGTTCCGGTCGCGGTAGGGGACCCGGTCGAAGGCAGGTGGCCGGCCGCCGAGGCGCCCTCGGCGCCGGCGGCTTGGTCGCGGCGTTCGGGGATCGTGGCGGTGGCGCCCCGGCGTCGCAGCGGATGGCGGATGGCCCTGCTGGAGTAGGCCTGAGGGGAAGCGAAGGCCGGCGGTGGCTGATCTTCAAGGGCGCGAGCCGAGTCTTTGTGTATGCCCTGTCGCCCAGCACGCGATCCGGTCTCGTGCACGGGCGGCTCGTGCCGGCGCGCGGGACGCGGATCCCGTCGAGGACCCGGTCGAACGCGGTGGCGTCATTGGCGTTGCCCGGTGTGAGCACGATCGACAGCGGCAGGCCCGACCGTCAACAGGGGCGAGGCGGGCACGGCCTCGACGTTGGCGGTGAAGCCGTACGCGGCGCCAGGAGGACTGGGCGGTCGGGGCAGCCGGGAATCGGGCGAGGCGAGATCCGGCCGGAGCCTTCGCCGACGCCTCGCCCGACGCTGAAAAGGATCACTCGTCCCTCAGCGGTTTGACGATCGTGTGGGTGATGACCTGCCCCTGGATGGTCTTGTTCTCGAGAGTCTGGTGACCGACCTGCTTCGCGACGGGCTTGGCGGCGGGCTGGGCGGCGGGCTGGGCAGGGGTCTCGTCGATGGTGGTCTCGTCGGTCCGGTCGTCGGACATGGGTAGGTCTCCCTCCGAGTCATGTCGGATCGCGCGTGGTTGATCCTCCCCGCCGAGAACCTGGGGTAATCGGTTGATTACGAGCCAGTCGTGGGCGAGACATTGGCCTGAAACAGTGACGCTCAGTCATCGGCGGTGCCGCTGTGCGTGCGGGCTTGTATGCTCCGTAGCAGTTCCGATACCTGTCGCAGCGACGCTGTCGTCGTGCGTAGGGACATCGCCCATGTCCGTGGGGGGAGCACATCATGGCCGAGCCGTTCCACTTCCATGTCCCGTACCAACGGGCTGGGGCCGTCGCGGCCGGCATCGTGGTCGTGGATCCCGCCACAGGCCGCGTCCACGCCGGCGTCACCGAGATTTTGGGCGACATCGACCTGGTAGCCCGGCCTGGCGGCGACCGGCTCTATCTGCCGTCCGACCTGCTCGGCATCGCGGTCTACAACACCAGCACCCTGCGGCCCGTCACGCCACGTGTCCTGATCGAGTTCGCCCCCGCTACAGCCCCCCAGCGTGCCGCGACGGCCGGACTGCAGGGCCCGTTGTTCGTCTCGCTCTTCCCCAATGTGGTCGCGGACGTCGACACCGAAGCCTGCCGGCTGCGGCGCATCCTGCCGACGTCGTCCGGCAACCAGTGGGTCGAGCCGGCGACCGACAGCGAAGGCAAGCAGCTCTACCTCGGCAGTATGCGACCGAAGTCCAACCGGCGCACCGCCCCCCCCCAGGTCCTCGTCAAGGACGTGGCCGACCCCGATGGTCAGGGCACGATCCTCGACATCGCCTCACCCACCGCGAGCGCCCACCGTGTGCGGGTACTTCTCAGTCCCGACGGTGCGACCCTGTACGCCTACACACCGGGGGTGAACGCTGCGCCGGTGGCCATCGACACCGCCACGTTGGAGATCACCGCCCGCGGGCCGACTCCCTTCCCCACGGGCCTGGTCGTCGATTCGGCGGGCGGTCGGCTGTACGCGGTCTTCGCCGACCGCCAAGGCGTCATCCTGGACGCCGAGTCCCTGAAGGTGGTCGGAGAGCTACCCTGCGGACCCGACCCGGAGCCCTGTCTGGCCGTCGGAGGCGACGGGCGGCTGCTGGTGGCCACCTCACGCATGATCTGCACCGTGATCACCCCCGACACGGGCGAAGCCACGGCAACCGGCTGGCTGCCGGCCAAGCCCCGAGCCGCCTGTGGTGGCCGCGCCCACCCAGGTCGCCCGGCCGCCACAGCCCCGCTATACGGCCACCCTCAAACGTGACGCTCCGGTCAACCGGCAGGAGGACTCCGGCATGTGGCCCTACCAGGGCGCCGTGACCCGCACGGGTACCTCTGTACCGGAGTCGGACAAGGTCGTCGAGGCCGCTACGCCCTCAATAGGAACGCGGGCATCTGGTATACGGCGCTCCTCGGTTCCGGTGACTACAAACGGCCCGAGGGGTCAACGTGCGGCCGGAACGCTCACGCGCGGGGTGGCCGGGGTGGGCGTGGGGGTGGTTGCCCGGGCCGGGCGTTCGCGCAGGAGCAGGCCGGCGGTGAGTGCCACCAGGCAGGCGGTCGGGCCGTGGACGCCGAGGGCAGTGGCGGCGGAGCCGTCGTTGCCCAGCACGACCGTCATGTCGCCGGCCGGGATGAAGCTCATGGCGAGCATCGTCCAGCCCAGTGCCCGCCGGTGTCCGGCCAGCAGGAGGGCGAGCATGACCAGCCCGGTGCCGATGTCGCGGACGCCCTTGACGGCGAGGAACCCGGTGCGCTCGTCCTCGGGCCGGGTGGGCAGGCCGAAGCCGGACGCGGTCGACTGCGGGGCGAACAGGTAGGCCAGGCCGACGTAGATGATGAACGCGCCACCGAGGCCGGCCAGGATGGTGGTGAGGGTCCTGAGCTTCATGCTGTTCTCCCGAGTGTCGGGCCGGTGGGACCGGCCGTCGTCGCCTTGTGGGGAAAACACTCGCCGGAGGGTCCCGGAAGGCACATGGAAGCAACTTGGAGGCAACCCGGACGGCGAGCGGAGAGCCGCCGGAGCCGGCCCGTACGGCCCTTCAACACGTGGCGGCCGCGCTCGCCGCCGCCCGGCTGTGGGATATCCCGTGAGTTCCTTTGAGGGTTGCTGAGCTCTCGTGCCTGTGGTCAGGGCCTTCTTCCTCGTTCGTGTGGTGTAGGCCCGCGTGACGTAACTTCGGGATTCGTGAAGTGTTCTCATCTCGTCCGACCGATCTGTGGTTCGGGTGAAGGCGAGGGGGCTCGGGTTGGTGCTGGCAGCGGTGCGGGACCTGCGCGAGCATCGCGCGCCCGCCACGGCGGAGGAACTGGACCGGTTCGAGACCGATGTGCTCGCCGGGTTCGTCCTGGCACGCGCGTCGGCCGGTCTGGCGGATGCCACGATCCGGGGTGACGTCGGGCATCTCGAACAGGTGCGGGCGTGGTTCGGTCGGCCGTTGTGGGAGATGGAGCCGAAGGATGCCGACGGCTACTTCGGGCGCGTGTTGCGCGAGTCGCCCAGCGGCACCCGGCTCGCCCGAGCACAGTCGATGAGCACGTATTTCACGTTCCTGGAACTGCGGCATAAGGTCGAGATTCATCAGCTGACCGGGCATGTGGTCGACTGCCCGATCGACGAGATGAACCGGCCGCGCGGAGCCAAGGACGCCCGTCTGCGGATTCCGCCGAACGGCGTCGAGGTGGCCGGGCTGTTCACGGGATGGGCTGCGGATCTGGCGTTGTGCCGCAAGTTCGCGCCGACCGCTCGCAACTACACGGCCGCGAAACTGATGAGCGACGTGGGTCTGCGGGTGAACGAGGCATGCCGACTCGACCTCACCGACATCAAGTGGGACCTGGGCCGCTTCGGCAAACTGCACGTCCGCTACGGCAAGGGCAAACGCGGTTCCGGGCCGCGCGAGCGGATGGTTCCCCTGATCAACGACGTGGGACGGACGCTGCGCTGGTTCATCGAGGACGTCTGAGGCCAGTTCGGCGACGACCACACCCGGCTGGGCGCCCCGTTGTTCCCGTCCGAACGCAAGAACGCGGACGGCTCCTCGCATCGGGTCGGCGACGACGCCCTGCGGGCCGGACTCGTCGCCGCGGCCGAGAGCCATCTCCCGGCGTGGGCGGACACGCTCACGCCGCACGTCCTGCGGCACTTCTGCGCGTCGGAGCTCTATCTGAACGGCCTGGACCTGCTCTCGATCCAGGAGATCCTCGGTCATTCCTGGATCGCGACGACGATGCGATACGTCCACGTCCACCGCACCCGGGTCGAGGACGCGTGGGCGGCCGGGAACGAACGCGCCGCGAAGCGGCTGGAAGGACGGAACCGATGAGGTGGAACCTGCGACTGGCCGCCGCGAACCGCGGCATCTGGAAGGCGTCCGAGCTGCAACGCGACCTGGCCGAACACGGCTTGGTCATCTCCGCGGGCAAGATGTCCGGACTGTGGTCCGGGCAGCCGATCTCGCTCAAACTCGAGGACTTGGACGTGATCTGCGTCGTCCTCGGATGCGAGATCGGGGAATTGCTCATCGCCGAACCGGACAAGGTCAGCCGTCCTGGTCACGAGACGGCGACGCAGGCAACAGCCGTCGGATCGACCACGACCGTGGTGATCCCCAAGCGTCGAGACGGCCGTTCCCTGCCCCCGATCTGAACCGGAGCGTCAGACGATGGGAAAGATCAGCGACGGCAAGCCGGCCGCATCGTGCGTGGAATGCCTCGCCTGGGGACAGTTGCCCGGCCGATACTGCCGAGCCTGCTACACCTTCGGCCAGAACAACCCGCTCGGGGAATGTTCCGCCTGCCATCGTGACGTCCGGGTCCACGACGGCTACTGCCGTCTCTGCCGGGCCCAGGCCGGTTGGGCGATCAAGGCCGTCGGGAGGTGTTCGGTGCTGGAACCGTTCCTGCGAACAGGTCACCTGCCAGCAACTGTTCCTCGCGAGGATGCAACGGCCCCGCAACGGCGGGCCACCCGTCGGGAGGATGGGGCGTCGCGTCCTCGTCCCGCCCCCGCCGCCCGAGACCCCTCGCCCGGCCACCGGGTGGCTCCAACCGGACCTCTTCTCGGCCGCGCGCGACTACCACCGCTTCGACCGGGGACGTCACGAGGACTCGGCCAATCCGTGGCTCGTTCAAGCGCGGCGAACGGCTCGAACCCTGGGTGAGGTTCGAGGGTGGACCCGATGGATCGCCAGCGACGTCGACCGGGCGTTGGTCATTGTCCTGTCCGGCCACACCGAGGGCGAGACGATCCGATACTCCGAGATCTTCCCCGCGTTGCGAAGCCGCGGACTCTCCCTCAACCGAACAGCCGAAGTCCTCGACAGAATGGGCCTGTTCGTGGACAACAGGGTTCCCTCCGCCGATCTGTGGCTGGAACGCAAACTCGATGGGGTCGCACCGGGGATCCGGCGCACAGTCGAGCAGTGGGCCCGCGTCCTCCTGGACGGTGGACCTCGATCGGAGCCGCGCGCCCGCAGCACGGCCCGGACCTACCTCAACGCGATCCGGCCCGCTCTGCTGGACTGGTCGACCAGGCACGACCACCTTCGCGAGATGCCCGCCGCCCCAAGTCCTGCCTGCTGCAACGCAATTGGGGTCTTCGGGACCTGGTCGCGAACAAGCTTGCCGCCGAGTGGTCACCGCAGCAGATATCGGGCTGGCTTGCCGATCGCTTCGGACGCGACGACGGTATGTATGTGTCCCACGAGACCATCTACCGCAGCTTGTTCATCCAGGCCCGCGGCGTTCTGAAGAAGGAACTCATCGCCCATCTGCGCGGGCGGCGCACGATGCGCCGGTCGAAGAAGGCCACCACCGCCGGCCAGGCACGAGGGCGGATCCGTGACGCGGTCTCCATCCGCGACCGCCCTGCCGAGGTTGCCGACCGCGCCGTTCCCGGCCATTGGGAGGGCGATCTGATCACCGGGGCGAAGAACAGCCATATCGCCACGCTCGTCGAACGCCACTCGCGCTACGTGATGTTGGTGCGCGTCCCCGGCAAGGACACCGTCAGCGTCGTCGATGCCCTCACCGAGCACGTGCGCGCCCTCCCGCACGAGATGGTGAAGTCCCTCACCTGGGACCGCGGCACCGAGCTGGCCGAGCACCGGCGCTTCACCGTGACCACCGACGTCGAGGTGTACTTCTGTGACCCTCGTAGCCCGTGGCAGCGGGGCTCGAACGAGAACACGAACGGTCTGCTACGCCAGTACTTCCCCAAGGGCACCGACCTGTCCGGCTTCACCCAGCAGGACCTCGACGTCGTCGCCTTCCGCCTGAACACCCGACCACGCAAAACCCTCGGCTACAAAACCCCGGTTGATAAACTCGTGGCCACTGTTGCAGCGACCAGTTGAGACCGCCGCGGCTTTTTTCAGGAAGGAGTTTTCCATCTCCAGCTCGCGAACGCGGCGTTCGAGTTCCTTCAGCCTGGCGCGCTCGTCCACGGAAGACGGCTCATCGGTGCTCTCGTGCTCGCGCTTGTACTCCCGGACCCAGGTGCGAAGCGTCTCCGGATGCACATCGAGTTCCCGCGCGGTCTGCGCGACCGGCCGGGGGGCGGACTTCAGCGCCAGTTGAACCGCTTCCTCGCGGAATTCGGGCGTGTACGAGCTGGGGCGTGCCATGTGCTGCTTTCCTCGATTCCTTACAGGACAACCCTATTGGGTTCCTGTCCGGAACCCTCGGGGCACCTCAGAGTGACTTGACACGGGTCATTCCAGGCGGGCGTCGGGGGTGTACAGGCGCGCCCGGGAAACCACGGCGGGGACATCGGGGGTAGTGTCCGCATCGGCGGGTTCGGGTGGCCGGTCGTCGAAGAATTCCTCCAGAGGCAACGCGGCCGGCGCACGGTCGTAGTGACCGGAGGGTGTGCCGGTTCGGGACCTGGGGGCAACCTCCAGCAGTCGGCCGGCGCGTATGTCATCACGGACCGCGCGATGCAGTGTGCCCGCCGACGGCACCGAGGCGGCGTCCCACACGGCGAGCGTGCCCGCCGCCTGACGTTCCGGCATCACCCGGCGCAAGGCGGACATGTTGCCGCCCATACGGGCGAGCTCGGCCCACAACGCGTCGGAAAAGGTGAAGCCGTTCTTCCGGGGGCGTGCCTCGAGACGCCCTCCGCGTGCCTCACACAGCCACCGCCACATCGTCCGTTCGGACACCCCGGCCGCCTCGGCGATGATCCGCACATGCGTGCCGGCACACCGTCCCCGACGCGTCGATGTCCAGCAAGCGACGCACCGCCCATGGGCGCGGCACCGCAATACTCCCGGGTACCGGGGCCGAAGAGTTCCCACGCGGAGCTGCCACACCCGCAGCACACACCCGCCACCGGGCAGCGCACACAGGAACGGTCAACCAGCCGACAATGCCGGATGTGTGTGGTAGACGGCCCGCAACACTCCCCTGATCAACATATGGCAGCCGGCAACAGCCCTCCCACCACACCGAAGGACCCCCGGAACAGCCCGGACACCCCTACATGACGATGCCGACCAACACACCACCACCACACCACCCACCCACAACACCACCCACTCACAGCGCCGCCGACGTCGGGGTGGTCGAAGCCGTATTCGAGTGCGATGTCGCGGGCGCTTCGGGGGGCCGGCCGCGGTGGGCGAGTGCGGTGAGCACGACCAACGCGTCGTCCCCGATGGCGAACAGGCGCCGGGTAGCCTGGACGTGGTCGCCGGGGTTGAGCACGACGATGGCGCGGACGTACGGCGGTCGCGCCACCGGCGGCCGCGGCCGCTCGGTGCGGGTGGTGGGGTCAGGCATGGACGCCGCCCCCGAGCAGGGTGAACGCGTTCTCGATCGCAGCCCTTCCTCCGGCCGAACGCGCCGCCTGGGCGAGTGGCGAGGGCGGACGTCGTGGGAAGTCGGTGTACCTGCGTAATAGGTCAACGGGCGTATCCGGCTTCGCCCAGGACCGGCTCAGCGCACGATCCGACACGAATGTTCCGGCACAAGCATGATCAAGTGCTGAGCGCCAACGGCTGTACCGCTGGTCCCCCGCCGCCGGTTCGTTCCGACGTCACTGGAGATCTTGCGGTGGGACCGTGAGGTGTGCTTCTGCCGCTGGGGGCGTTCGCTGAGGCAGCGTCTCTTCGTGCCCGGCGCGTGGCCGCACCCCGGTAGAAAGGCCGGGGTGCGGCCCGCCTCCTCGCTTGGATTGCGGTGGGGTGGGGGTCAGGAGGCTGTTCGGCGGTACATCATGTGGAGCTTGCCGCCGAAGTAGACCGCGGCCGGTGTCTCCAACATGGTGATGCCGGCGACCTTGTGGGCACCGGCGGCCCATGAGCCGTTGAACTCGGCGCTCCAGAGGGAGCTGTCGCTGCCGCGGAGGAGCAGTGTCAGCGTGTTGCCGTTGTTGGCGAGCGCGGGGGCGTGGGAGGCGCGCCACCTGTCGTCGGGGACGCCTTTGCCGGCCCAGGTGCCGCCGCCGTTGACGCTGGTGTAGATCCGCCCGTCCTTGCCGGTGGCGATCCGCCACAGACGGTCGTCGCGCGGGGCCATCGCGACGTGGGTGCTCAGCTTCCAGCCGAGGCCGTCCTTTGCCCATCCGGTCCAGGAAGTGCCGTTGTGCCGGCTGTGGTAGAGGTTGTTGTCGTAGGCGTAGGAGACGAGCCACGCCTGGTTGGCCCAGGTCGCCAGGGCGGGGCTGTACCGCTTCATCCCCGGCATCTGCTGGTAGGCGCTGCTCCAGCCCTGCGGGGTGTAGGTGCGGGTGTACACGCTGCTGTCCTTGCCGGTGACGGCGTAGTGCAGTGTGCCGCCCGCCGAGGTCAGCGCGGGACCGTACCAGCTCTGGTCACCATGGATGGGCGCGGGCTGGGTCCACGTTCCGCCCGCGTCCATGCTCGCCCACATCACCGCCTGGTCCTCGGGGCGCACATAGGCGAGGTAGAGCCGGCCGTTGTGCACGGCCAGAGCGGGGTTGGTGATGGTCCGGAACGGCAGGGTCGCCGGTGTTCCCCAGGTGGTGTTGGTGCGCACCGCGTACTCCAGGGGGCCTGCCTTGATCGCGTCGATCCGGCCGTAGAGTTCGTGCCCTCCGTCCGCTGCCACGATCTCGCCGATGAAGGAGCCGATCTTGAACTCGGCGCCGGACAGGCGCTGCAGGGCCGCGCGGTCGTAGGTGAAGACGTGTCCGGCGACCCAGTCGTCCGCAGATGCCTGCCCTGGTCCTTCTCCCAGCACTCGATGTGGACGATCAGTGCGTTGCCGACCGTTCCCTCGAACGCGGCGGTGCCCACGTCCAGGTAATGGGTCTCCCCCTTGTCGACGTCCCCGTACGTGCGGGTGAGCCTGGTCTGCTTCGTCCCCGCGTCGGCGGCGGCGCACGAGGCCCAGAAGATCTCGTCCGACCCGCTCCACTCGTTCGATTCCCGGTAGCACCAGAACTTCGTGAGGTTCATCCGCAGCAGGATCGGCGGCGCGCCCGCGGCGGCCGGCGGCTCGCCGGACGCGGTCGTCACCACCGCCCCGCAGCCGTGGGCGACGGCTCCCTGCTGGAACTCCTCGTCGGTACGCGCCCCCGGCACGTTCGCGCCCTCGGCGGCCTCCAGGTCGACGACCCTCACGTTCGCCTGCGCCGCGATCTCCGCCGCCAGCAGGGGCAGGTCCCGCGCCAGATCCTCCTCCGCGTACCCCTCCTCGACCGACAGCGCGGCCAGAGACTCCGGGAACAGACGCGAACGTCCCTCCCGCTCCTCGGTGTAGACCCGGCCGAAGTCGCGCACCTCCTCCTCCGCCAGCACCCCCCGCAGCGTCTCGACCAGGACGGCCTCCAGATCCGTCGGCTCCAGACCCGCCGCCAGACGAGCCGCGCCGTGCAACGCCACCCCGTACAGCAGCCGCGCTCCCTTCGAGGACTCCACCCGCCCCTCGGACGGCTTGGACTCACCCCGCAACCGCTCCCGCAGCCGCGTCAGACGTTCTTCCGCAGTAAGCACATTCGCAGCCACAGGCAACCTTTCGGAGACGGAACCGCACGGACCGCAGCAAGCCTTCCACGACGGTCGCTCTGCGCACAGGTCGTTTTACGGACAGCAACCCTGGTGGTTCGGCGGGCGATGGGCGGGTGTGCAGGAACGGGTCTGCGAGGAGTCGCGGCGGGCGTGTGTGCCTGGACCGTGTGGGTCATCGGGGAAGTCCGGCGGTGCGTTCCGGGTACGCGGCGGCGACGTCGGCCGTGATGGCCCAGCTTTACGAGGTCGCCGAGGACGGGGAGTTGCCGGCGGAGGCCCGAGGGGAGGGGACCACCGGCTACCGGATGCGGCCCAGGCACCGGGTGAAGGCCCCGCGCAAGAAGGGCGAGCGGGCCACCGACCGGGGCCCCCACCTGCACACCCTGCGCCGCGACAACGCGAACGGGGCGTGGGCGAAGCGGCGGTCCGACGTGGCGCCGGGGCGGTGGAAGCCGGTCGACCATCTGGCAGTGCAGGCTTACGACCAGTACGTGATGGAGCGGATGGGGCTGCCGCACGGCCTGGCGGGCGACTTCGTGCCGGTGAGCCTGTTCGCCGCTCCGCTCGGCGCCCCGATGACGGCCGACGCGATCACCGAGCTGCTGGGCCGGCTGTCGAAGCGTCATGGCCCAACTGAACCGGATAGTGAGGGACCCTGCAGGCGAGCACAAGCGATCACAGGCCGCTGAACACCAGGATCCCTGACGAAGCCAAAGCCTCAACCCCGTTGCGTTTGGGTGTTGGCTGGGTCTGTCCGTCCAGCGGTGGCCGACGCCTCGCCGCGCTTGGCCTGCAGTAGTTGCCGGCGCTTGTCATCCTTCGCCCAGGTTTGCGAGCCGGGCTTGGCTGCCTCGGCGGCCAGGTGCTTGACGGTGATCTTGCACACGAACTCCTTGAGCTTGGCGCCGGGGCGTCCGCCGAGGTGGAGCTTCTTCGCGGTGTCGTCCTTGTCGGCGAACTGGAAGATGCCGGCGCGTCGGCCCAGGCTGATGCACTGGCCGGCGAACCCCAGGCTGATCGGCGCGGGTTGCTCACCCGCGATCCGGCTGAGCACCGTGTCGGCAGCCTGCGCACCCAGCGGAATCGCGGCCTGGCAGCTCATCCGGAACGGCAGGTCCGACGGCGCCGCCGAATCCCCGGCCGCGACGATGCGCCCGTCGTCCACGCTGGTCAACGTCTCGTCCGTGAGCAGGCGCCCCAGGGCGTCGGTGCTCAGCCCGCTGCGCACGGCCAGGTCCGGCACCCCGAAGCCGGCGGTCCAGATGGTCACCGCACTCGGCAGCTCGCGGCCGCCGCTGAGCCGCACGCCATCACGGGTCACCGCCGTCACTTTCGCGTCGGGGCCCTCCAGCACGGTCACACCGAGCTTGGCCAGCCGCCCGGTCACAGAGCGCCGACCCCGGGCGTGCAGGTACGGGCCGAGCACCCCACCGCACACCAGGGTCACGGCCCGGCCCGCCTCCGCCAGCTCGGCGGCGGTCTCGATGCCGGTCGGACCGGCACCGACCACCGTCACCGCAGCCGTCGCGGGCGCGGCATCGAGAACCGGCCGCAGCCGCCCCGCCTCCTCGAAGGTGGCAATCGGATGGGCAAACTCCGCCGCCCCGGGCACCTGCGGGTCGGCGCTGCCACTGCCCACCGCATAGACCAGGTAGTCGTAGCCGACCGTGCCGGCGGCCGCCAGCGTCACGCTGCGCCCGGCCGGGTCGATCCGGGCTACGGTGTCGACCACCAGCCGGACGCGCTCGCCCAGGACCTCCCGGTACTCGACGACCGCGTCGTCGGACCCGCCCACCATCTGGTGCAGACGGATCCGCTCGACAAAGGTCCGGCGCGGGTTGATCAGCGTCACTCTCACGTCGTCGCACTGTGTCAGGCGATTGGCCGCCATCACTCCGGCGTACCCGCCGCCGATCACAACTACATCGGTGTTCCCAGCCATGGTGTCTCCTTCGTTTCAGGGGTTCGGCAATAAGAGGACGCATCATCGATCGTTGTGACAGCGTGCGAGGCAGATCACTCTGCACAGTGCTGCCGTGACGAGATGCCGACGTTCCAGCTCCATTGGCGGGGCCGGAGATGATCACGGGATGATGTTGTAAGTAAGTAGTTACTTCTGTCAAGATGTCGTCATGGGAACGCGCAGCACGGCAGCACAACGACGCGTCGAGGCCATCGAGGCAGGCATGCGAGTGTTCGCCGACAACGGGTTGACGACGACGGCGGTACAGCGGATCGCGGACGAGATCGGCGTGTCGCAGCCGTACGTGTTCCGGCTGTTCGGAAGTAAACGAGCGTTCTTCCTGGCCTGCATGGACGAGATGGAGGCCCGCGTTCTTGCGGTGTTCCGGCAGACGGCGGCGGCCGCTCCGGACGAGCCCTTCGAGATGATGGGCGCCCGCTTCCGCGACCTCATCGCCGACGGCGTCCTCAGCGGGCTGTGGATGCAGTCGTGCGCCGCGGCACGCGCCGACGAAACGATCGCGGCACGGTGCCGGACATTCCTCGCCCGCACGTTGGAGGAAGTCGAACGGGCCACCGAAGCAAGGCCGGAGGACCTGGCGCAGTTCCTCGCGAGGGGCGCGCTGGTCATGACGCTGCAGGCGGTGGGCGCGGATCTGACCGAGGGCAGCCAGGGAGCCATCGAAGCGCTGCGCGCGGAGGGGAGCGCTGCGACGCCGGTGCCCGACACAGGGACGGCCGTGAACTCCGGGCCGGACAAGAAGGCAGCGCGATGAACCCCGTGCTGCTTCCCGTCATTGCGGCCCAAGCACTGTGGGTGCGTGCCCGGGCCGAGTACCTGCCTCCCCCCGCAGGCGCCGTCACGGGAAGCGCGGGAGCCGAGCATCGCAATCCGCTACGGGTAGCCGTCGTCGGCGAGTCCACCGCGGCGGGCTACGGCGTGGAGACCCACGACGACGGCTTTCCCGGCGCGTTCGCCCGCGAACTCGCCGCCCGGACAGACTCGTTCGTCGAGTGGGAAGTGGTCGGGCAGTACGGCGCGACCGCCCGGCGCATCCGCCACCGGGTCGTACCGGAGCTCGGGGACGGCCTGCACGTCGCCGTCCTCCTCGCCGGCGTCAACGACGTGCTCGCAAGGCGCTCACCGACCGATTGGCGGGAAGACCTCACAGCCATCGTGGACGACCTCTGCAAGCGCGCGGAACGGGTCGCGGTCACGGGCATCCCGCCCTTCAACACCTTCCCGTCCCTCCCCAACACCCTGGCCCGCCACCTCACCCGGCGCGCCGGCGCCCTCGACGAAGTCTCCCGCCGGATATGCGCCGAGCGACCGCACGCGACCTGGGTCCGCTCCGACGACATCCCGGTCGGCCCCGAGTTCTTCGCCCGCGACGGCTTCCATCCCGCCGCCCCCGGATACCGTCGCTGGGCCCAAGCGGTCGCGGACCGGCTGCCGCTGTGATCGCCGAACAGGACCCGGGTCCGGACGGTGCTGGTCGGGGTGGCGGACGCGCGCAGTCCTTGGCGTGGACCGTTCGCAGAGTTCTGAGCTGCGTGGATTCGAACCGCACGCTCGCGGCACCCCGGAGAAACATCGGTGATTTCGACTGCTCGGGCGAGGACGTCGAGCGGGACTGGGTGGCGCGGACGGGGTGTTGGGCGCGCGTGGAGCGGGTGCTGCTCACCGACGAACAAAGGAGGGCGTACGAACTGCCCGCCACCGAGGGCAAACGCGGCGACCCGCGATGGCCGGCGTTCGCCGCCCGCTGCGGCCGGCCGCGGCAGGCGAGCTGTCCCCACCGGGCGCACGCCTGCACTCGATCGCCACCCGCGACGGGCAGACCTCGCTCGCCCGCGAATTGCCGTACCTCTTCGGAACGGCGCAATGCCCGCCCTGCGCCGGCCCTTTCATCGCCCCCGCATTCGAGAAACGCGTCGCATCCGACGGCGAGCCAAGGCTCCCGGATACCCAGCGGCAACATCATCGAGGCCGGAACCGACTCCTATCGTCTCGCCACCACTCGTGCACGGACCGAGCAGGTTGGCTTTCGCTGCCTGGCCCGCGTAGTCCCCGATCGCTGCCGTGGAGCCGTCATCGTTCAGCGGACATGACCCGGCGAGGAAGCCGACGCGCAACGTATCCGCAATCCGCGACGGCAGGAAGCCGCAGACCCGGCCAACCGCGATCAAAGCGTATCGAACCCCAGACGGCTTGGGACATCGCCCATTGTGCAGAGCGTCGTGACCTGCTCCTCCAAGTGGCTCAGGGCGTCCATGAGGGAAAGTTGATCGATCCGCTCGAAATAGAGAGTGTGGACACCGAAGTCGAACTCTCCCCGGGGTCGTTCGAGGTCGACATCCACCATGGCTTCAACGATGCTCCCGGCCGAGGTGATGGTCGCACCTGCGGAGAACCGCAGCTCACTGACATCCGAGTCGCCCTCCGCGAAGAAGCCGAAGCGGTGGCGGAGCCGCAGTTCAGGTCCCGCGGGGTGCATTTCGATCGAGATGGCGGGCACCAACCCGGACCCGTCCCCGAAGTCGTAGGCGGCGTAGAGCCGAGAGGCGAAGTCATTCAGTTGCTTGTGCAGCCGGTGCATCGTGGTCAGCAAGAGAGCCGCGCTTTCGGCGCCGTCCGACCCGGTGACGTTCAACATCGGTGAATCATCGCCTGTGGTGAACGGGTTGCGAACCGTAGGGTCGGGGTTGAACAGTGCGAAGGACCGGGTGCCTGGTGAGCGAAACTCACGTGCCGACGCCGTGTTCGGCCTCGAACTCCCCCACGACACGGTCGTACACGGCCCCCTCCTCGCGGCCGGACTGCGCAAAGGACTCTCCGAACCCCCACCCGTCGACACCTCACCACCACAACCGATCCCCGACACCGGACCCATCACCGCGACGGCGGCGCCGTTGCCGAACCACCCGGCGAGTAGACGAGGCAAGGCATTCCGCTCCTTCCCGGCCTCCCGCAATGCCGAGACACCGACGCGGACCGCCCGCGAAGCGTCCGATCGCCGCGGCCGCCACCGAGCCGTCAAAAGGGCGGGTCGTCGGCGCAGCCCTCGGCCTCCGCCCAGAGGCGGCCGTCGGCCACCGAGCGTCGGAACGGGTCCGGATCGAGCAACTGCCGCAGGATGTGGGTCGATCCGGCGCCGTCGTGATCGACCCGGCGCAGCCACGGCACCGAGGCCATCGCACGGTCGAGTTCGGGGGTTGCGCACGCGGCGAGGACGGCACGCAGGGCATCGGGCACAAGATCCTCGACCAGACACAGCCACCCCAGGGCGGCGCCCACCCGGACCTCGGCCGGGAGCGCGGGGTCCGACCACAGGGCGCGGGTGAAGGCGGCGGCGCCCTCGTGTCGGTGTTCCCGGGCCACCTGCGCGATCGCCAGGACCAGGCTCGCGCGTACGCGCGTGTGGTCCTCGATCCGGAAGCGGTCGTGCAGGGCGGCGGAGATCTCCCCGGCCCGGCCCGAGGCCGCGGCCAGGACGTACGCGGCCGCCTCCCGGACGTCGGGGTCCGGGTCGTGAAGGAGCGCGATCGGGATGTGCGCGTCCGCGGTGATCGCGTCGCGCGCCGCCTCCACGGTCCAGTTCTGGAAGTAGCCGCCCACATCGAAGTGCGCGTGGTCGCCGTCGGAATCGGCCACCCGCAACAGATCGGCGCGGGAATCCTCCTGACAATCACAGCGCGCCACCATCGCGACCAGGAGCAGCGCGCCCACCCGGGGATGCGCGCGGCGGTCCGCGGCGATCCGCAACAGGAACGGCACCGCCGGCGGCGCCACCGAACCCCGCGAGCCCTGATGACAGATCGAGCCCCACAACGACCCGAGCGACCGCTCCGCCGTCACGGCGTCGGCACAACGCATCCCCTCCAGGTCCTCGGGGACGTCCTCGCCCGAGCCGTAGGCGTGGGAGAACCGGCCCCACGGCACCCGGTCGTACACGAAACCGTCCCACACCTCCACCGGCATCCGCGCCACCACGGTGCGCACATCCCGCTCGGTCCCGCGCCACTCCTCCGACCAGACCTCCGGCAACCGGACCTCCGGCGACGTCTCACCGATCCACGCCTCCCGCAACGAATCGGCCCAGGCCTCGTGCAACGCCTCGACGTCGAAATCGTCGTCCATCCGCACCCGTCCCCAAGGCTCGTCCCGGCCACGTCCGCAGCCCCCGCCCGAGGCCGTGGCGCCGAACGCAGGGCCGGCTGTCGGGGAGCACGCCGGGCCCCACGACGTCGGACGCCGGGAAGCGCCCGCCCCGGCGGGGAAGCGAGGTCTCCGGTGGCGTCGGCACGCTATCGATCGCCACCGACATGATCGCGGGTGTCCGGGCGTGCGGGCTGCACGCCCGGATCCTGTACGCGGTGGGCCGCGACCAGCTCAACATCGAGGGCATCGGCGGCCGATTGGTCACCCAACTCGTCGACACCGGCGCCGTCGCGGACGTGGCCGACCTGTTCACCCTGACCCGCGACCAGATCCTGGCGCTGGATCGCATGGGCGACAAGAGCGCGGACAAACTCCTCGCCGGGATCGAGGACGCCAAGTCTCGGCCGTTGAGCCGGGTGCTGTGCGCGCTGGGGATCCGCCGCACAGGGCGTTCGATGTCCCGCCGGATTGCCCGCCACTTCGCCACCCTGGACGCCGTCCGGGCCGCCGACGTCGTCGAGATGGCACGGGTCGAGGGCATCGGCGATGGCAAAGCCCCCGTCATGGTCGCCGAACTCGCCGACCTGGCGGAGGTGATGGACAAACTCGTCGCCGCTGCGTCAACGCCACCGAATCCGGCGCCACCCCAGCGGCGCGGCCGACACGGACGCCGCCGACGGTGCGAGCGGGGAGCTGCCCACGGGCCCGCAGCCGTTGGCCGGCCAGGCCGTCGTCGCGACCGGGGCCATGACCGGCGTGCTCGAAGCGCTGTCCCGCAACGAAATGAACGAGTTGATCGAACGCGCCGGAGGCCGCGCCGTGTCGAGCGTCTCCGCGAAAACCACCCTCGTCGTCGCCGGGGACAAGGCCGGCTCCAAACGCACCAAGGCCGAAGCCCTGAACATCGAGATCATCACCCCGGAGGAATTCGCGACGCTGCTCGCGCCCGCCTTGAACGACGACACGTCGAACTGACCGCCACTCACGCTTGCGGCCTCCCGCCGCCGCGACTTCCGGCCCCGGCGCGCCGAGCGGGACGGGGCAGTCGGCGGAAGTGGCGGCGATAGTGGTGGTGCGTGGGTAGCCTCGCGGGCGGGGGTGGCTCGTGGCGCAGACGCGGGTGGTGGTGGCCGGGGCCTTGGTCGTCGTCGCGGGGTTGACCGCGGCGGTGGCGGGTCTGGCGGGCGAGGCGGCGGCAGGGGATGCGCGGTGGCCGTGGCCGGTGGACTGGGTGCGGGTGCACGCGTGGTGGGTGCTGGCCGCGTCGGTGGTGGTCGGTGTCGTGTTGGCGGTGGCCACGATGCTGGTGCAGCGCCCGGGCACCGACGCGGGGGATCCTCCGCCGCCGGCACCCTTGCCCGTCGAGGACTGGTGGGTGGACCGCGAACAGGCCTCCGCGGTGATCGCCGCCGTACGCGCCGGCGGCCGCGGAACGGTGGGGATCACGACGAGCCTGCACGGGGCGGGCGGTTTCGGGAAGACGACGCTGGCGCGGGTGGTGTGCGCGGACCGCAGGGTGCGGCGCAGGTTCCGCGGCCGCGTCTACACCGTGACGATCGGGCGGGACGTGCGCGGGCGGGCGGCGATCGCGGCCAAGGTCGCCGACGCGACACGGTTGATCATCGGGGACACCACCCCGTTCGACGACCCGCAGTTGGCGGGCGCGCATCTGGGACGGTTGCTCGACCGACGTCCGCGGACCCTGTTGGTGTTGGACGACGTGTGGACCCGCGAACAGTTGGCGCCGTTCCTGCTGGGCGGCCGGCGCTGCGTACGCCTGGTCACCACCCGCGTCCCCGACATCCTCACCGGCCACGGTGCCACCCCCGTCCCGGTCGACGAGATGTCCGTCGAGCAGGCCGGGCATGTCCTGACCCGCGATCTGCCCGGTGTCTCGACGCTGTCCGACCTCCCCGCGGACACCGCGGAGGGGCTGTTGCGGGTCACCGGCCGGTGGCCGCTGCTGCTGCGCATCGTCAACCGGCTCATCGCCGCCGAGACCACCGTCGGCCAGGACACCGCGACCGCGGCCGCCGACGTCCTGGCCAGGCTGCGCGCCGGCGGACCCACGGCCGGTGACGACCCCCACACCAGCGCGCTCCTGGACATGGGCGACCCCGACCAACGTTCCCAGGCCGCCCGCACCAGCCTGGAGGCGGCGATCCGACTACTGCGACCCGGCGGACCGCAACGCTTCGCCGAACTCGGGGTGTTCGCCGAGGACGAAGCCGTCCCCGTCCCCCTGATCACCGCGCTGTGGCAGGCCACCGCAGGGCACACCCCGACCCAATCACGCGCCCTGATCCGCGAACTGAACTCCCTGAGCCTGCTGTCCACCCTCGATCGCGCCGCCGGCGGCACCATCACCCTGCACGACGTCGTCCGCGACCACCTGCGCCTGGACGTCCTGGGCCCCGCACACCTGGCGACACTGCACGGCGTCCTCGTCGACGTCGCCGCCGCGTCGCTGCCGCCCGCAACGCCGCTCGCGGCGTCCACTCCCGCGCCGGCGTCCGCGTGGTGGGATCTGCCCGACGGCTACCTGGCAGAGCATCTCATCGCCCACATGATCGGCGCCGGGCGCGCCGCGGACGCCGAAGCCCTCGCCGGGGACATCCGCTGGATCGAAACCCGCCTGGACCGACACGGCCCCACCGCTCCCTGGCTCGACCTGACCCGCATCCCCCGCCCCCGCGCCACCCGCCTCGCCCGCGACCTGGCCCGCGCCACCCACCTCCTCGCCCCCACCGACCCACCCCACGCCCTGCCCGCCGTTCTCCACAGCCGACTGCAGGACCTCCCCGACTGGCGCGACCAGGTCACCGCTCGCCAACACCAGTTGACCGGCCCGCGGCTGGTCAACGCCTGGGCGATACCCGACCATCCCTCGCCCGCCCTGGAACGCGTCCTCACCGGACACACCTACGCGGTGAACGCGGTGGCGATCTCCCCGGACGGGACCTGGCTCGTCTCCGCCGGCGACGACGGCACGGTGCGGATCTGGGACCGAACCACCGGCACATGCACCGCCACCCTCACCGAACACACCGGACCAGTGAACGCGGTCGCGATCGCGCAGGACGGTACCTGGCTCGCCACCGCCGGCAGGGACCGTGTGGTGCGGATCTGGGACCGGGCCACCGGCACATGCACCGCCATCCTCGTCGGACACGTCGGACCGGTGAACGCGGTCGCGATCTCCCGGGACGGAACCTGGCTCGCCACCACCGGCGGCCGGGCGGTGGGGCTCTGGAGTCGGGCCACCGCCAGGTACACGGCGATCCTCAACGGACACACCGATGCGGTGCAGGCGGTGGCGATCTCCCCGGACGGGACCTGGCTCGCATCCGCCGGCGACGACGGCACGGTGCGGATCTGGGACCGAACCACCGGCAATTGCACCGCCACCCTCACCGGACACACCAACTGGGTACTCGCGGTGGCGATCTCCCGGGACGGAACCTGGCTCGCCACCACCAGTCTCGACCGGACGGTGCGGATCTGGGACCGGGCCACCGGCACCTGCACCACCACCCTCACCGAACACACCGGCTGGATGATCGGGGTGGCGATCGCACAGGACGGTACCTGGCTCGCCACCACCGGTTTCCACCACATGGTGCGGATCTGGGACCGGGCCACCGGCACCAGCACCGGCGCCCTCACCGGACACACCGATGCGGTGCAGGCGGTGGCGATCTCCCCGGACGGAACGTGGCTCGCCACCGCCGGCGACGACCGCACGGTACGGATCTGGGAGCCGACCGCAGCGACGCTGTCGGCCGCCCCCATCTCGGCGCGGGCGGTGGCAATCTCCCGGGACGGGACCTGGCTCGCGTCCGCGAGCGACGACGGCACGGTGCGGATCTGGGACCGAGCCACCGGCACCTGCACCACCACCCTCACCGGACACACCGGACCGGTGCACGGGGTGGCGATCTCCCGGGACGGGACCTGGCTCGTCTCCGCCGGCGACGACAGGACGGTGCGGATCTGGAACCGGGCCACCGGCACCAGCACCACCCTCATCGGACCCTCCCCCTGGATGCGCACGGTGGCGATCTCCCGGGACGGGACCTGGCTCGCCACCGCCGACGACGACGCCACGGTGCGGATCCGGGACCGGGCCACCGGCACCGTGATCTCGAACCTGCACGGGCACACCGGCCGGGTGTCCGCGGCGGCGATGTCCCAGGACGGCTGGCTCGCCGTCGCCGGCGACGACCACACGGTGCGGATCTGGAAATGGATCACCCGCGCGTGCACCGCCACCCTCACCGGACACACCGGCCAGGTATCCGCCGTGGCGATCTCCTCGGACGGAACGTGGCTCGCCACCGCCGACGACCAGGGTGAAGTGCGGATCTGGAACCGGGCCACCGGCACCTGCATCTTCACCTTCACCGGACACACCGGCCAGGTGCGCGCGCTGACCATCTCCCCGGACGGGACCTGGCTCGCCACCGCCGGCGACGACCGCGAAGTGCGGATCTGGGACCCTCGAACCGGACAGGCAGTGGCCCTGGCACGCGCCAACGCATCGCTCTTCGCCTGCGCGTGGACACCGGACGGCCGTCACCTGGCGGTCGGCGGCGGCCTGGGGTTGTACCTCTACGCGTTCCATCACTGAACGGTCAGGGCACGCCCTGCGCAACCTCTGCGCCGCGCACGACCTCACGTGGTCTGCAGCCTGTACAGCTCTTCGAAGAGTTCGCCTTCCTGGTGTACGAGTTCCTCGAAGGTGCCGTCCTGGACGATGCGGCCGTGGTGCATGGCGAGGATGCGGTCGGCGACGCGGGCGTTGGCGAGGCGGTGGGTGATGAACACGGTGCTGCGGTCGGGGGCCAGGTTCAACAGGGAGCGGAAGACGGTGTGTTCGGCGCGGGCGTCGAGCGCGGAGGTCGGCTCGTCCATGATCAACAGTGCCGTGTCCCGGTGGAACGCTCGCGCAATTGCCAGGCGTTGCCATTGGCCGCCGGAGAGGTCGTGGCCGCCCCACCAGGAGCGGGCGAGGCTGGTGTCGAGCCCGTGCGGCAGTGCGGCGATGACGGCGTCGGCGCCGGACGCGCGGGCGGCGTCGTGGATCGCGTCGTCGCCGCGCTGGTGGGGGATGCCCAGGGCGATGGTGTCGCGGACCAGGAACGGCCAGTCGTAGGCGTCCTGAGGGACGAGGGTGACGTGTTCCCACAGGCTCTCGGGGTCGGCGTCGGTGAGGTCCAGGTCGGCGTGCTCGCTCGTCCAGCGCACCCGTCCCGTCTGGGGGATGTACAGGCCTGCGATGACGCGGGCGAGGGTGGTCTTGCCGGAGCCGTTCTCACCGACGAACGCGATCGTTTCCCCGCGTCGCAGGGTCAGCGTGACGCGGTCGAGGGCGGGGCGTTTCGCGACCGGGTAGGTGAACGTGACGTCGTCCAGGTGCACGGCCGTCCACTCGGCCGGGAGTTGCCCGGCCCCGCGGACGGCGGCGTCGGTGCCGGCGGTGAAGCGGGCCCAGTCGCCGACGTACAGGCCGTGTTCGAAGAGTTCGCCGCAGGCGTGGACGGCGTCGGTGAGGGCCATGGTGGCGGTGCGGATGGCGACTGCGGCGCCGGCTGCGGTGGCGGCGGGCAGGGTGCCTCGGGCGGTGAGGTAGATGAGGGTGGCGTAGACGGCTCCGGTGCCGAGTCCCGCGACGGCCTGGCCTGCGAGGCGGACGAGTGCGGTGGAGCGGCCGGCGCGGGCGGCTTCGTGTTCGATGCGGTCGGAGACCTTGCGGTAGCGGTCGAGGAGGTAGCCGCGCATGCGGTGCACGCGCACTTCGGGGGCGGAGTCCTTGTAGGTGAGGTCGCCCATCAGGACGTAGCGCCAGCGGCGGTCGGCCAGGAGTTTGCGGGCGCTGCGGTGTTGGATGCGGGCGGCGACCACGCCGGCCGCGGCGTGTGGCAGGACGGCGAGCAGGAGCAGCGGCAGCAGGATCGGGTGCAGGGTGGCCAGGACGCCGGCGGCGGCGACGACTTGGAGGGCGGCGGCGCTGGTGTGCATGGCGGCTTCGAGGAGGCGGTGTCCGCGGTCGGCGCCGTCTTCGGCGGCGCGTTTGGCGTCGGCCCAGGTGGGGTCGTCGTAGGCGATGAGGTCGGCGCGGGTGACGGTGTCCAGGAGTCGGGCGGCGGCGTGGCTGTCGACGCGTGGGCCCAGGCGGGCGGAGGCGGCGGAGATGACGGCCTGCAGGATCGCGCGCACGCTCGCGGCGGCGACCAGGAGCGTCAGGGCGGGTGCGGCGGCGCGGACGGTGGTTTCCCAGGCGCGGTCGTTGAGGGCGAGCAGGGGGGTGAGGACGTCGGCGGTGGCCAGGAGTCCGAACGCGGTCGCGGCGGCGGCCCCGAGTTGGGCTGCGGTCATCACGAGCAGGGTGCGGGGGTCGATGTGCCAGGCCAGGCGTGCGGTCAGGGCCAGGTCGGACGGCACTCGCGCGGCGATGCGGCGCAGTGAGGTGTCGGCGAAGGCGTTGTCGTGGGAGCGGTCGGGGGGTTCGGTGTCGGGGACGAGGATGTCCCCGGGGCGGGTTTGGCTTTCGGCCACGGCCTGAGAACGAAATTCCCCCGAACGATTTACCTCGTTCGGGGGTGGCGAATCCTGGCGCGGCCGGGTTCGGAGGCTGCGGCCGAGGTGCAACTCGGCTTCGGGCCGGTCCTGTTCGCTGTCTAGTACTCCAGCAGCACTTCGCTATATCCGCAGGTCAGTGGCCACGCCAAGCCCGTTTCCAGTCTATCTGGGATGCCTCGGTGGTCGCTGAATATCGGCAGATCCTGCGTTGGTAGTGGCAGCGGCGGGCGACGGCCTGGCGGCGCCTGCGCCAGGTGGACCAGTGGAGGATGTGGCGGGGCTGACGGTGGGTCGGGGGCGGGTTCAGAGTTGCCAGGAGTCGCCGGATCTCCGCCACGGTGAACGGGACAACATCGGGTTGGATGGGGTCGGTTCCCCCTTTTCCGCCGCGTCGGCCGCGAGGGCGGCGAGGAACGCGTGGGCGAGCATCGACAATGTGATGTGCCGGTACCAGCCCGGGTAGCGGCGGACCTCGTACTCGTCCGGGCCGCACTCGTTCTTCGCCGCCTGGAACGACTCCTCGATCGCCCACCGGGCACCCGCGACGCGCACGAGTTCCGCGAGCGGCGTGCCGTCGGGTCCGGCTGCGAGGAAATACGCGATCTCCGTGGGATCGCTCAGGCTGCGGCGGGCCAACACCCGGCGTCCACGGGAGAGTTCCTCGTCCCCGAAGTCGTGGACCGCGGGCTGTCTCGTGCAGACCCAGTCGTACATTCGCGGGCCTTTCGCGCCGTCGCCGCACGACATCCGTGTCCACGCCTCGGATGGCGCGTGGCCGATCAGGGCGTCGATCCGCCAGAACGCGGTCATCGACAGGACGTGCTGCGACTTCGGCACCGCCACCACATAGCCGACACGGTGTTCCTCGCACGCGCGCCGGAACCTGAAGTCCTGCCCGAACGCCTCGTCGGCCGCGACCCACCCGACCGGCATCCCGGCCTCCAGCGTCCGCGCGATCATGACGCGGGCGATCTCGGGCTTGGTCGCGAAGGCCCGCCCCGCGGGGATCCGCGCCGCCTCGCACCGCTCCCGGTCGCCCGTCCACGACTTCGGCGGATGGAGCTCGCGGTCGACCAGCGCCCGCCCTCGACGGGAGGCGTATGCGGCGAACACGCCGATCTGACAATTGTCGATCTTTCCCGACGTGCCGGTGTACTGCCGTCCGACGCCGGCGGACGTGACGCCCTTCTTGACGAAGCCGGTGTCGTCGACGATCAGGACTCCGTCCGGCGCGCCGAGCCGTTCCGCGACGAACTCCCCGATGTCGTCACGGAGTTCGTCCGGGTCCCACGACGCCGACGCCAACAATCGTTGGATCCCGTCGGGCGTCACGTGGCCCGCGTACTCGGCGAGCTGCCACCCGTTCTTGCGCCCGACCGGCCCCAACAGACCCCCGAACGTAGTCCCGCATCCGCATCCGCGGCTCCCGACGACCGAAACGATGCCCCACCCGCGAGAGCAACGACTCCAACTCGGCCGACCACGGCTCGACAACCTCGATCCCCGTCATGCCCAGACCAACGCGGGACGCGGGAGTACGTCACGAATCACGGCCCGGAAAACGCGACCGACCCCCAAGGCCAGAGCCGAAACGAGTACAATCAAGGGTCGAGTAAGGGCTCTGAGCTGCGGATATACCGAAGTGCTGCTGGAGTACCAGCCCGCACGCCCGATCCCCGTATCACCGTCGACGTCGCGGACGGATCCGTCCCCGTCGCCGGGCTCCGGTCAGCCGCCGCGGCGGGTGAGCCTGGGTCAGGCAATCACCGAGGCGATCGTCACGAAGGCCCCCCGGGTCCCCGCTCGGTGGCCCGCGTCTCGGTCGACCTGCACTACCGGTCCCCGCACCACATGCTGGGCGACGAGGGCTTCTCGTTGGTCAGCAACGACTATCTCGCGAACGTCCTGGCGAAATCCGTGGCCGCGAGCGTCGTCTCGCTGCGGCGGTGCGCGATCATGCTGTACCGATCGGACGGCAGCAGGAGTCGCTGGTCGGGATGAACCAGCAGGCCATCGCGGACGCGTTGGGCATCCCGCGTTCGACCGTGTCGACCGAGCTCACCGGCCTGAGCGCCCTGAACTGGGTGCGGAAGGTGAAGCGCGGAGTATACCAGGTGAATCCGTTGCTCGCCTACATGGGCAACGGGAACGCGCAGAACGCCACGTTGGCGGATGCGCGGGCGCTGGCGTTGGCGTTGGCGTCGGGGTTCCCGGACGAGGTCTGCGTCCCCGAGATGCCGGCGCCGAGGAGCAGGAAGAAGGGGACGACGTGATGCTGTACTCGTCGACGGCGCTGTGGTCGATACCGCCCGACCTCGACCTCCCCCCGGCGGCCATGCGCGTCCTCGCCCGCCTCCAGTCCGTTCAGCAACCCGGCGGGTCGATCCTCGAGAGCCAGGTCGACATGGCCGCAGCCCTGGGGATCAGCCAGGTCACCGTCTCCCCCAGCATGCGCACCCTGCGCGAACGCAACCTCGTCATCGGCGCCCGCGGCGCCAAACGCCTGCACCCGCTCATCGCCGGCTATGCGTCCAGCGAGGACTACGAACACGCCGCGATCGAGGCCGTCCGCCGCGACGACATCCCCGACATCACCGTGCCGCTGTACGTACAACCGCCACCGCGGGTCGGGCACGCCCCACCGCTCTCCGCCGTCAGTTGAATCGGGATGCCGCCGACAGATCTTGTCTCGGCGGCATCCCGATTCAGCGTTCTGGGGCCGATCACACGCGGGCAGGGCCGAGGGCTACTGCTTCTCCCGGGCCTTGTACATGGGCGCGTCCTCGCGGAGGCGGGCCGACTGTGCGCTGCGGCCGGGCACGACCCATTCCCTCGGATCGCCGTCGGGCCGGCCGGTCGATCCTGCGGCGAAGTCCTGGAATCCGGCGAGGCGGTTGCGGACGGAGTCGGCCACGTAGTCCTCGAGCGACGCCGCGAGCCCGAGCCCGATCAGCGCCCGTACGCGTTCCACGGCCTCCGGGGACAGGCTGATCCGGACCTCGGCCCCACCGGCGCGAGTTGCTTCGATACTCATCCGACGGACGCTACCGCCGGCCACCGACACGCCGCCCGCGTCCGGTCCGAGCAGGCCACCGCGAGGATGGCATCCCGGCCGGCGAGGTCGAGCTGATCCGGCCCGAGCCGACGGTCGTACCGCAGAAAGGCCACGGCCGCCGCGTCGTGCCGTCCGGATCCCGAAGGATGCCTGGGCAGCACAGCGAATGTTCCGCGCGAACCTCCGGAACAATCAGTGACAATTCAGTTACATTCGATCACTGTAAGGGCGGGCAGCGAATCTCATCCGCTGTCGGAGGTGCGACAGATCCCGCGCACCGACCGCCCACACACACGTGATCGCGATGGCCTGTGGCGGCCCCGCGAACAACATCTACGCAGAGGTGGTAGCTGTCCCATGGCACAGGAAGCCAGGATCGACGTCGAACTGACGTGGAAGCAGACCGAGGAGAAGTCCTCGGCGGACCAAGTGGCGGAGTTCGCCGGGAACCTGCCGCAAGGCCCTTGGTTCGGCACCCCGATGGGCGTGGCGCGCGACGGCGACCGGAAGCCGAAGCACACGTGGCCGCTTCGGTCCGCCCGACCGTACCGGAGGGAGGTGGCCCTCGGCGAAGCCGCAGTCTACCTCGCCCACGGCCACGAGGAGTTGCAGCGGCCGTTCATCTTCGCGGACGGCTTCAACTACGGCCCCAGTGACCTTCCGGGGCTGTTCGCCCACTTCAACGCACCCTACCCGGGCAGCAGCGTGGGCTTCCTCGACCAGCTCCTCACCGCGGGCATCGACGTCGTCCTGGTCGGCTTCGAGGAGCGGCACACCTACATCCAGGCCAACGCCGGGGTGGTGATCAGCGCCATCAACAAGGTCATCCAGGAGAGGCAGGGCAATGAGCCGCTGATCGTCGGCGGGGTCAGCATGGGCGGCATCATCACCCGCTACGCCCTCGCCGAGATGGAGAACCAGTCCCAGGACCACCAGACCGCGACCTATCTCTCCTGGGACTCCCCCCACAACGGCGCCTGGATCCCGCTGATCCTCCAGCAGATGGCCTACTTCTTCGAGTCGCTGCCGGCCAAGCCCGGCAAGGTCAAGGAGGCCGAGCTGATCAGGAGCCCCGCCGCGCAACAACTGCTGTACGCATGGGTCCCGGACGCGAAATACGAAGGCCCCGTCGCCACCTCCAGCGAATTGCGCACGCAATTCCTGGCCGAGCTGGAAGACCTCGGCCGGTTCCCGCAACGTCCGCGCAAGCTGGGCGTGGCCAACGGCACCGGCAACGGCATCGGCCGTGACCTGCCGGCGGGCACGGAGGTGTTCAAGCGGCAGGTACCACTGATCGTCTACGCCCGGGCGAACTTCCAGCCCGACGGCGGGACGCGCGAGCCGATCGGTGAGATGCGGGCCGTCGGCCAGGTCCGACGGGGCTTCACCTCGCACGTTCCCGGCCTCGACGGCGCCCCCGGCGGCACCCTCGACTCCTTCGGCAAGATCGCCGCCGCACTCGGCGCCGACCTCCCGGAAACCTACAAGTTCAGCTGCTTCGTCCCCTCCGTGAGTGCGGTCGCGCTGGACTACGACCCGGCCCAGTGGGACGTCGACCCGTACGAGAAGGTCGAAGCGGCCAATGAGAAGAGCGCACTCGACGAATTCAAGTGCGACAGCGAGAACACCGTGCACAGCCAGGTGACCAAGCCACTGGTCGACTGGATCGTGGAGCGAATCGTCCACTGATATCAACGAATCGAACAGCACGGAACATCGGCTGCCCGCGGATCGCCGCGCTGCGGCGTGTTCTCAAGGGGTGCGGGGACGGGCCGCCGGTCGGCGGCCCGTCCCCGGCCTCGGTACGCACGGCCCTGCCTTCCCCGAGGGATGAAAATGACTATGCCCTCTAAGGCTTGTCCCGTAAGTGATCTTGGGTGTGTCGGCCGCAGTTCGGGGCCGGGTTATCCGGCGAGGGTGAGGTTGTGCAGGCGGGCGATGCCGAGGATGGCGTGGTGGACGCCGTCGCCTTTGAGGCGGCAGTCG
>NZ_JBSFEO010000082.1:0-28118 GCF_053594475.1 Embleya sp. NPDC001921
TTTCCTCGCTTTCGGCGTCCACCGCGTTTCCGCGTTTTCCGCCTCCCGGACTCTAGCAGATCTTCCGACCCGCTTTTCGTCCGTTGCTTTCGGCCTTCGAAACTTTCGTTTCCCCGGCTTCCGGCTCTTCGAGCTTAGCAGATTCGGTAACCCGTTTCCGCCGTGCTCCGGCCGATTGGAAATTCCAAAACCACATGCACAAGAACAGCAAATAGCCGAACCCGTCGCGAATGAACGCGACCGATGATCGAGAAATTCGATGGTGATGCTGCGGCAGGAGTGCGATCCTTGACGGACGCCCCGCTCGGCTCTGGCAGAGACTACCAGACTGTCGCGCCGTTGAACAACTTCGCGACAACCCTTCGAATCTACGTGTGCGGTCGGTGGGCTGTCAAGATCACCTCTTCAGGCGACCATCGGCAGTTCGTCCGCGACGTCCGAGGATGCCACATCCCCCTGCTCTCCGGCGAATTCGGCGCGGCGACCCAGGATCAGCACGTACCCGAGGAACAACGACTCCGCCGCCACGCCGATCGCGATGCGGCCCCAGGTCGGTAGGCCGGACGGGGTCACGAAGGCTTCGATGACACCGGATACGACCAGGACCAGCGCCAGTCCGACGGCCATGCCCAGTGCGATCCGGCCCTCCTCGGCGATCGCCTTGGCGCGGGTGCGCGGGCCCGGGTCGATCACCGTCCACCCCAGGCGCAGGCCCACGCCGGCCGCGATGAACACCGCGGTGAGCTCGAGCAGGCCGTGCGGCGTGATGAGGCCGAAGAACACGTCGAGCCGACCCGCGTCGGCCATCAGACCGGCCGAGACACCGACGTTCATCGCGTTGCTGAAGACGATGAACAGGACCGGCAGGCCCAGCAGGATGCCCAGCGCCAGGCAGCCGGCCGTCACCCACGCGTTGTTCGTGGCCACCTGCGCGGCGAAGGAACTCGCGGGCGCGCTCGAGTAGTAGGTCTCGAAGTCGCCGCCCGGGCGGGTCATCTCCCGGATGTCCTCCGGCGCGGCCACCGCGTCGCGTACCGCCGGGTCGTGGGCGACCCATGCGGCGATGATCGAGGCCAGTGCCAGGAACACCATCGCCGTCACGCCCCACCACCGGCGACTGCGATAGACCGCGACCGGGAATCGAACGGTCAGGAAGAGCATCGCGTCCCGCCAGGCCGGCGTGCGGGGCGCGGTGACCGCCGAGCGGGCCCGCGCGGTCAGCGTGGAGAGTCGGCCGACCAGCATCGGGTCGGGTGCGGCGGAGCGAATCGTCGACAGGTGGGTGGCCGTGCGGCGGTACAGCGTGACCAGCTCGTCCACCTCGGGTCCCGACAAGCGCCGTCGGCGGCGGGTGAGTTGTTCCAGGCGTTCCCACTCGTGGCGGTGTACCGCGACGAACACGTCGACATCCATACGGTGCATCCTCTCTGGGAGCGACATCGACGCACACACTGGAGGTGGACGTGTCCGAGCTCGTCACGGGAGAAGCGGTCGCGCTCGACCTGCGCCCCGCGCGGTTGCCCAGCCGGGCACTCGCGATGGTGATCGACCTGGCCGCGCAGTTCGCGCTGTTGTTGCTGACGGTCTGGCTGGTGTCGCTGGCGGTTCCGGAGGCGGACGAGGCGCTCGTGGCGGCGTTGTCGTTGTCGATCCTGGTACTGGTCCTGATCGGCTGGCCGGTGGCCTGGGAGACCGCGACGCACGGGCGCTCGCTCGGGAAGATCGCGCTCGGGCTTCGGGTGGTTCGCGACGACGGCGGGCCGATCCGGTTCCGGCACGCGCTGGTACGCGCGCTGCTCGGGTTCTTCGTGGATTTCTGGACCACGGTCGGATGCGGCGCGGTGTTCTCGTCGCTGGCCTCGAAGAACGGCAGGCGCCTCGGGGACATGGCGGCCGGGACGTTCGTGGTGCGTGAGCGCACCCCGGGTGCTCGGCAGCTACCGCTGCCGCTGCATCCGGCCGCCGCGGCGTGGGCCACCGGGATCGAGCTGTCCGGGGTGACCGACGAGCTCGCGTTGGCGATTCGGCACTACCTGTCGCGGCGCGGTGAGCTCGATCCGGCGATAGAGGCGTCCCTGGGCGAGCGGCTGATGGTGGACACCGCGAACCGGATCGGGATGGGGCCGCCACCCGGAATGCATCCGGTGGTCTTTCTCGCCGCCGTGCTCGCCGAGCGCCAGCGCCGGGACTGGGAGCGGTACGCGGCCGCCCAACGTGGATACGTCCCCACCGGTGCTGCGCCGGGACAGGGACAGGCACCGGGATGGGGATCGGCTCCGGGAGCGGCTTCGGGATCGGTTCCCGGATGGGGATCGGGGCCGGCGCAGACCCCGGCATCGCCACCGGCACCGACCCGGGTACCGCCTCCCCCGCCCGCGCCCCAGTCCGCCGCCACTCCGCTGCCGTCCCCGCCCGCTTCCCCCACCGAGCCCGCACGGCCTGCCCAGCCCACCGAACCGGCCGAACGGGCCGAACGGGCCGAACCGGCCCACCCCACCGAATCGGCCGAGCCCGCCCGTCCCAAGGATCCCGGCTTCACCCCGCCGTCGTGATCCTTCGGTTCGGCGGTGTGTCGAGGGTTTCCAGTTCGATGCCGGGGGCGGCGAGGACCACGTCGCCGCTCAGGTGCACGATCGCGCGGTCGCCGGTGGACAGGTCGTCCACCTCGTAGCGTTCGACGATCAGGCCGTCGTGGGTCTCCACCGCCGCCAGCGTCCAGGCCTGGTCCACGGTGTGTGCGGCCAGCACCGGTTCGGTCAGCGCGATCAGGCGCAGCCGGGCGGTGCCGCCGGGGGCCAGGTTCAGCAGGGTCGCGGTGGCGATCAGGAAGGCCGGTGAGCGGCCGGTGAAGCCGGCGGCCTTGGCCTCGGCCTCGGTCGCGGGCACGTCCAGGGTCGGATCAGCCGCGGTCCGCAGCCACACCACGCCGGCGGCGCCGTCCACCACGGTCGCGCCGCCGCGGACCCGCCAGCCGCCGGCCAACGCCTCCAGGCGCAGCGGTCGGCCCCGCGCGTCCAGGGTCAGGTCGATGCCGCTCCCGGTGTAGCGCCAGCCGATCGGGCCGGGGGCGCAGGAGAAGCGTTCCGTGCCGAGGGGGGTGCCGTCGTGCGGGTCGTGGAAGGAGTAGGTGCCTGAGGGCATGCGCGGACCCTACGACACGGTGGGCGGCCGTGCGCCGCGGCGCGGCCGAGCAGTCGACTCGGCAGGACGCGGATCCGGGCTCCGGCCGGCTCCGGGTCGCGGTGCACGAGACGTTCGCCCTCGCGGACGCGGCGAAGGCGCACGCGGTGACCGAGGCGCGCCAATCTCGGCAAGGTCGTGTTGCGACCGTAGGCGGGGCCGGTCACGCGGGCCGGCCCGCACACCCCGTCAGCCCGCGCACTGGGCGAGCATCGCCTGCTTGTCCGCGTCGGTCACCGGCAGGTCGTACTTGATCGAGACCTGCGCGTAGCGGACCACGTACGAGCAGCGCACCGGCTTGTTCGGCGGCAGCCATGTCGCCGGGCTCGAATCGCCCTTGCCGCCGTTGATCGGGCCGTCCACCGCGAGCAGGTTGAGCGGGTCGTTGGCGAGTCGGCGGCGCTTGTCGGCGTCCCACTGCGCGGCGCCCATCTGCCAGGACGCGCTGAGCGGCACCACGTGGTCTATCTGCACCGCGGACGCCTTGGCCTTGGTGAACGCTATGTCCTTGCCGGAGTACGGGTCGGGCAGCGTCATGGTGGTCACGACACAACCCTTGGCGTCCTTCCATCGGGTCGCCAGGCCGTCCCGCTTGAGGATGTCGTCGCGGGTGTCGCAACTGTTCCGGCCGAACGGTACATCGGTGACGCTGTCGGTCCAGGCCGGCCCGTACTTGTCCCGGCCGTAACCGGTCCGCGGCCCCCGGCCCTTGGTGTTCACCCGCTCGATCAGCGCCCGGGCCCGGGTCAGGTCGGCGGGCGAAGTCAGCGGCGCCAGGCCCGGCTTGACGCCTTGCTCGTTCTCCAACGGGTTCGCCGCGGCGGTGCCGATCGGGGCCTGCTCCGGCGCCGAGGCGGCCGGGGTCGAGTCGGCGCCCGCCGCGGATTCGGCCGTGGAGTCCTCGCCCTGGCAGGCGGTCAGCGCGACCGCGACGAGCAGGATGGATATGTACGTCCGCCGTTGCATGCGACCGCCCCCCGAGGGATGTCGTGTGTCGTTGGTCGATGGCTACCCGCAACAGGCCGGGCGGCGCACGATCCGTGCGCCGCCCGGCCTGGCGAGGTTGATCCCGATCATCGGCATCGGCGATCGACGGCGACGCGTCGACCACCGACGGTCGATGTCAGTAGCGGTAGGCGTCCGTCTTGTACGGGCCCTCGACCTTGACGCCGATGTAGGCGGCCTGCTCCTCGGTCAGCGTGGTGAGCTTGACGCCCAGCGCGTCCAGGTGCAGCCGCGCGACCTTCTCGTCCAGGTGCTTGGGCAGCACGTAGACGCCGACCGGGTACTCCTCGGGCTTGGTGAACAGCTCGATCTGCGCGATGGTCTGGTTCGCGAAGCTGTTGGACATCACGAAGCTCGGGTGACCGGTCGCGTTGCCGAGGTTGAGCAGACGGCCCTCGGACAGCACGATCAGCTTCTTGCCGTCGGGGAAGGTCCAGGTGTGCACCTGCGGCTTGACCTCGTCCTTGACGATGCCCGGGATCCTGGCCAGACCGGCCATGTCGATCTCGTTGTCGAAGTGGCCGATGTTGCCGACGATCGCCTGGTGCTTCATCCGCTGCATGTCGGACGCCATGATGATGTTGAAGTTGCCGGTGGTGGTGACGAAGATGTCACCGATCTCGACGACCTCGTCCAGCGTGGTGACCTGGTATCCGTCCATCGCCGCCTGGAGCGCGCAGATCGGGTCGACCTCGGTGACGATCACCCGGGCGCCCTGACCGCGCAGCGACTCGGCGGAACCCTTGCCGACGTCGCCGTAGCCGCAGACGACCGCGACCTTGCCGCCGATCAGCACGTCGGTCGCCCGGTTGATGCCGTCGATCAGCGAGTGGCGCACGCCGTACTTGTTGTCGAACTTGCTCTTGGTGACCGAGTCGTTGACGTTGATCGCCGGGAAGAGCAGCGAGCCGGCCTGGAACATCTCGTACAGGCGGTGCACGCCGGTGGTGGTCTCCTCGGTGACGCCCTTGATGCCGGGAGCCATCGCGGACCACTTGCCGGGGTTCTCCGCGAAGGTCGCGCGCAGCAGCGCCAGGAAGACCGTGTACTCCTCGGAGTCGGCGTCGGTCGCGTCCGGGACGCCCCCCGCCTTCTCGAACTCGACGCCCTTGTGCACGAGCATCGTGGCGTCGCCACCGTCGTCCAGGATCATGTTCGGGCCGTCATGGCCCGGCCAGTTCAGCGCCTGCTCGGTGCACCACCAGTACTCCTCCAGCGTCTCGCCCTTCCAGGCGTAGACCGGTACGCCGCGCGGGTCCTCGGGGGTGCCCTCGGGGCCCACCGCGATGGCCGCGGCGGCGTGGTCCTGGGTGGAGTAGATGTTGCAGGACACCCAGCGCACCTCGGCGCCGAGCGCGACGAGCGTCTCGATCAGCACGGCGGTCTGCACGGTCATGTGCAGCGAGCCCATGATCCGGGCGCCGGCCAGCGGCTGCGACGCGGCGAACTCGCGACGGATCGACATCAGTCCGGGCATCTCGTGCTCGGCGAGGGTGATCTCCTTGCGGCCGAACGCGGCGAGGGAGAGGTCGGCGACCTTGAAGTCGCCGTCGAGCTGCGAAGCCATGTTTTGGATCCTCTGCGGAGGGAGTGGATGGGACTGGAGACACACCGGTGCCGCGGGCGCCGATGCCGTGCCATCCAGTCGGACACTTCTGTGCCTACGGGTCGCGGACCCGACCGCCCTCTGCAGCGACTGTCGTTGTGCGCCAACGACGTTAACACCTCAGTCGCCGCTCGCGTGTGGTCCCTTGCCCCCCGGCGTGGCCTCGGGATCCGCGCCGCGCGCGGCCTCCTCGGCACGGTAGATGTCCGGCTCGAGATAGATCACCCGGGCGATCGGTACGGCCGCGCGGATGCGCTCCTCGGCGGCGTCGATGGCCCGCGCCACCTGGGCCGCGGTGTCGTCGTGGCGGACCGCGATCTTCGCGGCGACCAGCAGCTCCTCCGGGCCCAGGTGCAGCGTGCGCATGTGGATGAGCCGCTCGACGTCGGGTCCGGCCGCGATGGCCGCCTCGATCTCCCGGACCGTCTCCACGCCGGCCGCCTCGCCCAGCAGCAGGCTGCGGGTCTCCATGGCGAGCACGATGGCGATCAGTACCAGCAGGACGCCGATGCACAGCGTGCCGATCCCGTCCCAGACGCCGTCGCCGGTGGCCACCGCGAGGCTGACCCCGCCCAGCGCCAGTATCAGGCCGATCAGCGCGCCGAGGTCCTCCAGGAGCACGATCGGCAGCTCGGGCGACTTGGCCCGGCGGATGAACTGCGGCCACGTCAGCGCGCCGCGGTGCAGGTTGGACTCCCGGATCGCGGTGCGGAACGAGAAGCACTCCAAAATGATCGAGAAGACCAGTACGCCGACCGCCCAGTACCAGCTCTTCAGCTCGTGCGGGTGGGCGATCTTCTCGTAGCCCTCGTAGATCGCGAACATGCCGCCGACCGAGAACAGCACGATCGAGACGAGGAAGCCGTAGATGTAGCGCTCGCGGCCGTAGCCGAAGGGGTGCTCGGGCGTGGCATCGCGTTGCGAGCGTTTGCCGCCGACCAGGAGCAGCACCTGGTTGCCCGAGTCGGCGAGCGAGTGCACGCCCTCGGCCAGCATCGACGAGGACCGGGTGAAGGCGAAGGCCACGAACTTGCCCACCGCGATCCCCAGGTTGGCCGCCAGTGCCGCGACGACCGCCTTGGTTCCGCCACCCGCGCTCATAGGTCGTCTCCCACCCGTTGGTTGACCACTGTCGTCATCGCCGGTCGCTGTCGTCGCCGGCCGCCTGCCGCCGTTCGTCGGCGATCAGTGTGCCATCGGGCACCCGCCTACCCCGGGAGGCTTGCGATATCGGTATCCGGCGTCGATCGGCCGGCGGGACTCGATCGGCGCGTGCGGCCCGGTCGGTGCGCGGCTGGATCGGCGCCCGGCCCGTCGGCCGGTTTCGAAGCGTTCGCGCGATGCCCGCCGCGGATCGGTCGGCGCGGCTCGATCGGTCGGCGTCGATCAATGGGTCGACGCGCAATGGGTCGACGCGACTCGGGTGCACGGGACGGTGGCCCGGTAGACCAGGCCGTCGGCGCCGTCGACGGTGACCGCGACCCGGGGTTCACCCGCGCGGACGTAGATCGATTGCCCGCGCGCCAGGTCGAGCACCTCGCCGTCGGCGCCGGTCGCGGTCGCGGTGCCGCGCACGCACAGCAGGATCTGCGGGCCGGCGGTGTCCAGGAGGTAGGGCTCCCGGGTCCCGGTCGAGCGCAGGCGGGAGAGCCGGAAGTCGGCGACCGGGGTCGCGTAGACCTCCTCGCCCGGGTCGACCTCGGTCGGCTCGGGGCCCAGGATCTCCACGGGACCGGCCCGGAAGGCCATGATCCGCAGCAGTTCGCCGACGTCGATGTGCTTGTCGGTCAGCCCGCAGCGCAGCACGTTGTCCGAGTTGGCCAGGATCTCGACCACGACCCCGTGCAGGTAGGAGTGCGGCATGCCGGCCGCGAGGAAGACCGCCTCGCCCTCGCGCAGCCGGATGTGGTTGAGCAGCAGCGCCACCGCGACACCGGGGTCGCCCGGGTGGCGCTCGGCCAGGCCCGCGACCGCGGCGCAGGCCTCCGCGTACGGCGATCCGTTCGCGGCCAGCCGGCGGCAGGCCGCGGCGACCGCGTCCACCACGCCGGTGCGCAGCCGCGCGGGCAGCATCAACACGTGCGTGGTCGCCGCGCGCAGCGCCGCCTCCTCGTCCGGGTCGCGCAACGCGCGGGCGAACGGGGCCAGTTCCGGAACGTCGAGGGCGTCGAGCAGCTTGAGGGTCTCGGCGATCTCGCGGTAGCCGACCAAGCCCTCGAAGTCGCCGAGCGCGCAGATCATCTCCGGCTTGTGGCTGGAGTCGCGGTAGTTGCGGTGCGCGGCGTCGATCGGGACGCCGCGCGCCTCCTCCTCGGCGTAGCCGTGCCGGGCCTGTATCGCGTCGGGGTGCACCTGGAGCGACAGCGGCTCCTCCGCGGCCAGCACCTTGAGCAGGAACGGCAGGCGCGGGCCGAACCGGGCCGCGGTGTCCGGGCCGAGTTCGCCGTCGGGGTCGGCGGCGATCAGCTCGACCAACGAGCGCGGCCCCCGGCCCCGGTCGACCTCGGAGGGCGCGCCCGGGTGGGCGCCCATCCACAGTTCGGCCTGCGGTTCGCCGGTGGGGGCGACGCCGAGCAGTTCGGGGATGGCCGTGAGCGAACCCCACGCGTTGGCGCGGATCCGGTTGAGAAGGCGGTCCATGGCTAGCGGGGACCACCTTCGGTCCAGGAGAACAGCCCCGGTACGGCGGGGCCGACCCCGGTGCCGAGGGCCAGGTAGACGGCGGCGAAGTCGGTCACCGCGATCAGTTCCGCGAGCCGCTCGACGGGGCTGCCGCCGCGCGCGCCGACCTCGCCGACGGCGGAGCGGCCGAGCGCGGCCAGCGTGCGCTTGGCCCGGTCCAGTTGCGGTGCGGCGCCGGCGTCGTCGTGGTCGACCAGCAGCACCGGGTACAGGCGCACCGGCTCGGCCTCGTCCACCCGGTCGCGGAAGAAGTCGTCGGGGTCGCCGGCGTCGACCGAGCCGCCCGCGGCGAAGACCCGGTCCTGGTAGCGCCCCGCGGTGGGCAGCGCGCCGGACAGCGCGGGGGTGGCGGCGACGCCCACGCACATCGTCGCGAAGCGCTCGGCGGCCACGCCCGCGACGGTGCCGGCGCCCCAGATCACCGGGATGGTGCCGGCGATCGCGACGGCCAGGCCCTTGGCCGGGTTGAGGTAGGCGTCGGCTCCGGGCCGGCAGCGGTTGCTCACCTCGTCCAGCCGGTCGGCCGCCGCGTCCACGCCCGCCAGCCCCTCGCCGGGGGTGAACGCGCTCGCGCCGCACGCCCCGGTGATCGCCAGGAGCGCGGTGAACAGCGGCCAGAACGCGGTCTGCGCGGCGAACACGGTGTCGTCGGCGTAGCCGGCCGCGCCCACCGGCGTGGCGTCGACGGGCACCCGGACCACCACGCCGCGGGACTGCTGCACGGCGGCGTCCAGGGCCGACCCGGCGGGCGTGGCCGCCACCACCTGGCAGCCGCGCCGGTAGGCCTGGCCGGCGAGGTCGATCAGCGCCGGTTCGTCGCCGCGACCGGCCAGCAGCACGAGGTCCATCGGACCGGCCCACCCGGGCAGCAGGCCGCCCGCGGCGAGTACCAGGGGCAGCGCCGCGTCCGCGCCGGTGACCGCGCGCAGCGCGTGCCCGAGCGGCCCGTACGCGGGCGCGGCCAGGATCACCGTGCGCGGGCGGTCCCGGGGCGGGATCGCGGCGGGCACGGCCTCGCGCGCGGCCTGCGCGGCCCGCCGTACCTGTGCCCCGGCACCGGCCAGGGCGCGCAGCGTGTCCGCCGCGTCGGCCCGGGCGATGCCGTCCTGGTCGTCCAGCAGGCCCTCGTCGAGGATGTTCATGCCCGCGCGGTACCGGGCCGGCGGGCCTCGTCCACCAGCAGCACCGGGATGTCGTCGACGACGGGGTAGACCAGCCCGCACGTGGAGTTGTCGCACGCCAGCGCGGCGTCCCCGTCCTTGTGCAGCGAGGCGTGGCAGACCGGGCACGTCAGGATCGCCAACTGCGACGGTTCCAGATTCACGACATCTCCACCTTTTCCGGCTGCTCGCGCCGATTCGTACATATCCGTCCCGATTCGGCGCGGCAGCCGTCCGATTGAACCCATCACATTACCGAGCCGACGGCTCAGCCCCGGACGAGTGCCAGTACCTCGTCGCGGATCGCGATCATGGTCGGCTCGTCGTCGGCCTCGACGTTCAGCCGCAGCAGGGGTTCGGTGTTGGACGCGCGCAGGTTGAACCACCACCGATCGGCCAGCACGGTCATCCCGTCCAGCTCGTCCACGCTCACGCCGGTCCGGCCCTCGAACGCGGCGCGCACCTTCGCGGTCGCGGCCGCCTGGTCGGCGACCTCGCTGTTGATCTCGCCGGAGGCCGGGTAGCGGTCGTACTCGCTCGCGAACTCGGACAGCGGCAACTTCTGGCCGCCGAGCGCCGCGAGCACGTGGATCGCGGCCAGCATGCCGGTGTCCGCACGCCAGAAGTCGCGGAAGTAGTAGTGCGCGGAGTGCTCGCCACCGAAGATCGCGCCGGTCTGCGCCATCTCGCCCTTGATGAACGAGTGGCCCACCCGGGTCCGCACGGCCCGGCCGCCGGCCTCGGCGACGATCTCCGGAACGGCGCGCGAGGTGATCAGGTTGTGGATGACCACCGGCGCCTGCTCGCCGTTCGCCTTGGCCCGGGCGATCTCGCGGACCGCCACCAGCGCGGTGACCGCGGACGGCGAGACCGGGTCGCCGTTCTCGTCGACCACGAAGCAGCGGTCGGCGTCGCCGTCGAAGGCCAGGCCCAGGTCGGCGCCGCTCGCGCGGACCTCGGCCTGGAGGTCGACCAGGTTCTTCGGGTCCAGCGGGTTGGCCTCGTGGTTGGGGAAGGATCCGTCCAGTTCGAAGTACAGCGGGACGATCTCCAGCGGCAGCCCGCTCGCGGCGCCGAGCACGGTGGGCACGGTGTGGCCGCCCATGCCGTTGCCCGCGTCCACGACCACCTTGAGCGGTCGGATGCCGGTCAGGTCGACCAGGCCCAGCAGGTGCGCGGCGTAGTCGGCCAGCACGTCGTGTTCGGTGATCGTGCCCGGCTCGCCCGCGTACTCGGGCACGCCCGCCTCGGCGAGCGCGCGGATGTCGGCGAGGCCGCTGTCCTGGCCGATCGGGGCGGCGCCCGCGCGGCACATCTTGATGCCGTTGTACTGCGCCGGGTTGTGGCTCGCGGTGAACATCGCGCCGGGAAGATTCAGGCTGCCACTGGCGAAGTAGAGCTCGTCGGTGGAGGCCAGGCCGATCAGGGTCACGTCCGCGCCCTGGGCGGCGGCGCCGGCGGCGAACGCGCCGGAGAGCTCCGGCGAGGACGGGCGCATGTCCCAGCCGACCACGATCGCGTCGGCCTCGGTGACCCGTACGAAAGCCGCGCCCAGTGCCCGCGCGGTGTCGGCGTCCAGTTGGTCGGGGACCACACCCCGCACGTCGTACGCCTTCACGATCTGGGAGAGGTCGCGCACCCGAAGACTCCACTCGCTTGGCCGCGGTCCCGATTCGCCGCGGTATTGGCCGTTGACCGTCGATCCCTGCCCCGCGGACGACGCATCAGACCCTATCGGCCGGCGGTCAGCTCTCGGGTGAGCGCAGAACGCGCAGGTGGCCGCGCCGTCCGGCCTCGGGGCGACCGTCGCGGTCCTGCGGCTCGGGCGCCGATTGCGGGGGCTGCGGCGGGCGGGCGGCCTCGCGCACCGCGTTGGCCAGCGCCTCGAGGTCGTCGCTGCTGGGCTTGCCCGCGCTCGGATCCGGCGCCAGGCGCACGACATCCCAGCCGCGCGGCGCGGTCAGCCGCTCCGAGTGCTCGGCGCACAGGTCGTAGCAATGGGGCTCGGCGTAGGTCGCGAGAGGGCCCAGGACGGCCGTGGAGTCGGCGTAGACGTACGTCAACGTGGCGACTGCGGTTCGGCCGCAGGCGGTCCGCGAACAGCGACGTACAGGGCTCACGACGATGGACGGTACCGCAAGCGGACCGAAGCCGCGTCGTATCCGGGTGCGGTGTGACTCACGTGTCGCTCCTCACAGGGTGTCGGCGGCGTCGGCCGCCACCCGGCGGGGCCCCGGTCCGGGCGCGGACCGGGCCGGCGTGGACCGATCCGGATCCGGCGGTCAGGCTCTAAGCTCGTCCCGTGCACAACGAGCACTCGGTCCCCTCTTCCCCCCGCGAGCGCGACCGGCGCCGCCGCAGTCGGCGCGACCGGCACGGCCGCGGCATGCGCGGTCCGCTCGCCCCGCCCCCCGTGCCGATCGCGCTCACCCGCGCGCAGCGGTTCGACGACCTCGCCGCCGACGTCGTCGAACGGCTCGCCAAGCGCTGGCCGCAACTGGAGGAGGTCCGCTTCGCGGTCCTGGACGTGCCCGAGGCCGAGACCGCCGTGAACGGCGACGAGGCGGTCGCGCTGGGCCGGCTGGTGCCCGCGACCAAGGCCGTGCCCGCGACGATCATCCTGTACCGGCGCCCGCTGGAGCTGCGCGCGGAGGGCCGGGCCGAGCTGGAGATGCTGGTCAACGACGTGCTCGTGGAACAGGTCGCGGACCTGCTGGGCATGGATCCGGACACCATCGACCCCGACGACTGAGCGGGAAGACCACCGCGCCGGCCCGGGTCCCCCTCGTGGGGCCCGGGCCGGCGCGTCATGGGCGATCGGTGCGGCGGCACCCGCGGTCGGTGCCGGGTCTACCGCTGCGGGACCAGCAGGGACAGGTCCTCGCGCGCGTTGGGCACCACCGCGGTCTCCGCGGTCGGCACGAACGGCTGAACCGTGAAGGCCGCGGTCTTGCCGATCGTCTCGGTGATCGTGCGCACCACGTGCACCGGCTGCGAGCCCGCCTGCGGTTCGGCGATCACCGCGAACCGGGTCGCCCCGGCGGGCACCGGCGCGGGCACCTGCACGGTGGTACCGGCGGGCACCTCGACGTCGGCGGACACCGGCTCGCCCTTGTCGCCGATCGAGGTGAGCTTGACCTTGGCCGGGCCCTTGGGCGCGGTGATCGAGATCGTGCTCGTCACCGCGCCGCCGCTGCGGTTCTCCGCGACCACCGCGCGCCCGGCGAGTTCCGGGGTGGCGGCCAGGAAGGCGACCTCCGCGTCCGCTCCGGTGCCCTGCACCACCCGGACGCCGGCGATGATGTCCGCGCGGCCGGAGACCAGCCGGATCGCACCCGCGTCGGTCCGGTTGACCGGGCCCAGGTCGATCACCGTCAGCTTGTTGCCCTTGATGTCCGCCGTCTCGTGCTCGACCGGCTTGAAGGTGTTCACCTTGCCGGCGATGGACAACTGCACGTCGGTGCTCTCGCCGCTCGGCGACAACATCATCAGTTGCACGTTGCCCGCGTCGCCGGTCAGCCCGGGCAGGCCGGTGAGGACCAGGTTGCGGCCGGGAGCGCCGGCCGAGGGCAGCCAGTCGGTGCCCACCGCGCCCTCCTGGTCGCGGATCGCCGCGCCGACCCGACCGGTGCGCGCGATCACGTGCACCGCGATGCCGGGGAAGACCGCGCTCGGGTTGAGCGTGCGCAGCAACACCGGCACCGTCGCGTTGGGCGCGAGCGTCAGCCCGCGGCCCGCCTCGGACTCGATCGGGCCGTTGGGCCCGAACAGTTCCAGGTCGACGACGGCCGGTGTGTCCTTGCTGTTGGACAGGTACAGGTACGCGTCGCGGTTCTCGGCGGTGGAGGTGCCGATGAACCAGCGGTCGGTGGTCGGTGCCTCGCAGGCCAGACCCGCCAGCCCGCGGCCGGCGCCGCTGGGCACCCGGGCGACCGCGCCGGCCGAGAAGCCCGGCGCGAACGCCCCGCCGGCGTTGGCCACCAGCGGCGGCACCTCGGCGTTGTCGACGCCGAAGCTCGCGAGCTTGCCCGGTGCCTCGACCTTGGTCCGCACCTTGGTGCGGTCGCCGAGTTCGACGACGCTCGCCTCGCCGGTGCCGGCCGCGCCCTGGCCGGGCGGGGTCAGCGCGGAGACCACCGCCGAACTGCCCGGCAGTTGGCGGATCGACGGGCAGCTCAGCTCCGCCTGCTGGACCGGCACCCGGCTCGCCGCCGGCGGCGGCGCGGCCTTGCTCTCGGTCGGGCGGGTCACGGTCGCCAGGCCCACGACGACGGCCAACAGCGCGACGACGACGGCCAGGGAGAGGGTGGTGCGCTTCACGGGCGGTCTCCCTGCGAGGGCGGCGGCCACGGCTCGTCACCCGAGCGCGGCTCGGGCGGCCATCCGCCGTGGTCCGGGTAGGCGTTCGGGTCGTATTGCGGCGCGGGCACCACGTTGCCGTACTCGTCGTAGACCGGCTGCTGGGGCACGGGCGGCACCCAGCCGTAGGAGCCCGCCGCGTCGGATCCCTCCGGAGCACCCCGCGGGACCTGGGCGCCCTGGTCGTACTGGTAGCCCTGGTAGTCCGGGTAGCCCTGGTACTGCTGCCCGTAGTCCTGCTGCGGGTACTGCTCGTAGGCCGGCGTCGCCTGCGCGTCGTAGGCGGCGCCGTTCCACGCCTGCACCGGCACCGGCGCCTCGGCCGGGTCGGTGCGCTGTTCGGGGAAGCCGAACTCGTCGAGGCCCTCGCCGCCCGGCGCGACCGGTACCGCTTCCGGCACCGGCGTCGCCTCGTCCGCCTCGGCCTTGACCCGACGGCCGCGCCGACCGGTGGCCTCGCCCGCGGCCGGGATCGGCGCGGCGCTGTCCGGCAGGTCGTCGTCGGTGCCGCGCCTGCGCGCGGGCAGTGCCATCACGAACACCACGAACACCAGGACGCCCTGGACGAGCAGCCACATTCCGTGCCCGCCGGACGCGTGGGTGATTTCGAGCCGGCCCGCCTCGGGACGCAGCTCGAAGCCCTGCGCCCAGCCGTCCAGCGTGCGAGCGGTCAGCTTGCGCCCGCCCTGGGTGGCCTCCCAGCCCGAGTCGGCGCGTTCCGCCAGGCGCAGGATCCGACCCTGCGGGCCGGCCTCGATCCGGGTGGACACGCCCTCGCGGGTGGAGGGGATCGCCTTGCCGCGACCGTCCGGGTCGACGATCAGCGCGCGGCCGACCGGGTATTGCAGGCGCCACAGCGTCGCGCCCTGGGTGGCACCGACCCGGGCCAGGCCCGGGGTGCCGTCCAGGCGCGCGGTGAGTTCGTTGCCCACGGGCGGCTTGAGCTGGACGAACTCGATGCCGTACGGGACGAGCATGCTCGCGTCCGCACCGCCGCCCCCGGACAGCAACTTGCCCAGGAATGTATCGAATTGCCGGTATGTCGACGCCTTGGGCGCCAACTCGGCGTCGCCCAGCGCCGGTCCCGCGCCGCGCACGATCGTGTAGCTCACGTTGCCCGGCTCGGGCGCGGTCAGCACCAGCGTGCGCGGGTGCCGCGGGCCGGTGGCCTCCTCGGCCACGAACGCGGGCACCACGACCGGGTCGCGCCGCTCCAGCGGCCCGTTCGCGCCCTGCCACAACCAGGCCCCGGCCGCCACCAGCGGGGTGAGCGCGGCGAACACGGCCAGCACCACCGCGGCGGGCTGGCGCCAGCCGAAGCTGCCGGCCGCGACCCGGGTGCGGGCGTCCTCGGCGCCGACCATCGCCGCGGCCACGTAGCCGAGCGCGATCACCACGACGGCCGCGCCGGGCCATGCGGGCGCCTTGTCGCCGGTGGCCTCGACGGTGAGTTCGACGTGGCTGGTCACGATCGCCAGCACCAAGCCGACCAGGGCGACCGCCCACGCGCCGAGCACCGCGGCCCGGCGCGAGTCGCGCAGCAGCGCGGCCAGCGCGACCAGCAGCAGCGCGCCGGTCAGCCAGGCCGGCAGCGTGCCGGGGCCACCCGGGTCCAGCAGCAGCAGACCGACCGGGCTGGTGCCCTTCTCGGCGAGCGCGTCGCCGGCGAGTCCGGGCTCGGCCAGGAACAGGGTGGGCTTGCCCGCGAGCGCCAACGTCCACGGGCCGAGCAGCACGAGCGGGGTGGCGAGCACGACGCCCACCCGCACGAGCAGGCCGACCCCGGGACGCGGGCCCAGGCGTCCGGTGAAGGACAACCCGACGGCGATCAGCGCGAGCAGCGCGACCGCGAGCCACAACAGCGGGGTGAACGCCGCCGCGACGGCCAGGACCAGGCCGGTGGCCCAGGCCGCGCGCATGGACGCCTTCAGCTCGCCCGCGCCGAGCACCTGTGCCGCGCCGCGGGCGACCACGGGGGCCAGCACGAGCGCGACGGCGGTACCGATCCGGCCGGTGGCGATCGCGCCGGTGGCCACCGGGGTCAGCGCGTAGACGGCCGCGCCCCACACCCGCACGCCGGGCGCGGACACCAGCCGGCGCGAGCACAGGTAGGCGCTGATCCCGGCGAGCGGGACGCTGCCGATCAGCAGCACCGCGACGGCGGTGCCGGCCTTGCCCAGCAGGAGCGTGGCGAACGCGGCGAGCGCGCCGACGTAGGGCGGCGCGCTCGCCGCCTCGCCGAAGCCCACCCCGTGCCAGGTGTCGCGGTAGCGGTGCCACAGGTCCGCCGCGCCTTCCGGCGGGGGCAGCAGGGCGCCGCCGAACAGGCTGCCGCCGCCGAGCAACCCGCGGGCGGCGAACAGGGTGACCAGGGTCAGCGCGAAGGCGAGCGAGAGTCCGGGGCGGCGCATGAGCACGCGCAGCTTGACGAAGCTCTCCGTGTCGAGCGACTCGGAGCCCTCGTCGGTGGGGCCCGATTCCGCGCTGCTGTGTCGACCGGACCGGCTCTCCGGCTCCTCGCTCCGCCGCAGGTTGCCGATCAGTCCCTCGGCGGCGTGCCGAACGGTGGCGGCCCGGCTGGGGAACAGGTCGCCCAGGTCCTTGTCCGACATGGTCCGGGTGCGCGAACGGGCGCGCCGCGCGGACAGGAACGCCGCCGGGCGCAGCAATACCGCCATGGTGCCGAGCAGTTCGTCCAGGGCCATCCCGGGCAGCTTGCCGAGCAGGTAGCCCAGGCTGCGGAACAGGCCGCCGAACAGCAGGCGCAGGTACAACAACGGCCAGGTCGCGCCGGTGGTGTTGGCCAGCAGCGTGAAGGCGGCGCCCCTGCGGTCCACCCGGTGCGGGCGGTTCGCCGCGACGTCGATCGGCCGGCGCTCGCGCGTGGCCGCCTCGGCGTGTTGCACCACCGCGTCCGGTACGACGACCACGCGGTGTCCGGCGGCGTTGACCCGCCAGCCGAAGTCGGTGTCGTCGCGGGAGAGCGGCAGGCGCGGGTCGAAGCCGCCCAGGCCCTCCCACACGTCCCGGCGCACCAGCATGCCCGCGCTGGAGACGGAGAGCACGCCGCGGACCGCGTCGTGCTGGCCCTGGTCCTGCTCGCGGCGTTCCAGGCCGGTCCAGCGTCGGCCGCTGCCGGTGAGCGTGGTGCCGACCTCGAGCAGTTGCCTGCGGTCGTACCAGCTCCGCACCTTGGGGCCGAGCACGGCCGCGGAGGGCAGTTCGTCGGCGGCGCGCAGCAGCAGGTGCAGCGCGTCGGGGGCGGGCTCGCTGTCGTCGTGCAGGAGCCACAGCCACTCGACCGGCTCGGTCGATCGGGGCGGGCGGTCCTGGTCGGTGTCGCCGTACGGGTCCGACGCGTCGTACACGTCGATCCGGTAGGGCAGGGACGCGGGGTCGACGTGCGGCGCGGCACGCAGGGCTTCGCTCACGGCGGCACCGAACGCGGTCCGTCGCTCGGTGTGCAGCACCGAGCCCTGACCGAGCGCGTCCTCGAGCAGACCGGCCGAGGCGTCGGTACTGCCGGTGTCGACCGCGAGGACGCGCTGGACCGGGCGCTCCTGACCGAGCAGGCCGGTCAGTGTGCGCGGCAGCCAGCGTGCCCCGTCATGGGCGACGAGGATCGCGGTGACGATGTGCCGTGGGAAAGCCGGAGCTTGCGCGTATGCCGACTGATGGCTGAAAAGTGACATCGAGTGCGGGGACCCCGGGGGGCTCGAAGCGGCGTGGTACCAGCGGTCCGGCATCCGGCCGAACGGCCAACACACTACGCGACGGGCACCCCGCGCCCGCTCTGCTCGGACTCGGGCCCGAACAGGCGACGGTCAGACGGCCGCCTTCTTGAGCCTGCGCCGCTCGCGTTCGGACAGCCCACCCCAGATCCCGAAGCGCTCGTCGTTGGCCAGCGCGTATTCCAGGCACTCGTCGCGCACCTCGCACGCGAGGCAGACCTTCTTGGCCTCTCGCGTCGAGCCGCCCTTCTCCGGGAAGAAGGACTCGGGGTCGGTCTGCGCGCACAGCGCGCGTTCCTGCCAACCGAGCTCCTCCTCCTCGGTCTCGCCCTCGGCGACCAGTAGCTGGAACAGCTCGCCCATCGCGTGCCTCCTCGACCCGTTTTTGCGTCCCCGTGATTAAGCCGTTACCGGTAACGGTTCACGACGTGTGTGAAATTACAAGCGCGTCGTTGCTGCGACGTCAAGCCGGGCTCTGCTATTAGAGCGGGGATTCACTCCCCGGGACCACAGCAATCCGGATTGACCACATAAATGGACAGATCCGGACACACTGTTGTGTCACGCGATCGCCTCGACGTTCCGGGCGGGGAGCGTACCGGCGGGGTGCGACGACATTCGATGCCAACCCGTGATGACCTCTGCAATGGACTACGCCTCACACGGTCCGCACAGTTCCCCGGACGAGCCGGAAAACCGCGATGATGACCGAGGTCACATACCCGGGTCACCCGAAAATGGGCCTCCCCGTGGCCGGGAGGCTTCAATCTCTTCCCAGGATTCCTCACCCGAATCGGGCAGCGCTCGGCCGATTCGGGTGAGCTCGGCGCCCGGCGGAGTGGTGGCGAGTTGACAGGGACACCCCCCAGACGATGTGCTTTTCCCATGTCCGCACGCTGCAGCCGGTACCGGAGTCGTCCTGTCGACGTCCGTCGGGTGTTCAGCGCGCTGTGTCCGCCGTGCGACCACGTGTACAGCTGTTGTCCGAGCTGTATCGCCTGAGAACGCCTTTTCGGTCGTTCTCCGCGTTGGCGGCGGCACTCTTTTCCCCTTTTATCGGCACGGCCGTCCCCCATGGCCGGATGTCCGTTCGGGTTGCTGTCGACCGCTCGCGTGCTCGCTTTCGATCCGCCGCGTTCGCCTGATCCGCCGCGCCAGAGAAATAGCGCAGACATCCCGAAGGACTCCCCTATGTCCAGCGACATCACCGTCGCCGGCGACCCGCTCGCCGCCCCCGCCGTGCTCGCCCTGCCCGTCGCCCCGCCCGTCCGCCCCGCCGTCGCCCGACTCGCCGCGCTCGCCCGCCGGCACGCCGACCTGGTCGCGGCCGAGCTCGACCAGGTCCGCTACGACCCGATCTCCCGCTGGTACAAGCGGCTCGCCGCGACCGAGGACATGGAGGTCTGGCTGCTGAGCTGGCTGCCCGGTCAGGGCACCGGCCTGCACGACCACGGCGGCTCGTCCGGCGTGTTCACCGTGGTCTCCGGCGAGCTGCACGAGCGTTCCCTGGTGGTCACCCCGCTGCGCCGGGCCGGCGCCCGCGAACGGGTGCTCACCACCGGCTCGACCCGCGTGTTCGGGCCGACCTATGTACACGAGGTGACCAACATGGGCACCGAGCCCGCGATCAGCGTGCACGTGTACACGCCGCGCCTGGACTCGATGAACCTGTACGACGCCGGCGAGGACATCGCGCGGCCGAGCTTCGAGCCGCTGCGCCGGGTGGGCGTCGAGCGTTCGGGGGACCAGTGGTGAGCGCCGTCGACCGACTCCTCGAGCAGGCCCGGGCCCGGCTGGCGCGGGTGACCCCCGAGCAGGCGCATGCCGCCTTCCACGACGGCGCGGTGCTGGTGGACACCCGTCCCGACTTCCAGCGCGACGTCGACGGCGCGATCCCCGGCGCGCTGATCATCGAGCGCAACCATCTGGAGTGGCGCCTGGATCCCGAGGGTTCGGCGCGGGTACCCGAGGCCACCGGCTACGACCTGCGGGTGGTCGTGTTGTGCGACGAGGGCTACGCGTCCAGTTTCGCGGCGGCGTCGCTGGTGGACCTGGGGCTGTCCGAGGCGACCGACCTGATCGGCGGCTTCCAGGCGTGGAAGGCCGCGGGCCTGCCGGTGGTGCCGTCGGCGGGCCGCGCTCGCCGATAGAGCGCCATGCCGAGCACGAGCAGGAGCGCCACGCCGTAGCCGAGTTGATGGGTGGCCCGGATCTGACCCGGGGTCGGTTCCAGGCCCCAGGTGAGGTAGAGGGCGTACCCCGCCGGGCCGAGCGCGAGCCACTCCCAGCGGCGCCCGTCCAGCGCCACCAGCGCGACCACGAGCAGCGCGTACCAGGGGTAGGCCGGGGTCAGCACGAACAACATGCCGCCGGTCAGGGTGAGCGCGCCGTGCCACGGGCGATCCGGGTCGGCACGGGCCGCCACGAGCGCGGCCAGGACGATCAGCACGACGACGGCCGCGTACGGGGTGAGGGCGATCGGCAGCACCAGGCCGAGCAGACCGAAACGCGCGCCGTCGTCGTAGCGCTCCTCCTCGAGGTAGCCGGGCAGGTAGCCGAGCACGGCGGGGCCGGCCGCGAGCACGTGCGGCAGGTAGACCAGCACGACGGTGAGCCCGGCCGCGCCGAGCAGTCGTACCGGGGCCCGGCGTACGCCGCCGGCCAGCGCGGTGGCGGGGAACATCTTGGTCGCGACGGCGCCGCCGAGCAGCACGCCGCCCAGAATCGGCCGGCGGCCGGCGATCGCGGCCAGGCCGAGCACCATGAGCAGCACGCCGAGCACGTCCACGTGCGCGTTGTTGCCGCACTCCAGCGCGACCATCGGACACCACGCCCACCACACCGCGTGTCTGGGGTCGCGGCCGAACCGGCGCAGCACCAGCAGCAGCGCGACGCTCACCAGCATCGACAGCAACGCGGCGGCGCCCTGGACGGGTTCGGGCCGGCCGGGCAAGGTCGCGACGTGCACGAGCCAGTAGTACGCCTCGGCCACGGGCGGATAGATGGTGTGCACCTCGGGCCGGTTGATCCGGGTGCACGAGCCGTCCGGCAGCGGGTGCTTGAACCACCCCGAGCACTCGCCGCGCGGGAACAGCCAGTCGTCGCGGAAGCCGGCCACCTCGGGATCCGCCGGCGCGTGCGCGTACGGCGAGCGGCCGGCGGCCTGGACCCGCCCGTCGAAGGCGTAGCGGTAGGCGTCGTCGCTGGTTCGCGGCGGGGCGCCGGCGGCCAGGACGGGCAGCGCGATCGCGCCGGCCAGGATCAGCACCACCGCGCGGCGCACCGGGAGTCGGTGGACGAGGAGGGCGCCGAGCGCGAACAGCGCCCAGGCGGCGCCGTACACGACGTACACGCCGACGCTGCCGGGGTGGGTCCACGGGCCGTGCACGGCGAGGCCGACGGCGCCGGTCAGGCCCAGGCCGGCGCCGACGGCGGCGATCGTGGTCGCGGTGCCGGTACCGGGGGCGGGGGTGCTTGTGGTGGCGGTATGCGTGGTGGCGTTGCTCGATGCCATGCGGCGAGTGTGTCGGCGGCGGGGGCGTTTTCGGGGCGTCCCGGGCCGGGCGTCAGCACTCCGTAAGGCGGTCGCGGTAGGGGTAGGGCGGTCGGGGTCTCCAGGGTCTCCGGGTCTCCGGGGTCGGCACTCCGTAAGGCGGTCGGAGTCTCCTCGGTCGGGCGTCAGCACTCCGTAAGGCGGTCAATGGGGGCCGGCGGGGGGATTTCGGCGTTGGCTGGGGGGATGAAGCTCGACATCCGCTTGCCGGATCCACCCACCGCGTTGCGGCGTGGTCCGTTCCGGGCCGGCGCGTTCCGCGGCGCGCTGCACGATCCGCGTACGGCCGTCCTGGTCGGCCGGTTGCTCGGTCTGGCCTTCCTGATCTGCTTCCTGACCGGTCTGTTCAGCCATCTGCTCCAGCATCAGCCGTACTGGCTCGCGCTGCCGTCCCGGCCGGTGTGGGGGTACTGGGTCACCCAGGGGCTGCACGTGGCGACCGGGATCGCGGCCGTGCCGCTGCTGCTGGTGAAGCTGTGGGTGGTCTATCCGCGACTGTTCGCCTGGCCGCCGGCGAAGTCGGTGGGGCACGCGCTGGAGCGGTTGTCCATCGCGGTGCTGATGATGGCGGCGATCTTCGAACTCGTCACCGGGCTGCTGAACATCGTGCAGTGGTATCCGTGGCCGTTCGCGTTCGTACCGGCGCACTACTGGATCGCGTGGGTGGCGGCCGGGGCGATCACGCTGCATGTCGCGGTGAAGCTGCCGCTGATCCTCGCCCACTGGCGGCGTGCCCGGAGCGGGCCGGCCGACCCCGAAGGGCCCTCGCGACGCGGCCTGTTGACCGTGCTCGGCGCCGGGGTGGGCGTGGTCACGCTCGCCACGGTGGGGCAGACGGTGACTCCGCTGGGGCGGGTGTCGGTGCTGGCCCCGCGACGGGCGGACATCGGCCCGCAAGGCCTGCCGGTGAACCGTACGGCGGCCGCGGCGGGCGTGTTCACCGCGGTCCGCGATCCCGCGTGGCGCCTGGAGGTGGTCGGCCCGCGGCCGTTCGCGCTGACCCGGGCCGAACTGTTGGCGATGGCGCAGCACGAGGCGACGTTGCCGATCACCTGTGTCGAGGGGTGGAGCGCGTCGGCGCACTGGTCCGGGGTGCGGATTCGGGACCTGATGGCCCGCGCGGGTGCGCCGGCCGGGGCCCGGCTGCGGGTGTTCTCGCACGAGCGGTTCAGCCCGTACTCGGTGATGGACATGCCGGACGAATACGCCCGCGACTCGTCGACCCTGCTGGCGCTGATGCTCAACGGCGCGCCGCTGGCCGAGGACCACGGGTATCCGGCGCGGATCATCGCGCCGAACCGGCCGGGCGTGCTCCAGACGAAGTGGGTCGCCCGCGTGGAGGTGCTGGGATGAGTACGGCGATGGAGCCCGAGGCGGTCGTGCCGCGAACCGGGCGGGTGGTGGGCGCCGTTCGGCTCGTGCTGGGCGCCGCCGGGGTGGCCGGCATCGGGTGGGGCGTGGCCGGCGCCTGGGACGACCCGTTCCTGACCGAGCGGGCGGGACTCGCGAAGTGGTTGATCGCCGGAGTGCTGCTGCACGACGGGGTGTTCGCCGTCGTGGTCTTCACCGTCGGCGCGCTGGTGATGCGGTTCGGGCGGGTGCCGGCCGCGTGGGTACGACGGACCGTGCTGGGCGGCCTGGCGGTGGGTGCCGTGGGCACGCTGATCGCGCTGCCGGCGCTGCTGCGGCCACTGCCGACGCAGAACCCGTCGGTGCTTCCGCTGAACTACGGACGCGGGCTGGCGATCGTGTGGGCGGGGGTGGTGGTGGGGACCGTGGCGGTGGTGGCTTTTCGCCGAGTGCGGGGGCGGGGGCGGGTGCGCGGCGGGGGCAAGGGCCCGGGCGCGGATGAGGGGCGGTGATGGGGCGGGCGGCGCGGGTTCGGGCCTGGGCCGTCGCCGGCTCGGGATCGGTCGGCGACGGCTCAGGCGCGCTGCAGGGTGGCGAAGGCGCGGCCCGGGTGAGTCCAGGTGTCGGTCACGGTGAAGTGGTGTGTCGGGGCGAGGCGGCTCAGCGCCGGGGTGCCCACGCGGGCCCAGCGGAAGGCGCCGCCGTGGGCGCCGCGGCCGTCTTCGACCCGGGCGGCGAAGCGTTCGTACACGTCCTGTGGATCGGTCTCCACCACGAGCAGGCCGCCGGGGGCGAGCAGGCCGTGTATGCGGTCGAGCAGCCCACCCGGGTCGCCGCCGATGCCGATGTTGCCGTCGGCGAGGAGGGCGACCGCCCAACGGCCCTCGCCGGGCAGCGGGTCGAACACCGACCGGCACAGCGCGGTGGCCCCGGCGGTCCGGGCCCGCGCGACGGCGATCGGCACCGGGTCGACACCGAGCGCGGTCACGCCTCGACGGCTCAGCGCCGCGGCCAGTCGGCCCGGGCCGCAGCCGACGTCCAGGGTGGGACCGGTACAGCGGGCGAGCATGGTGTCGTCGGCGGTGTCCGGTTCGGCGCACCAGCGCGCCAGTTCGAGGCGTTGCCGACGATGGCCGTGCCGGCGGACGTACACGGCTCCGCCGTCGCGCAGGGCGAGCGCGTACGGGTCGGTGGTCCCGGCGTCCGTCCCGAGGCGGGCCGGAGCATCCGCCCGGATGTCGGACCGCGCGTTCGCCGGGTCGGCCGCGCGGTCGGGCTCGCGGACCAGGGTCATGCGTACACCTCGCCGCCGAGCAGTGCACGGGCCACGCCGGCGCAGTGGGTGCCGGGGATGTCGCGGGTGACGGCGGCCAGGTCGGCGGCCGTGTCGATGTCGGTCAGGGTGGGCAGGTCGCGCACGGTCAGTCCGGCGGCGAGCAGCCGGGCCCGCTGGACCGCGCCGGTTCGCGGCACCGACATCGGTACGCCGGGAAACACCGACGGGTCCGGTACACGCAGCCCGATCGCCCAGAATCCGCCGTCGGTCGCCGGGCCGAACCACGCGTCGGCGGCCGACCAGTCCACGGTCAGCAGTTCGGGGGTGACCTGCGGGGTGTCCATGCCGATCAGCAGGGACGGCCCGATACAGCCGGCGAACGCGGCGGCCAGGCGCAGGTCGAGGCCCCCGGATCCTTGCGGCACCACCTCGATGCCGGCCGGCAGCCACGGCCCCGGTTCGCCGGCGAGCACCAGGACCCGGCGCCGCGCGGGCGTCGCGAGCACCGCCGCCAGCGTGTCGGTGAGCGCGGCCTCGGCCACCGCCGCGGCCTGGTCCGGGGTCATCGGCGGGGTCAGCCGGGTCTTGACCCGGCCCGGCAGCGGCGCCTTGGCGATCACCAGGAGCGTACTCACGCGGGCCGCCCGGCACGGGCGAGGACGGCGCTCATGTCCCGGACCGCGGTGACCGTACCCCGTACCGTGCCGGTCACCTTGGAGCGGCCCGAGCGCGGCAGGTAGCGCACGTTCGTCTCGGCGATCCGCCAGCCGGCGTCGGCGGCGCGGACCACGGTCTCCAGCGGGTAGCCGGAGCGGCGGTCCGAGACCTCCAGCGCGAGCAGGTCCGCGCGCCGGGCGGCCCGCATCGGGCCGAGGTCGTGCAGCCGCGCTCCGGTACGTCGGCGCAGGCGGCGGGCCAGGAGCGCGTTGGCCAGGCGCGCGTGCGGCGGCCAGGCGGTCAAGGTCTGCGGGCGGCGGCGGCCGAGGACCAGGTCGGCCTCGCCGGCGAGTACGGGTCCGGCGACCGAGGGCAGTTCGTCCGGGTCCAGCGACGCGTCGCAGTCGCAGAAGCACACGATCGGCGCGGTCGCCGCGAGCAGGCCCGCGTGGCAGGCCGCGCCGAAGCCGCGGCGTTCCTCGACCACCACGCCCGCGCCGAGCGAGCGGGCCAGCGCGGCCGAGCCGTCGCGCGAGCCGTTGTCCACGACGATGGGGCGGTATCCGGCCGGCATCCGGGCAAGCACCCACGGGAGCGCGTCGGCCTCGTCGAGGCACGGCAACACGACGTCCACGAGATGCTCGGCGGGATGCGCCGAGGAGGCTTCCGTCTGCTGGGCGGGATGCGCCGGAGAGGCTTCCGTGTGCTCGGCGGGATGCGCCGGAGAGGCTTCCATGCGGGTCACGCTAAGTACGCGTCGGCCGCATACCCAGGCTTGACGTGCTTACGGAGTGCTGACGTCGCCGCGATACGGCCGTGTGGGTTACGGGCCTCTTACGGATCGGCCGCCCGCCGGAATCGTCCACTTCGCGCACCTACACTCGCCGGCATGAAGGTGCTCGTGGTCGACGACGATCCGACCGTGGCCGAAGTCGTCGTCGGCTATCTCGAACGTGCGGGGTTCGACACGGCGCACGCCGCCGACGGACCGACCGCGCTCGAACTGGCAGCCACCGAAATGCCCGATCTGGTGGTCCTGGACCTGATGCTGCCCGGCATGGACGGGCTGGACGTCTGCCGACGGCTGCGCGAGCGCGGCCCGGTGCCGGTGGTGATGCTGACCGCGCTGGGCGACGAGGGCGATCGGGTGCTCGGCCTGGAGGTCGGCGCGGACGACTACGTCACCAAGCCGTTCAGCCCGCGCGAACTCGTACTGCGGGTGCGGTCCGTGCTGCGCCGGGTCGCGGGTCCCGGCGCGCCGCCCATGGCGCCCTCGGTGCTGCGGCACGCGGACATCGAGGTGGATGTCGGCGCTCACCGGGTGCTGCGCGCTGGCCACGAACTCTCGCTCACGGCACGCGAGTTCGATCTGCTGTGCTTCTTCCTCGGCAGCCCGGGCCGGGCCTTCACCCGGGAGGAGCTGATGCGTCGGGTCTGGGGCTGGGAGTTCGGCGACCAGTCCACGGTGACGGTGCACGTGCGGCGGCTGCGGGAGAAGATCGAGGACGACCCGGCCGCGCCCCGGCTCCTGGTGACCGTGTGGGGCGTGGGCTACCGGCTGGAGGTCGACCCCGGATGCCCGTGAAGGATTTCGCGCTGATCTGCCTGATCGCCGCGGGCAGCGGGCTCGGCGTCACCCTGCTGGGCCTGCTCGGCCTGCGGGCGCTGCGCAATCGTTCGCTCTCGGTCGCGCTGGCCGCGATGTCGGTGGTGACGATAGCCGGCATGGCCGCGGGTACGGTCGGGGTCTCCCAGGCGATGTTGCTCTCCTCGCACGACCTGACCGTGGTGATGGTGGTCTGCGCGGTCTCGGCGGTGCTCGCGATCGGCGTGGCGATGCTGCTCGGCCGCCCGGTGGTGGCCGACGTCCGCGCACTGCGCGGCTCCGCGCGGGCCTTGGGCGGTGGCGTGCCGGGGCCTTCGCGGCGGGTCTCGGCGGTAGTCGAACTCGCGGAGTTGGGACGGGAGTTGGAGCGAGCCGGCGTACAACTGGCCGAGTCCCGGGAGCGCGAACGAGCGGTCGAGCACGCGCGGCGCGAACTGATCGCGTGGATCTCGCACGACCTGCGCACGCCGCTCGCGGGCCTGCGCGCGATGGCCGAGGCGCTGGAGGACGACCTGCCCGAGGATCCGGCGCGCTATCACCGCCGGATCAGGATCGAGGTGGATCGGCTCAGCGGCATGGTGGACGACCTGTTCGAGCTGTCCCGGATCCAGGCGGGCGCACTGAAGCTGACCCTGGCCCGGGTCTCGCTCTACGACCTGGTGGCGGACGCGATGGCCGGCACCGAGGAGTTGGCCCGGTCCTGCTCGGTACGGCTGGCCGGCGAGGACATCGACGCGGTACCGGTCCGGGTGGACGGCCGCGAGATGTCCCGGGCGATCACGAACCTGCTGGTCAACGCGATCCGGCACACCCCTTCGGACGGCACGGTCGCGGTCGGGGTACGCACCGCCGAGGGCGAGGTCGTGGTCTCGGTCACCGACGCGTGCGGCGGCATCCCCGAGGAGGACCTCCCCCGAGTCTTCGACACCGGCTGGCGAGGCATCCACGCGCGAACCCCCTCCCCGGGCGGCGGCGCGGGATTGGGCCTGGCCATCGTCAGAGGCATCGTCGAGGCCCACGCGGGACGAGTGGGAGTGGCCAACACGGGTGGCGGGTGCCGCTTCGAGGTGCGGCTGCCGGTGGGGTAGGGGTGGGGTGGCGGTGGGATAGGAGTGGGGTGGCGTGAGGGATGGGCTGCGGGGATGGGCCGGGGGGCGGGGCTGCGGGGGACGGGGCTGCGGGGGAAGGTCGCTGAGGGATGGGCCGCGGGGGGCGGCGGGGCGGGGCGCCCGGATCGCGGGAGCGGATCGAGTTGGCGGGGCGTGGGTGGTGGGCCGATGCACCTGTGTCGTCGACGCGGGGGCAAGGCGCCGGGGTCGCAGGGGTGACGGATCGACGCACGCGTGTCGCCACCACGGGCAGGCGACGCACCGGGGTCGCGGGAGTGGTGGGTCGAGTCGGCGGGGGCGCGGGGTGCGGGGTGCGGGGTGACCCACCTGTGTCGTTGCCGCAGGGAGGCGATGCGCCTGGGTCGCGGCGGCGGCGTGCTGAGTTGGCGGGGGTGCGGGGTGGCGGGTCGACCCACGTGTGTCGTTGCCGTGGGGAGGCGATGCGCCTGGGTCGTGAGGGCGCGGGGTCGCGGGGCGCGGGCGCGGGGGCGCGGGGGCGGCGGGTTAGGGCACCAGAGTCGCCACCGCACGCAATGGACGCACCGGGGTCGCGGGGCGGCGGGTCGTGTCGGAAATCGCAGGGGGGCGGGTCGAGTTGACGGGAGCGCGGGGGTGCGGGTCGACCCACCTGTGTCGTTGCCGCTGGGAGGCGATGTGCCTGGGTCGTGAGGGCGCGGGGGCGGCGGGGTGGGGCACCAGGGTCGCCATCGCAGGCGATGGACGCGCCTGGGTCGCGGGGGTTGCGGGCTGAGTTGGCGGGGGTGCGGGGTGCGGGTCGACCTATCTGTGTCGTTGCTGTGGGGAGGTGGGGTGTCTGGGTCGTGGGGGTGGCGAGAGGGGGTGG
>NZ_JBSFEO010000083.1:0-27878 GCF_053594475.1 Embleya sp. NPDC001921
CAAGAAGCAGGCCGGCGACGCCAAGGAAGACCTCCAGGTCGTCGACGTCGCACAACTGCTCCTCCAGTCCGTCAAACTGCCCGAACCACCGGCGGTCCGGGCGGAGTCCGAGGACGCGGCGGCGCCGGCGCCGGAACCGGTGAAGTGACGCCAAAACCGGTGCGGGAGCACCGGAACCGGTGAAGTAGCCCGCGGCACAAGGCTTCACCCGATTCCGCGCCGTACTCGATGCCGCGTCGTACCCGATACCGCGCCGTAGCCCCTGTTCCCGGTCGACGCCGGGGACGGGGGCTACTGCTTCCTCAAGAGCCGTTCGAGCGCGGCCCGGACGACCGCGGGGGCGGCGGCGACCTCGCGGGGCACGGTGACGGCGCGTCGGGCCGGTAGGACCTCGGGAGGGGCGGCGCTGTCGCGGGGTCGGGCCACCACGACGGTGCGCTTGGCCGGAATCAGCGTGACGTGCCGCGCCCGCGGCCGTTCCGGGGCCGGATCGGGTGCGGTCAACTCCAGGCGGGTCAGCACCTCGCGGATGATCACCGTCATCTCCAGGACCGCGAGTTGCGCGCCGACGCAGTACCGACGACCGCCGCCGAAGGGCATCCAGGCCCGTTGTACCCGGGCCGCGTCGGGGCCGAGGAAGCGCTCGGGGCGGAACTCGGATGGCTCCGGGAAGACTTCGGGGTCATGGTGGATGAGAGTGATCACCGGTGACGCGAACGAGCCCGCGGGAACCCGGAATCGGCCCAGTTGGAGCGGTTCGTCCAGTAGACGCGGGGCCTCGTACACCACTGGGCGCGAGCGCAGCGCCTCCTTGACCACCGCGTCGAGGTAGGTGTTGTGGCGGCCGTCGTCGATCTCCTCGCGGAGTTCGGCCAGGACGGCGGGGGTGCGCAGGAGGCGCTCGAAGGCCCACGCCAGGGCGGTCGCGGTGGTCTCGTGGCCGGCTTCGAGCATGGTGATCAGCTCGTCGCGCAGTTCCTGGTCGCTCATCGGCCGGCCCTGCTCGTCGCGAGCCTGCAACAGCCGGGACAACACGTCGGTGGCGCCGGGGTCGGGGTCGGCACGGCGATGCGCGATCTCGTCGAACAACATCGCGTCCACCGCGTCGCGGGCGCGCTGGAATCGGGTGGTGGGCAGGAAACCGAGCCGGGTCGCCGGCGGGCTCTGGGTCCAGGCCCGAACCCGCGGCGGCAACATCAGCATGACCGGCGAGCCGCCGACCTCGATCAGTTCGGGGATGGCGGTGCGCAGCCGGACCAGGCGATCGTTGTCGCGGATCCCGAAGACCAGCCGCAGGATCACCTCCAGGGTGATCTCCTGCATGCGGTCGCGCAGCGCGAACGGCCGGTGTCGCGGCCACTCGGCGATGTGCGCGGCGGCTATTCGGGCGATCTCGTCGCCGTAGCCGGCGATGGCTCTGCCGTGCAGGGGTGGGCTCAGCAGTCTGCGGTGGCGCCACCAGGGGTCGCCGTCCAGTGTGAGCAGCGAGTTCCGGCCGACCATGCCCTCCAGGAATTGCCGGCGCACCTCGCCGGCCCGGCCGCCGCCGGCGTCGACGGCGTAGACCTGCTGGGCCAGTTCGGCCGTGGTGACGTAGGTCTGCGGCGGGAAGCCGAGGAACCGGGCCTGGAAGACCGGCCCATGGCGGCGCCGGGCCGCCCTGAGCGAGCGGCCGGGGGCGGCGAGGTAGAGCGCGGTCTGGATCCAGCTCGGCAGCCGGGAACCGGGCGGCGGGGTGGCAGACGTCATCGACTCGCTCCTGATCCGAGAGAAGTCTGAACATTCGTGCTGCACGCTTGTCTAACATGGTGGGATGCCCAAGTCGCCCCTGTCCAGGAGTCATCGGGAGCGAGTCCTCGCCGGGGCCGTGCGCTGTCTGCGGGAGAAGGGCTACGCGCACACCACCGCACGCGACATCGCGCAGGCCTCCGGGACCAGCCTCGGTTCGATCGGCTACCACTTCGGCGGCGTGGACGCGGTGCTGGAGGAGGCGGTCGGGCAGTGCTTCGAGGTGTGGACCCGCCGGGTGCGGGACGCGGTGTCGGCCGCCGTCGCCGATGGTCCTCGTGCGCAACTGGCCGCCGCGCTGGTGGCGTTGATCGACTCGTTCGAGGAACTGCGCCCGATGGTGGTCGCGTGTGTCGAGTCCTTCGCGCCGGCCATGCGCTCGGCGGCGCTGCGCGAACGCCTGGCCGCGGGATACGCCGACGCCCGTCGGGCCGGACAGGCCATGACCGACCGGGCGTTCGCGGAGTCGGGCGTCGAGCCGCCGGTGGGCGCCGAGGCGATTCCGGCACTGCTCATCGCGATCTGCGACGGCCTGATGCTCCAGTGGCTGGTCGACCCGGAGCACACCCCCGACGCGCACGGGATCCTCGACGCCCTTACCGTCCTCGCGCCGGTCCTGGCTCCGCCGCGCTGACCCGCGAGCCACGGCCGTGACCGGAGACGGGCGCGGCGCGGCGACGACGTGCCGGGCGCTTCGGCTTCCGTGTCGGCGAACGAGGTGCCGGGCGCTTCCGCTTCCGCTTCCGCTTTCCCGAACGACGCGGCGGTACGGCGGTATTCGGCCAACCCGGGGCGCGGCCGACGCCGGCGCCCCCCGGCCCGGGCGCACGCCCGCAGGGGCCGTACGATCCGGCCGCGCCCGACCCGGATCCCGGAGCCGGGGCGGCGGCGCGAGTCGGGCAACCGACGGTTTGTGCCGGTTGGCGCGGGCGGCGAGGCCGGCTGGTTTGCCGCCTGTTCCCGGCCGTGATCGGGGCCCTAAAGTCGTGTTCACGGGTGGTGACGAGGTGATCACGCAAACGTGATCGACTTCGTCGCGGCCCTGGGGGGCGACCGTGATTCCCGTGTCACGCCGGGAGTCGATGGTCGGATGGGGGAGGAGCGCTCGACGATCCGTCCGGAGACGTTGCGAGCGACACTCGACGGGTGGGAACTCGCCGAGGTCGCGGGCAAGGTGTCGGGAGGTGGCTCGCAACGCGTCCGAGGCGAACCAGCCGGGGTGGCCGGCCGTCTCGGCGTCGTTCGGTCGGTATCGACGGCGCACCCGCGTGGTGTCCGGGTACGGCGGCACGCTCGCCGTACCCGGAACCGCCTGCGCGGCCGAACACCTGTCGAGCAGGCATACCTCGACGTCGCCGGCTCGTGATCGGTGGTGCCGTGTCGTCAGCCTTCGGCCGGATCTCCGAGGGGCACGGGAGGGAGGCGCGGCCCGCCGGGGTGAGACCTGGGGACGATGGGCCCGCTCGGCGCACCGGATGACGCCCGCACCGGACCCGCGCCCGTAGCGTCCCGGTGTGCAGAGAATCTACGCCTGGCTGCGCGGACACCCGTTGTTCGTGGACGCGATGATCGTGCTTCCGGTGTTGTTGCTGAGCGCCGCTCAGGTCCACGACGACGATGCCACGCCGGCCGGCCGGGTCCGGTACGGGCTGTGGGTTCTCGTCGTGCTCCACGGCCTGGGTGCGACGCTGCGCCGAGTGCGGCCCCGGACCGCGTTCGGGCTGGTGATGCTGGGCAGCGCGGGCCAACTCGTGGTGAGCTCGGAGATCATGATGACGAGCATCGCGGTGCCGATGGCGCTGTACACGGCGGCGAAGATCGGCTCGCCACGCCGGGTGCGGCTCGCCCTGGTCTGCGTGTTCGCGGTGCCCGGGCTCTACTTCGCGCGCTGGGGCACGAGGGTGAACCTGGACGTGCGCGAAGGCGTGTTCGTGTACTCCTTCATCGCGATCACGCTCGGCATCGCCTGGGTGCTCGGCGACTCGATGCGGACCCGCCGCGCCTATTACGCCGAACTCGAAGAGCGGGCGACCCGGCTGGAGTTCGAGCGCGACCAGCAGGCGCTGATCGCCGCCGCGGCCGAACGCTCGCGGATCGCCCGGGAGTTGCACGACGTGGTGGCGCACAACGTGTCGGTGATCGTGGTGCAGGCGGACGGTGCGAGCCGGGCCATCGCCACCTCCCCGGACAAGGCCCGCGAGGCCCTGGACACGATCGCGAAGACCGGACGCGAGGCGCTGGTGGAGATGCGCCGACTGCTGGGGGTGCTGCGCGCGCAGAACGAGACCGAGGGCCTGGTTCCGCAGCCGAGCCTGCGCCACCTGGACGATCTCGTCGACCAGGTCGGTCGCGCGGGCCTGTCCGTGCGGGTGGTCGTGGAGGGCGATCCGATCGATCCGTCTCGGACCGTCGCACTCACCGCGTACCGGATCATCCAGGAGGCGTTGACCAACACCCGCAAGCACGCCGGTCCGACGGCCGGCGCCGAGGTTCTGGTCGGGTACCGCAAGGGCGCGCTGGAGGTGCGCGTCCGCGACGACGGACGGGGTGCGCAGGCGCCGGGCGACGGGATGGGCCACGGCCTGATCGGCATGCGCGAGCGTGTCGCGATGCTCGGCGGCCGACTCGACATCGGCCCGGACCCCGACGGCGGCTGGGCGGTGCACGCGATACTGCCCTACGGATCCACCCGCGGCGTGCCCGTGCCGGCCACTCCATCGACGGTCGGGAAGACGACCGGCCCGTGAGCGATGCCGACGTCGGTCCGGTCGCGCGGACGGACGTCGGTCATACCGACGGGGGAGGCGAACGGGTGTCGCCGAGGGCGGGGAGGCGGACCCTGACCACGGTGCCCCGATCGGCTGCGGGCCCGATGTGGATGCTGCCGCGGTGCATGTCCACGATCGCCGCCACGATGGACAGGCCCAGGCCGCTGCCGCCCTGGGCGCGGCTGCGGCTCCTGTCCGCGCGGTGGAAGCGGTCGAAGACGTGCGGGAGATCGGCGGTCGGTATCCCCGGGCCGCCGTCGCGCACGGTCAGCTCCACGTGATCGCCCTCACGGCGCAGTTCGACCGCGGCCGGGGCATCCGGCGGGGTGTGCATGCGGATGTTGCCGAGCAGGTTGGCCACCAACTGCCGCAGGCGGTCCTCGTCGCCCAGGACCAGTACCTCCGCCGTCGACGCGGTGGCGGCATGGGTCAACGGCCGGGCCGGTTCGACCGCGGCGGCGTCGCGGCAGGAGTCGGCCACGACCCGGGCCAGGTCCACGGGTTCGAGATCGGTGTCCTGTTCCTCGTCCAGGCGGGCGAGCAGCAACAGGGCCTCCACGAGGCCGTTCATGCGCCGCACCTCGGCCCGCATCCGGGACACCGCGTCGTCGACCGAGGCCCGGTCCGGAAGCGCTCCGCGCTGGTACAACTCGGTGTATCCGCCGATCGACTGCAGCGGGGTGCGCAGTTCGTGGGAGGCGTCGGCGACGAAGCGGCGCAGGCGTTCCTCGGAGGTGTCCCGGGCGGTGAACGCGGCCTGGATCTGGTCGAGCATACGATCGATGGCGGTGGCCAGTCGGCCGACCTCGGTGCGCGGGCCGATCAGCGGATTGCGCACGCGTCGCCCGTAGTCGCCCGCCGCGATCGAGTCGGCGACCTGGGCGGCCCGTTCCAGCGGCCGTAGTTCGCGCCGGACGAACAGCGCGCCGAGCAGACCCAGGGTCGGCAGGGCGATCCCGACGGTGATCAGCACCACGTACAGCGCGTGGTCGGCGGCCCGTTCGGCGTCGTTCGTGCTCAGCGCGACCAGAGCGGTGCGCCCGTCGGTCAGGTCCTGGACGCGAACCCGGAACTTCTCGCCGGAACCGGGCTCGGCCGAGGGCGCGGTGACCGTGCTGCCGGTGGGCGGCAGGATGCCGGTCAGCCTCGGCCCCGGGCCCTGCGGCGGGCGGCGGCCGGGGGCGGCGAGGGCCACGCGCAGGCCACCCGGGTACTTCAGCCAGATGCCCGGATCCAGGCCCAGCCGCTGGTTGTTGCGTTCACGCTGGTCCAGGGCGCGCAACGCGGCCACGGTGGTGTCGAGTTGGTCGTCGAGGCGGTCGAAGAGCGAGTCCCGCAGCACGCCCACGGTCACCGCCGCGCAGGTGTTGAGCACCACGGTGCACACCAGGACGAGCACGATCACCAGACGCCGGCGCAGCGGTTGCCGGCGCATCCTGGGCCGCAGGCTCAGCACGGCGGTGTGCGCAGGCAGTACCCGACCCCGCGCCGGGTGTGGATCAGCGGGGTGCCCTGGCCGTCGTCGATCTTGCGGCGCAGGTAGCTGATGTACGTGGCCACCACGGTGTCGTCGCCGTTGAAGTCGTAGGACCACACGTGCTCCAGCAGGCGGGCCCGGGTCAACACGTGGTCGGGGTGCAGCATCAGGTAGCGCAGCAGCCGGAATTCGGTCGGTGAGAGGTCGACGGGGCGTCCGGCGCGGCGCACCTGGTGGGCTGCGGCGTCGAGTTCGAGGTCCGCGACACGCAGTACGTCGCCGCCGGGTGCCGCGCGCCGGGTGCGGCGCAGCACCGCCTCCACGCGCGCGGTGACCTCGTCCAGGCCGAACGGCTTGGTGATGTAGTCGTCGCCACCCGCGGTCAGGCCGCGGACCACGTCCTTGCGGGTGTCGCGCGCGGTGAGGAAGACCACCGCGACCTGGAGTTCGTCCGAGCGCAGTCGGCGCAGCACCTCGAAGCCGTCGCCGTCGGGGAGCATGACGTCGAGCAGGATCAACTCGGGCAGGAAGTCCCGGGCGACGGTGAGCGCCTGGAGGCCGGTGGCGGCGGTGCGCACGTCGTAGCCGACGAAGCGCAGGAACCGGGCGACGGTGTCCACGATCGCCGGTTCGTCGTCGACGACCAGCAGGCGGCCCCGGTCGTGGGTCGCGGGTGGGTCGGCCTGCGGATCCGGGATGCTCATCGGTGCCTTCCTCGCGACGCGTTCCGCCTGGCACGGCGGGTGGGTTGGGGTCGGTGGGCGTGATCGGCGCGAACACTACGGTGCGCCGCGCCCCCGTCGGCACCGCACCCGGGTCCGGGACCTCCCCGGCCACCCGCGCGGCGGCCCGCAGCTCTCCAGCCTGGCCCACGAACCGAGGTTCGTTCTATGGGAGTTGCGTGTGAATGGCCCCGCCCGCGGGCCGGATCGCGGTGGTTGGGCCAAGTCGGCTCCTAGCGTGGCGAAGGCCGATCCGCCCGCTTCCAACAGCGCACCGTCCGGGAGTTCGGGTGTGGGCCCGCCACGTCATGGGAGCGAGTGCACGCGTGATGAACGAGACCGAATTCCCCCTCCAGGGGCCCGGCTTCCACATCCGCCTGGCGGAGCTGGTCGAGGTCGTCCCGGACAACGACTGGCAGTGGAGCGTGCTGGAATGCATCGGCATCGGGACCATGCCGTGGGAGATGAAATCCGGCCGGGTCAACGAACGCGTGCTCGCCTCGAAGGTCGGATTCCTGATGTCCTGGCGCGAGTTGAAGGAATTCGCGGACGGCCTCGAATGGGTCGAGGAGTTGCTCGTCGTGGCCGCCGAATCCCGGGACCTGCTGATCCCGGAGCAACTGAGCGTGGACGACTTCTCCGGCTGCCTGATGATGCTGGAGGCGTTCGACAACACCACGTGGACCGTGGCCGGCCGCTCCCACCTGTTCGACGACATCGACGTGGTCGACCTGTTGCGGGCGCGGTACGGCGGGAGCTGACCCGAGGCGGCCCGCGGTGGCGTCGGATCCGGCCCCCGGCACCGGGCCGGATCCGTGAACGGTTCTGTGCCGACTCTGAGCCTGCTCTCAGTCTTTCTTCATGCGAGCGTCCGACAGTCGTGAGCATGACGACAGAAGAGGCAAGGACTCCCGAACCCATGTCGATTCGTTCCGCCCCGGTTCCTGCGGGGGACGAGCACACGGTGCCGACGATGCCGCCGCTGCCCCGGGTACCGCCGCCCGAAGCCGGCCGGCACCGGCCGTCCGGTCGGCGGGTCCGCCGGGCCTCGGTCGCGCTGGTGGCCGCCGCGGTGGCGGCCGGACTGCTCGGGGGTCTCGCGGGGGCGACCGCGGTGCGCGGCTTCGACGGGTCCGACGGCAAGTCACCGGTGTCCGTCGGCGCGCCGGCGCGGACCGCGGCGGACACCGACGCGGCGGCGCCGGTGTCCGCGGTGGCCGCCGCGGTCCAGCCGAGTGTGGTGGAACTGCGGGTGACCACGCGTCGCGGCTCGGTCACCGGCTCGGGCCTGGTCCTGGACACCGACGGTCGGATCCTGACCAACAACCACGTCCTGGCCGGGGCGAACGCGGGAACCGTCACGGTCGCGTTCGCCGACGGCCGGACCGCGCCCGCCGGCGTGGTGGCCGCCGACAGCGCGCACGACCTCGCGGTGGTGCGGGTCACCGGCGTCTCCGGTCTCACCCCGGCGACCCTCGGCGACTCGGCCTCCGCCCGGGTCGGGGACGAGGTGGTCGCCTTCGGCTCACCCCTGGGCCTGACCGGGACGGTCACCTCCGGAGTGATCAGCGCACTCGACCGTCGGGTCACCGTGTCGGGGGACACCGCCGTCGGCTCGTCCGACGACGGGGGCGGTTCGAGTACCTCGGCCATCGCGACCGGCGCCGCGAACACGCTGACCTATCCGGCGATCCAGACCGACGTCGCGATCAACTCGGGCAGCTCCGGCGGACCGCTGGTCGACCTCTCCGGCCGGGTCATCGGGATCGACTCGGCCATCTACAGCGCCACGTCCGGCAGCGGCACCGGCACCGAGGCGGGCAGCGTCGGCATCGGCTTCGCGATCCCGATCGACACGGTCAAGGCCTTCCTGAACACGCTTCCCCGGGACAAGTAGCCGACCTCACGCCGCGACCGGCGTCGGCGGCGGCGAACGCGGCGGCGTGCGGAGCCGGGTACGCGCACGGCGATGGTGCGACGCCGCCCGAGTGTTATCCGCGTGCCTTCGAATAGGTCTAGGCCAATCGACAGATTGGTCCAGGCCGACAAGTGGATGCCGAGGTGGCCGTAGAGCGGACGCGCGCCCGGTGGGTCACGTGCCTCGGCGCGTCGCGTCCGACTGTCGGGTTTCGTCCCGCCCGGGCTCCGGTGGGGTGGGCGGGAGCGCGGACAGGGCCCGCTCGATGGCGGCCACGCGTTCGAAGGCGCGATGGATCTCGCCGGCCTCCCTGCGATACGTCGCGAGCGCCTGCGGGACGACGTGTACGGGGACCCGGTCCTTGAGCGCTCGGCGCAGGTCCGAGTAGCCCTGACGGAGCTCGGCCAACTCGGCCCGGAGGTGATGTCGGGCCAGCCGCACCAGCAACTGTGGATGTCGGCGCAGCACCTCGTGGTTGCGATAGCCGGGTGGGCAGAGCTCGTACAGCGCCTCCGCCGTGCGGGGATCCAAACCGTTCGTCTCGGGCTCGGCCGAGGGGCCGCCGCCGTGGCGGACCCTTTGGCCCCTTTGGAGCACGACGTCGAACCGGCCGGGCGGCTCCCAGGACGGCATGGCATCGGCATTGTCGTTCATATGTTCGAATCATCGCATCTCGACAGGGTCCGACAACCCGAAGCGGGCCCGAGGCGACACCGTCGCGTGCCCCGGATGGGTGACAAGGCCGTGTCGGGGCGGTCCGCGGGGAGTCGCGCTCCGATACTGAAGAGGTTTCTCGCCGGTCGCCGTGTACGGCACGCATCCTCCGTGCGGCGGAGCGTGCACACCCGATCGGCGACACGCCTCTCGGCAAGGACGCGACATGACCTTCCTGGCCCGCATCACCGCCGCCGCCGGGCTGCTGGTGAGCAGCGTCGCCGTACTCGGCCCCGGCGCGGCCTACGCCGCTCCCGGTGCGATCCCGATCGTCTGCGCCGGCACGGTGACCGACGGGCCGGACGTCGTGGTGGCCTACGCGTGCGACCGGGCCCGGGGCGCGGGCGACGACACGGTCGACACGCCCTCCGCGACCTATCACTGCGCGGGTTCGGTGAACTTCTTCGTCGACCCCTTCCGCGAACTCCGAGCGCAAGGCGTCGACCCGGGCCACACCTTCCTCGGCGGTCGCTGTACGAGGACCTGACCCACCAGGGACCCCCGACCCATGGCGCGCCGACCCGGGACCCGGCCTGTGAGCATTCCCCGCGGCCCCTTGCCACCCACCCGGCGACCTGCCCGAGGAAGGCCGCACTACCCTGGGCCTCGGCACGCGACTTGCCAACGTATGCACCTGCTCGATCCGCGGGGAGGTCGGAGAGGAATCCGCGCCATGGACGACCGGCGGGAAACATCCGACACCACCGGGCACACGCCGCCCCGAACGGCTCCCGTGCCGACCGGCCCACGATTTCGGGCGTTGCCGTGGTGAATCGTGACATGCCCGGACCCAGGCAGCCCGCCACCAACCCGGCCTTCAGCGTGCGCATCCACGTGCCGCCCGGTGCCGCCGCCGTGGTCGCGGGCGTACTCGCCGAAGCCCCCGGCACGGTGACGAGTCGGATCGACGAACCGGACGCCATGGGCACCTGTCGGATCACCCTGGACGCCGACGGTCCGCGAACGCTGGCCTGGCTCACCCGGACCCTGGCCCGACGCCTGGGCGCGGACCTGCTGCTCACCCAGGATCCCGTCTTCGTCGCCGCCTCCACCGGCAAACTGACGCTGCGCGTGTGCGCGGCCACCACCACCGGCCACGACATCGCCCTGCTCGACGCCGACGCGGACCGCCGGGTCGTCTCGCACCTGGCGGCACACCCCGAACACACCGACGACTACACCGGGCGTCGTCACCGCGTCGCGCTGATCAGCGATGCCAGCGCCGTCCTGGACTTCGCCGCGCTGCCCGCCGACGCCGCGCTGCCGGCCCTCGAATCCCAGGCGGTACACCTGCGCCGGGCCACCGGGCTGGACGTCTTCCCGCTGCCCATCGCGACGCCGCACGTCGAGGACATCGCGCAGGCGGTACGGCTGCTCGCCCCCGGCTTCGCGGCGGCCGTACTCGTGCACACCCGCCCGGAACATGTGCTCACCACCCGCGCGATCCTGGGCCCCACCCCGCCGGTGCTCCTGCTGGACACCCTCAACGACGGCCTCGCCGTCGCGATCGCCGCCGCGACGATCAACGCCCTGGCCAACCGCGGCGTGCAGCCGCTGGGCGGGCGCGTGGTCCTGGTGGATCCGGCCCGGGGCGGAGATCTGGCCGGGCTGCTGATCGCCTCCGGGATCGCCGACCTGACCCTGTTCGATCCCTTCGGCCCGGGCGGCGGGACGCTGCGCACGGTCGCCGCCGAGGCCGATCTGATCGTCGACCTCACCGGGCTGGCCACACCGCCGGAGGAGGTCCCGATCCTGCGCGCCCGACCCGAGGCGCCACCGCGCTTCGCGGCGGCCACCACCGGCCCCCGTCCCCTGCACGCGCTGCCCGGGCTGCTCACCGCGGCCACCACGACCCGGCGGCCGATCACCGCGCGCGCACGGGTGGCCGCCGTGCACGCGCTGATCGAGGGCACGCCGCCGGACGCGCTCCTGCCGGCACCGGATCAGCCCGGCCTCACCGCCGCCGTCGCGGCCGCGGCGACCCACGCGCTCGACCCCGACAACGGCATCGGCATGGACCGGGCCTGATCCACCGGGATCCCCCGGACGGGCCCGGGCCGGCCGGCCCGCTCGGGACGCCGCGCGGGTCGACCGGCCCCGGCGTCCCGGGGGCGCGGCGCGGTCAGCCGCCGAGGTCGCCCGCCGCCGTCTCGATCAGGTCCGTGACCGGGATCGGTTGGGAGGCCAACGACGCGTGCCCGGCCGCGAGTTCGATCAGCTTGCGCGGCCCCATGCGCTCGGCCATGCGCCGCTCGTTGTCGGGGTTGATCATCCGGTCCTCGGTCGAGATCTGGTACCAGGTGGGCTTGGTCCGCCAGGCCGGCGCGGTCACGGTGTCGCCGAAGGTCGAGGCCAGGGGAGCCTTCTGGGTGACGGCCATGACCAGGGCCTCTTCGGCGGACAGGTCCTGGCAGAAGCTCTCGCGGAATTTCTCCTGCCGGATCCACAGGTAGCCGTCGGAGTCCGGGGCGATGTTCGCGAACGCGGCCGGCGGGATCTCCTGGCTGAGCTGCCCGGGGCTCTCGCCCGCGTCGGGCGCGAACGCGGCGATGTAGACCAGCCCGGTGACATTGGGCAGATCGCCCATCTCGGTGATCACCGCGCCGCCATAGGAGTGGCCCACCAGCAGCACGGGGCCGTCCACCCGCCGCACCATCTTGCGCGTGCGCTCGGCGTCGTCCGCCGGCGAGGTCAGCGGGTTCTCCACCGCGAACAACGCATCGAAGCCGCGCCTGCGCAGTTCGACGACGACCTTCGACCAGTGGGCGGCTCCGCCCCAGAACCCGTGCACCAGAACAACAGTCGGCTTGTCAGCCATGACGAAGCACCATTTCGCTCAGTGAGTGATCGGACGTCGCCGCCCAGCACAAACCAAGCCAGGCGTGACCGCCTCGCTACCGTATGTACTCGTGTCGACGTCGACCCCGGATCGCCGCTACGCCGGGCCGCCTGCGGGAGATCGAAGACACGCCCTACCCGGCGCCGGCGACGAGGCGGCGGGCCATGCCGACGATGGGGAGCACCGTGTCCTGGTCGTAGTTGCTGAGGGCGACGATCACCCATTCGCCGTCCGGGAACATCTCGATGCCGGTCGACTCGCCGGGAGCGCCGCCGCCGTGGCCGAAGGTCCACCGGTCGGCGAGCACCGCGCCGACCGGTCCGTAGCACTGGAACATGGCCTGCGGGCGGGGGTTGCCTCCGCCGGGAGGCGGGTCGGCCGGGCCGGTGGGGGTCGGGCGCGTGGGCGACGGATCCTTCGGCGGTGGGCCGGAAGTGGGCGGACCCAAGGGGAGCTTGCCGCCGAGGAGGGTTCGGGTGAACGGCGGGGCGAGCAGTTTGTCGCGAAGCAGGGCTCGGGCGAAGCGGTCCATGTCCGAGGTGGTGGAGAACGCGTCCCCGGCCGGCGTGCCGATGAACACCCGTCCCGCGACGTCGTCGACGCGCTCTCCCGAGGGCTGCTTGACGTACGGGTGGGCGATGCCGGGGTCCCGGCGCCAACGGGGCGCGGTGACGAAGTCGGTGTCGGCCATGCCCGCCGGGCGGAAGACGCGTTCGCGGGCGTAGTCGAACCAGGACCGGCCGGAGACGCGGGCCACGATGGTTCCGAGCAGGTGATATCCGGAGTTGCTGTAGCGGCTCGCGGCGCCGGGCGGGAAGGACGGCGGCATCCTGCGGATGAAGTCGAGCGTGCCGTCCATGACTTGGTCGGCCGTGGTCCAGCCGGCCGCGGCCTCCTCGAATCCCGGCTCCTGCTGGTGGTTGCCCAGGCCCGAGGTGTGCGTGAGCAGGTGATGCAGCGTCACGTGGTCGGCGATCTCCGAGGGCAGGCCGTCGAGGTAGGTGCCCACGGTCGACGCGTAGGAGAGTCGGCCCCGTTGCACGAGTTGGGCGACCGCGACGGCGGTGAACAGCTTGGTCACCGACGCGAGCGCGAAGAGGGTGTCCGGCCCGTTGCGGATCGCGCGGACCCGGTCGGCCATGCCGTAGGCCCGGGAGAGCACGGTCCGGCCGCGACGGGTGATCAGCAGGGTGCCGGAGAACTCGTCCCTGGCCGCCAAGTCCGCGACGAACCTGTCGAGTTCGCCCCCGGGCCCGAGCCCTTCGGGGATCGGGGCCGGGGATCGGGTGTCCCGGTCGGTCCGGGTGTCGCCGCGCGCGGTGCCCTCGGCGCCGCGCGCGGTTCCGGCGGCGAGTGGGGCCGCGCCCGGTACGCCGAGCATCCTTCGTCGAGTGGAGGTCATGATGGTTCGATCTCGCCTTTCGTCGCGCTGAGGCGGTGCGGATGGTGGCCTGGGTGGGAGGCGGGAGGCGGGAGGCGGGAAGCGGAAAGCGGAAAGCGGGAAGCGGAAAGCGGGAAGCGGGAGGCGGGAGCGCACAGCGGCCGTGCACAAGCGGCAGCGGCGAGCGGCCGGCTGCCGGCGCGCCGACTACGCCGTGATCAGCTTTCGCCCCAACTCGACGATGGGATCGATCCGGTCGTCGTAGTTGCCGAGCACGATCGACACCCAGTCCAGGTCGGGGAAGACGTCCAGTTGATTCGCCGTGCCGGGCCCGCCGCCCGAATGCCCGCACAGGCGTTGTCCGTTGACCATCAGGTCCTCGAATCCATAGGCGTGGAAACGATCCTGGGTCGGCGGGCCGGGCCGCTGCGCGGGGGTAAGGGCGACCTTGCCGGTGGTGACCAGGTCGGTGAACGCCGGGGAGAGGAGGCGGCCCGCCGTCAGGGCGCGCGCGAAGGCGAGCAGGTCGGGCGCGGTCGCGTACGCGCCGCCCGCGGGGCCGTTGGTGTACGGAAAGAACGGGCTGGTCGAGGCGTCGATACGGGGGCCGGAGGGTTGCGTCCAGTACGGGTGGGCGAGGTCGGCGACGGACGGCAGGTCGGGCTTGCCGTGGAAGGCGGCGCGGGTCATGCCGGCCGGTTCGAAGACGTGGCGCCGGATGTGGTCGACGTACGACATGCCGGAGACCTTGGCCACGATGGCCCCCAGCACCCAGTACTCGTCGTTGGTGTACTCGTACCGGGTGCCGGGCGCGAACCGCGGCGGGGTCGCGCGGACGGCGGCGAGTGTGCCCTCCAGCACCTTGTCGAAGCTGTCCCAGTCGGCGGGCGGGCCGCCGCTGCCCAGCGGGGGTCGGCCGATGCCGGAGGTGTGGGTGAGCAGTTGATGGATCGTCACATGGTCGGCGATCTCGGCGGGGAAGCCGTCGAGATAGGCCCCCACGCCGGCCTGGAACGCGACCTTGCCCTGGTGGGCGAGTCCGGCGATGGCCAGGCCGGTGAAGGGTTTGGTGATCGAGGCGAGATTGAACACGGTGTCCGGCCCGTTGCGGATCGCGCGGACCCGGTCGGCCATGCCGTGCGACCTGGCCAGGACCGGCCGCCCCCGGTGGGCCAGGAGCACCGTGCCGGAGAACCGGTCCTCGGCGGCCAGTCGGGTGATCAGCCGGTCGTACGCACCGCCGGGGCGCAGGTCCTTCGGGACGCCGGATCCGTGCGGACGGGCGTTGGCGTCGGCGTTGGCGTCCGCGTCTTCGGACGCCACCAGGATGCCCGCGCCGGCGAGCGGAACGGCCGCGAGCAGGCCGATGATCGAGCGCCGGGACGGTCGTACCGTCGATCGGGCGGAGGTCGAGGGAGTGTCGTGGGCCATGACCGTTGTCTATCGGCGCGGGTCGATGGGCGGCCGATCGTCCGGCCATACGGGATCCATATGTGCCGGCCGGCATGCTGCGCGCATGCGAGTGCTGCTGGTTGAGGACGAACAGCCGCTGGCCGGCTACATCGCCGCCGGGTTGCGCAAACACGGATTCGCCGTCGATGTCGCCGGTGACGGCCAAAGCGCCTTGGACAGGGGCGAGTCCACGCCCTACGACGTGGTGGTGCTGGACCGGGACCTGCCGGTGGTGCACGGCGACACGGTGTGTCGACGGATGGCCGAACGGGGCACGTCGCGCATCCTGATGTTGACCGCCTCCGGTGCGGTCGAGGACCGCGTCGACGGGCTCACCCTCGGTGCCGACGACTACCTGGGCAAGCCGTTCGCGTTCTCCGAGTTGATCGCCCGGGTACACGCCCTGGCGCGGCGCAGCGCGCCGGCCCGACCGCCGATCCTGCGCGCCGCCGATGTGACGCTGGACCCGGCCCGGCGCACCGTCGAGCGGGCCGGCCGGCTGCTCTCGCTGACGCCGAAGGAGTTCGGTGTCCTGGCCCAACTGCTCGCGGCGGGCGGGGATCTGGTCAGCGCGGAGACGCTGCTGGAGAAGGTGTGGGACGAGCACGCCGATCCCTTCACCAACGCGATCCGGATCACCGTGGGCACGCTGCGCCGCAAGCTGGGCGATCCGCCGCTGATCGAGACGGCGACCGGCGCCGGGTATCGGATCGGCGGACCCCGGCCGTGCGATTGAGCGCGCGCGGCCGGTTGGCGATCCTGTACACCGCGCTCGTGTTGGCCGCGGGAGTGGCGTTGACCGCGCTGACCTACGCGCTGGTGCGGCGGAGCATGCGTCATCGGATCGTGGTCGACATCCGGACCGAGTCGCCCGGCGCCCCCGGGCCTCCGCCGAGGGGCCTGCCGAGGCCGGAGGAGCTCGCGGACCGGGTGCGGGCCACGACGTTGTCCGAATTGCTGACCCAGGCCGCGATCTCGCTCATCCTGGTGGTCGTGCTCGCGGCCGTGCTGGGTTGGCTGGTGGCCGGGCGGGTGTTGCGGCCGATTCGCGCGATCTCGGCCACCGCCCGACGGTTGTCGGCGGAGAACCTCTCGGAGCGCATGCCGGTGAGCACACCGGCGGACGAACTCGCCGAACTGGCCGACACCGTCAACGGCATGCTGGACCGCATCCAGGCGGGCATCGCGGAACGCGACCGGGCGCTGGCCGGCCAACGCATGTTCACCGCGAACGCCGCCCACGAGCTGCGCACCCCGCTGACCACCATGCGCACCGCGATCGAGGTGACCCTGGACGGCGAGCCGGACCGGGCCGAACTGCTCACCATGGCCGAGGACGTCAGGACCGCGGTCGAACACAGCCGGCGGACCCTGGACGGCCTCCTGGCCCTGGCCCGCGGCCGGATACGCCCCGACACGCACCGTGCGGTGGACCTCGCGGAGGTGGCGACGGGCCTGGTGAGGGGTGCCGCGGACGAGGCCGCCACCCGGGGCATCGAACTGCGTACCGACCTGCGGCCCGCCGCGCTCGGCGGCGATCCGATCCTGATCGAGCGCATGGTCGGAAACCTGCTCGACAACGCGCTCCGCTACAACCGGCCCGGCGGCCACGTCGCGGTGACCACGGGCACCGAGGACGCCCGGGCGTTCCTGCGCGTCGACAACTCCGGCGCGCTCGTCGCTCCCGAGGACGCGGACGGGCTGCTGGAGCCGTTCGTGCGCGGCGAGGGTGTGCGCACCCGCGCCGACGGCGGCGCGGGACTGGGCCTGTCCATCGTCCGCGCGATCGTCACCGCCCATCGGGGCGAGATCACCACGACCGCCCGCCCGACCGGCGGCCTGGACATCACCACCCGGTTCCCCGCCTCGCCCCAGGCGTCGTGCCCGCCGGTACGACCGGGCGACATGGCATGTGACCTGGATCTCTTGCCGAGGCCGATGAGTTCGCGGGCGCACGGCGGTCGATACCCATGACAACACCATCCGCCGCATGCGCCGCATCCGCCGAGAGGACACCAGGACGATGAGCGAGACCCCGAACGGCCCCGCGAGCTACTTTCCGATGATCGAGAAGAAGTACGGCCGCACGATCGCGGACTGGCAGGACCTGATCCGGTCCTCGCCGCTGACCAAGCACATGGAACTGGTCACCTGGCTCAAGACCGAGTACGGCGTCGGACACGGCCACGCGAACGCCCTGGTCAAGCACACCCTCACCGAGGACCTCGCCCGGTAGGGCGCACCGAGCGAGCGGATGGCGGGACGGGCGAGTGCCCGTCCCGCCGCGGCTCACTCGAACACGGCGCGACCACCGGGCGAAGCACACCGGTCAGGCCACTCCCGGGTAGGTGACACCGATGCGTTCGCGCACGGCGTCCAGTGTGCGCATGACCGCGAGCGTGCCGTCCAGGGGTACGAGCGGGGATTCGGTTTCGCCGGCCCGCAGGCACCGCATCACCTCGGCGGCCTCGTGGCGCATCGTTCCGCGTTCGGGGTCGTCGGTGACATCGGCGAGCAGGACCGGTTGCGGTTCGTGGCCCGGGCGGTGGACGACGAAGCGGTCCGGGTAGAAGAAGCCGTCGGAGAACTCGATCCGGCCCCTGGTGCCGGTGATCGTCGCGGGCGCGTCGGTGTCGGCGGTGAAGGTGCAGCCCAGCGTCGCCACGGCGCCGCCGTCCCAGCCCAGGACGATGCCCGTGTTGTCGTCCACGCCCTCGGGGGTCAGGTGTGCCCAGGCCCGGATCGCGTCCGGCTCACCCAGCAGCAACTGGGCGAAGGACACCGGGTAGACGCCGAGGTCGAGCAGCGCGCCGCCACCCTGCGCCGGGTCGCGCAGTCGGTGCTCCGGCGGGAAGTCCCCGGCGAACCCGAACGCCGCCGAGACGCCCCGTACCTCGCCGATCACGCCGTCGGCGATCACCTCGCGCAGTCGGCGGATCAGCGGGTGGCAGTACGTCCACATCGCCTCCATCAGGAACAACCCGCGGTCGCGGGCCAGATCCACCAGTTCGCGGGCCTGGCGGGAGTCGAGCGTGAACGCCTTCTCGCACAGTACGGCCCGACCCGCCTCCAGACACAGGCCGGCCGCCGCGCGGTGCGCGGAGTGCGGCGTGGCCACGTAGACGACGTCCACCTCGTCGTCCGCCGCCAATTCGGCCCAACTGCCGTAGGCCCGCGGGATGCGGTGGCGCTCGGCGAACGCCTTCGCGGACTCGAGGCGGCGTGAACCCACCGCGACCACCTCGGTGTTCGGCAGGCCCCGCAGCGCGTCGGTGAATTCGGCGGCGATGCCACCGGTGGCCAGGATTCCCCAACGTATGATCCGCGTGCCGTCGCTCATCGGTGCCCCACAACTCGGTCTCGGTCGTGCGCGATCGCCGACAGACCGGCGAAGGGCGCGCCTGCTCCGATGGAGCGTGCCATACCGCCCGCAGGCCCGGGCACACCGGAGCCGCCACCGGTGCCGTACGGCACACGGGCACGCCGGAGCCGGCCGGCGCGCCCCACGAGCCCGTGCGGGCGTACGCGTACGCGCACCGCGCGGAACGGCGGCGGCGCTACCGCAGCGAGATCTCCCGGCCGATCGACTGCTCGCGGGCGGCGGCGACGACCAGGGCCGCGGCGGCGGCGTCCTGTACGGCCACGCCGACCGATTTGTAGAGCGTGAGCTGCTCCGGCGAGGTGCGGCCGGGACGGCTGCCGGCGACCAGTTCGCCCAGTTCGGCGTAGAGGTGTTCGGCGGTGATCACGCCGTCGCGGATCGGCATCAGCAGGTCGTTGCTGCCCGCCGGGAACGGCGCCAACACGGCTTCGCGCGATTCGACGCAGACCAGCGCGTCGGCGACGGTGGCGTCGTCGAGTTCACGGCCGGCCGGGTTGAAGCCCACCGACGTGACGTGTGTCCCGGGCGACAACCACGCGCGCCGGACCACGGGTTCCACGGCGTTCGTGACCGCCGCGACGATGTCCGCGCCGTCGAGCGCCTCGGCGTAGTCGGCCACCGCGCGTACCTCGGCGGGCACCTCGGCGGCCAACTCGTCGGCCAGCGCCGCCGCCCTCGCCCGATCGCGCCCGACCACCCGGATCTGCCGGATCGGCCGGACCCGGCACATCGCCCGGGCGTGCGAGCGGGCCTGGACCCCGGTGCCCAGGATCGCCAGCACCGTCGCGTCCTCGCGGGCCAACAGCCGCGCCGACAACGCCGAACAGGCGCCGGTGCGCACCGCCGTGATGGCGGTGCCGTCCAACAACGCCGTCGGCTCACCGGTCTTCGGGTCGAACACCACGATCAGCGCCTGGTGGGTAGGCAGCGGCGTCCCGGCGTTGTGCGGGAAGAGCGAGACCAGTTTGCTCATCAGCGCACCGGACGAGGGAACGTGTCCCGGCATGGCCGCCAGGAAGGCGTCCCGATCCGGAACCACGGCGGCGATCCGCTCCGGCGCCGAGGCGCGACCGGCGCTGAGGTCCGCCATCGCCGCGGCGAGCGCGTCGATCAACGCGTCCGGCTCGAGCAGGGCCTCGACCTGCGCGTATCCGAGCACCAGCATGGGGCCCACCCTCCTCGTGGCGATCGTCCGGTCCAGACCGCTCGCTGGGGACAGCGTCGCCCGTGAGCCGCCGCGACCCCGACCGCGACACGCGGGACGGCGGGCACGATCGTTCGTCCGGACCCACCGGGCCCACTCGCCCGGGGCGTCGCGCGCGGGCTCGGGCGTACGGGTCTCAGCCCCTCGGCGGCGGCGGCGAGTGCGCCGGCGGACCCGGCCGCGCGGGGGCCAGTTCCGCCGGAACGCACGTGCGCAACGCGTCGGCCGCCGCGAGCACCGCGGGGTGTTCGGCGGCGCCGCCGCGAAAGGCGATCGTGGTGCGCCGGTGGATCGGCAGCCTGGTCAGGACCACCTCGGGCGGGGGATCCACGATGCCCAGGTGCGGTACGACGGCGACGCCCTGCTCCGCCGCGACCAGGGCCAGCACCGTGGCGAAGTCGTCCACCTGGTGTCGCACGTGCGGGGTGAAGCCGGCGGCCTGACAGGCGCGGATCGTCATCGCCTGGCACAAGGTGCCCGAAGTAGCGGTGATCCAGGGCGAGTTCCGCCAGTGCCCGAGCATCGACGCGTCGGTCGTCCGGTCCGGTGCGGGCGACGTCGAGGCCAGGTACATCGGCTCGGCGCACAACGGCAGGCCGGCCAGGCCGACCTCGTCCACCGGCGGTACGAAGTCGTACTCGTGGATCAGCGCCACGTCCAGCTCGCCCGCCCGCAGCGCGCCCGCGACCTCGGCCGGGTCGATCTCCAGCACCATCGGCTCCAGGCCCGGATGCCGCCGGCCGAGGCAGGTCAGCGCGCCGAGGACGATGGTCCGGGTCGCGCTGGGGAAGGTGCCGATCCGCAGTGGCCCCGCCAGGCCGCGGCGGGTGTTCGCCAGGTCCGCCGAGGCCTGTTCCAGGTGCGCGAGGACGGCCTCCGTGTGGCGGACCAGGTTGTGTCCGGCCGGGGTGAGGGTGACCCGGCGTCCCGTGCGCTCCAGGAGCGGGACCCCGGCTTCGCGTTCGAGCACGCCGAGTTGCTGGGAGACCGCGGACGGGGTGAAGGCGAGCGCCTCGGCGACCGCGGCGATGGTGCCGCGCAGGGACAGTTCGCGCAGCAGGCGCAGACGGCGGACGTCGAGCATCAGTACAGCTTACGCTCACGTTCACGAATATGAACTGGACCTGAAGGATCTGCGCGGGTCACGCTCGTAGGCATGACTCAGCACCCGCCCCGACACGGGGTCCACGTACCGCTCGTCACGCCGTTCGCCGCCGATGGCGCCGTCGCGCGGGACGCGCTCGAAGAGCTCGCCCACGCCGTGCTGGCGGCGGGCGCCGAGGGGATCGTCGCCCTGGGTACGACCGCCGAGGCCGCCACGCTCGACGCCGACGAGCGGGTCGCGGTCGTCGACGTGTGCGCCCGGGTCTGCGCGGAACACGACGCGGTACTGACCATCGGTGCCGGCGGCAACGACACCCGGGCCACGGCGGCGGCTCTCGCGGACCTCGCCCGGTGGCCGACGGCCGCCGCCGCGCTGGTGCCCGTCCCGTACTTCACCCGCCCCTCGCCGGCCGGCGTGATCGCGCACTTCACCCACCTGGCCGACAACAGCCCCGTACCGCTGATCGTCTACCACATTCCGTACCGCACCGGACAGGCGCTGGACGCGGCCGACCTGCGTGCGGTGGGGCGGCTTCCGGGCGTCGCCGGCGTCAAGTTCGCGCCGGGCGGCATCGACCAGGACGCGGTGGACCTGCTCGGCGACCTTCCACCGGACTGCGCGGTCCTGGCCGGCGACGACCTGTTCCTGTCACCGCTGCTGGCGTTGGGCGCGTCGGGCGGCATCCTCGCGTCGGCGCACCTGGCCACCCGCGAATTCGCGGAGTTGTGCGCCGCGTGGCGCGACGGCGACCTCGCCCGCGCGCGGGACCTGGGACACGCGCTCGCGCGGTTGTCCGCCGCCGCCTTCGGCGAGCCCAATCCCACCGTGATCAAGGGCGTGTTGCACGCCCAGGGCCGGATCCCCACCGCGGACGTACGCCTGCCGTTGTTGCCCGCCGGGCGCGCGTCGGTCGAGCGCACGCTGAAGCGGCTGGGCGACCTGGGCGACCCGGGCGAACCGGCGGACCTCGGCGAGACGGCCGAGTCGGCCGCGTAGGCGCGCACGGATCCGGGTCGTACCCGCGCGCGGACTTCGCGTCGCACCCGTGCGCGGACTTCGCGTCGCACCCGTGCGCGGACCGCGCGTCGTGCGCGTCGCCGCGGCGCGAGGCACGGCACGGGCGTGGTCACGAGGTGGGGAAGCGGGTTGCCCAGCGGCGTTGCCAGGGGGTCTCGACGGCGCGTGGGTGGTGGTGCCGACGGGTCCAGTCGACCGCTTCGGCGGGGTCGACGCCGGACAGGACGGCGAGGCAGGCGATGACGGTCCCGGTACGGCCGACGCCGCCCCCGCAGGCGACCTCGACCGAGGCGCCCGTACGGGCCCGCTCGTGCAGCGCCCGGATGTGCCGCACGGCCGCGTCCCGGTCGCGTGGCAGGCAAAAGTCCGGCCAGTCGAGCCACGTGTGCGGCCACGGCAGCGCGTCTTCGTGCCGTCGGCGCAGGCGGTCGGAGCCGAGGTAGAGGCCGAATTCCGGCGGTGGTCCATCGGGTGGCGGGTGGCGCAGGCCGCGACCGCGGATCCAGGTGCCGTCCGGGAGTCGGAGGGCACCCGCGAGGGGGGTGTCGCTCATCGGTTCACGCTCTCTTCCCTGCGGCGCGCGCGGTGGTTGGCGACATTGACCCGATTGCCGCATCGGTCGGGCATGCAGTAGCGGCGGCGACCGGCCCGGCTGGTGTCCACGAACACACCCCGGCAGTCCGCGGTGGCGCAGGCCCGGAAGCGCTCGTGGCCGAGCACCCGGACGACGCCGAGCAGCCCGACGCCGATCAGCGTGGCCAACTCGTCGGCGAGGCAGGCGTCGGGCACGGTCGGGACGGACCACTGCCAGCCGCGGTCGGCGTCGCGAACCAGCGTCGGCGCGCCCCCGGCGCGGGCGACGAGCACGCTCGCGCCCGCGACGGCGTGCTCCTCGGTCTCGGTCTCCACGATCACCCGCACCTCGCGCCGCAGCAGTCCCACCGCGTGGAGATCGGCGGCGGTCGGCGCCCGCCCGTCGGCGACAGCGTGCGGCCGAAGGCCGTGCTCGGTCAGGAAGTCCGCCAGGGCGCCCGGGTCGGGGAGGGCGTCGCCGGTGGTGGGCCGCACGGTGGGTGAGGTGTTGATCAGGTCGGTCGCGATCGCCGCGCCGACGGCGTAGTCGGTGATGGGGATCCGCACGTGTGTTGCCCCCGCGATGTCTGTAACTGGTTAAGTATGACTATAACCCTTACCGGAAGCGCGTGGGAACTCTCGTGATGCCGCGATGCCGCGAAGACGTCGGTGCGACCGGTGTGTGACCGGGACGCGACCGCCGCGGGGCCGCGGTGTGACCGGGCGGGGCAGGCCCGCCGCCACCGCGCGCCACGCCCGGCGACGGGCCCGGGAGTGTCCCCAACTCGACCGCGCGGAAGTGTTGTTCGACACCGGTTTCGGTCGACCCCGGTCGAGTGGGTTTTTCGTGGCCACTGTTCGCGGGGTAGGGGCTTCGCGGACAATCGTTGCGAAGCCCCGACGCACGGGGTCGGCGGGAAGGGAGCAGGTCGTTGATCCGTTTCGCGCACCGCGCCAAGGGTGGGGCCGTGCTGGGGGCGGCGCCGGGCCACCATGGACCGTTCGGCGCCGACCTGCCGATCGGCCTTGCCGACGTTCGCCTCGTGCCCCGGGCCTACACCCATCCGGACACCCAGATCCTCCTGCACGCGCTGTACGCGGAGCAGGTCGGCCTCTACGGGTTCGCCGATCACCCCGACACCAGCGAGCCCCGCGATCTGGAGCCTCCCGAGGGCCTGTTCGTGCTCGCCTACAACGGACACGCGCCGGTCGGCTGCGGCGGTTGGCGGACCATGCCCGGTCGGGCGGCGGAGATCAAACGCCTCTATGTCAGCCCGGAGCAGCGCGGGAGCGGCTACGGACGCCGTCTGCTCGCCACGCTCGAACACACCGCCGCCCAGGCCGGCGCACTGCGGCTGGTGGTGGAGACGGGCAACCGCAACATCGGGGCGCTCGCCCTGTTCGCCGCGAGCGGGTACACGCTGCGCGACGGCTACGTCCAGGGCCGCGATCCGGCCGTCAACCGCGCGATGACCAAGCCGCTGCTGCGCACGGCGGGTCGGGGCCCGCTCTCCGCGCCGCCGCGCTGATCCGCCGCGGCCGGCGTACCCGCGGCGGACGCGTCGGGACGACTCGCGGGGCACGGCGCGCGTTCTCGCCGATGCCGATGCCGATGCCGATGCCGACGTCGCCGACCTGCCCGGTGCCGTGCCGCCGGCATGCCCGGAGTCAGTCGAACAGCGACTCCTGCACGTCGAGCGGGGGCATGAACTCGGGTTCGAGCGCGGGCGGCGCAGAGCCCGCGACGCGTGCGAGGTCCTCCAGCGTCGACCAGCGGCCGACGGCGGCGCCCTGCGCGACCACGGTGTGGAACAGGTGTGCCAGCGCGTACGCGTCCCACGTGACGGCGCGTTCGGGCGGGGGCCGCAGGCCGATCCGCTGGAGCCGGGCGTCCAGGGACTGCGGCGCGGCGGTGGGGGCGACGATCGCGGCGAGGGCCATCACGTCCAGGACGAGGGACGACGCGAGCAGGGGGCAGTAGGCCCGCTGCTCCCACACGAGCGTCTTCTCGGCGAACGGCGACACCCCGATCAGCGCGTGCGGGATGTCGCGCACCAGGTGACGCTCGACGCCGGCCAGCGCCTCGGCGAGCGAACCGGGTGCGGCGGGCGGCACCGGGACGCCGATCGGCGCGGGCGGCGGGCTTCCGGGCGGCGGAGGTTCGATCGGGGCGTACGCCCGCCAGGCGACGTGATCACCGGGCCCGTGGTGGGTGAGCGCGGCGACCTCGACGGGGACCGGGCGATGCAGCCCCCGGGTCTCCAGCCGAAAGCGCAATCCCACGAAGCGCACACCCGACAGCGGCGTCGTACTCGTCCGTTCGGCCACCCCCGGAGTGTAGGCGCCGGTGTCCCGGTCCTCGCGGAGCCGCTCGCCCATGTCGCGCGGGGTCGGTTCACAGGCCGTGGCGCCGGTCGCCCAGGACCAGTTCGCAAACCCGCGCCTCGTTCGCGGCCGAGAACGGGTCCCGGTGAGCGGCGACCGCCGCTCGGGTGGCCTCGTCGGTCAGGTCGCCGTCGATCCGGATCGCCGCCGTGGCGCCCGCCGCCGCGGCGGCGCCGACCTGGGCGGCCGGGTCGGTGACGTTGCCGGCGACCCACACCCCGGGCACCTCGGTAGGACCACCCGGTTCGGAGGGGATGTACTCGCCGGCTCCCGACGGATGTTCCACCGTCCGCAATCCGAGCCCCGACAGGAACCCGGCGCGCGCGACCATCCTCGGCGACACCGCGAGTGCGTCGAGGCCGACCCCTGTGCCGTCGCCCAGTCGTACGCCCACGAGGCGATCGTCGACGACGTCCAAGGAGGACACCTCACCGGCCGCCACGCGGATGCCGCGGGCGGCCAACCGCTCCGCGTCCTCGGCGGTCGGCGACAGGGTGTGCGCGAAGAACGTGACGTTGTCGCTCCATTGGCGCAGCAGCAGTGCCTGGCGCACCGACAGCGGCCCACTGCCCAGTACTCCGATGGCCAGATCGCGGACCTCCCAGCCGTGGCAGTACGGGCAGTGCAGCACGTCCCGGCCCCACCGGGCGCGCAGACCCGGCACGTTCGGCAACTCGTCGACCAGCCCGGTGGTCACCAGCAGTCTGCGGGCGCGGACGGTGCGGCCGTCGGTCAGCGCCACGTCGAACCGGCCCTCGACCCCGGTCACTGCCTCGACCTCGCCGGACACCACATGTCCGCCGTACGCGCGGACCTCCGCCCGCCCGCGCTCCGACAACTCCGCCGGCGGCATCCCGTCCCGGCCCAGCAGCCCGTGGACACCCTCGGCTGGCGCGTTGCGCGGGGCGCCGGAGTCGACCACCACCACCGAACGCCGCGCCCGGGCCAGCATCAGCGCACCGTTCAACCCCGCGGCGCCGCCGCCGACCACCACCACGTCATAGCCGTCCCGCAACCGATCGGTCATCGTGACCACCTCCACGACGACCATGCGACGGTGTCGGCGGATCCGGCAACATTCTTTGCCGGTTCGGCAACGGCGGTGGCATCGGCGACGTGGTGCGGCCGGTGCCGATCGGGGCCGGAAACCGGCCGGCTCCGACCGGTATTCGGCCGTCACGCGCGAGCGATGGTCAACTGCCGGGAAGGTCCCACACGGTGACCTCGAGGCGCACGGGCGCGTTTCCGGCGGGTGGGCCGGTCAGTCGGAAGTACGCGGTGCGACCCTCGTTGGTGATCGCGCAGAAGCCGGAGCCCTGGGCGAGTTCGCCGGCCAGGTAGGAGCCGCGCTTGGCGACCGCGTCGGCGCACGTCGCGGCCGTCGGCTCCGAACCGCCCTGCGGAAGTGCGGCCAGGGTCGGGGTGGAGCCGACGGTGACGAGTTCGGGCTTGGCGAAGGTGTAGAGGAACACGATGTCCGCCGCCTTGTTCGACTGGCCGACCAGCGGGGGGCCGGTGTCGAGCTCGACGTAGCGGTTCGACGGGTCGACGGTGACCGTGCCGGGGCCGAACAGGACCTTGGGCGGCTGACCACCCGACGGGCGTCCGCCCGTGGTCTGCCCGCCGGACCCCGGCGGGCTCGACGCCGACCGGCCGCTCTCCGGCGGGTTCTGCTGGGCCTGCGTGGCGGCCGGGGCACTCGTACTCGTGGACGAGTTCTTCGAGTTCGAGTCCGCATCGGACCCACTGACGGCGATCGTGACGAAGATGCCGATCAGCGGGATGGCGATGCCCACCACCCACCAGGCCCACTTGGGCTGGGACGGATGTGGCGGGGGTGGGGGAGGGTAACCGTATGCGCCCTGGTTTCCCGGCTGGTTGGTCAAGTCGCCTCCGTGGAACGGGTGCCGGTCGGCGCCGGCACTCTACCCAACGAGCCTCCCGATCGCACTCCCGCGATCATCCCCGCCCGCGCGAGCCGCGCGCACGAACGCGCACGCGCTCACGTGGCCGAACGACCGCCCGCACCCCCGCCGAGCCGGGCATCGCCACCTCGTGTCCGCGGCTCGGGGCGGCGCGCGGGCGCGCGATCGACCCTTGTGGGGCTGCCTGTTGCCGGCCGCGGTGGTGGACGTGGAACACTTCGTCTCGCGAGGGCGGTGGGCCCTCGGCGTCGGGCGGGTGTGATCTCGTCGGTCGTGCCGTGCGTGGCCGCGAGCAGCGGAGGAGGCTGGACACGATGCCCGAATCCGCGCGTGTGGCCCACGGGTTCGGCGCGCCCGGACGTGCGCCGCATCCGCGCGCGCTGCGCAGCCGCGCCGCCGTGTTGAAGGCCGCGCGCGAATTGTTGGTCGAGGACGGCTGGACCGCGGTCACCCACGTGGGTGTCGCCGCCAGGAGCGGCGTGGGCCGGACCACGGTGTATCGGCACTGGCCCGAGCCCACCGCGCTGATCCGCGACGCGATCGTGCAACTCGTCGCCGAATACCGGGATCGGCTCGGCCCCGGCGTCGGCTCCCGGCCGGGAAGCCGGACGGGCGGCCTGCGTGAGGAGTTGGTGGCCGCGCTCGACGGCACCCGGATGCTGCTGCACGACCGTGAGGGCGAGCGGGCCATGCGGGTGTTGATCGAGCGCGCCTCGGACCCGGCGTTCGTGGGCGTGCGGGAGATCCTGCAGCGCGCCGGTACCCATCCCTTCAGGGTGGTCCTGGACGCCGCGAAGGCCCGTGGCGACCTGCCCGTCGACCTGGACGCGGACGCGGCGATCGACCGCCTCGTCGGGCCGCTGGTGTTCCGCCGACTCCTGGCCAACGGCACGATCGACAAGGCGTATGTACGGCAGGTGGTCGACGACTTCCTCACCGCGCACGCCGGGCGCGGGCGACCCAGGGAGCGCTGACCCGGGCCGACGTGCTCCGGGCCGTGGCCGACGCCTCGGGGGCGTTCGGATGACGGCGACGGCCACTCGTTCCCGCTCCGGCCCTACGGTGGGCACCGCCGAGCGATCGAAGCCGCGTTCGTCCTCTTCGGCCGATTGCCGCGCCGCCCGCGCCGCCCGCGACCCGGCACGCAACACCACGTACCTCGACGCCGGCCGGAACCCACCCCCGCTCACCGGGACACCTGCGATCCGACCTCGGCGAGGACCGCGTC
>NZ_JBSFEO010000084.1:0-27806 GCF_053594475.1 Embleya sp. NPDC001921
ATGTGGGCTACGGCTACGGCAACTTCCTGTGGTACGGCACGTCGCCGTACCCGAACTCGAACGACACCGGCGTGCCCCCATCGGGGCCGGCCGCGACCGAGCGCGGATGGGGCGGGTGGGTTATCCCAGTCCGCCGTTGAGGGCGGCGGCGAGTTCGCCGTTCTCGGTGTCGCCGCTCAGCTCCCAGAAGAAGGCGCCGCCCAGCTTCTGTTCCTTGGCCCACTTCGTCTTGACGGCGAGGCTGGCCGGGGTGTCGTAGCCCCACCATTCGTTGCCGCAGTGGCCGTACGAGGTGCCGCCGGCCAGCCCGGTGGCGGGGCAGCGAACCTTGAGCGCGCGGTAGCTTCCGTCACCCGACGCGGGCGCGGTCGCGGTGCCGCCCGGTTCGCTCTGGGTGACGCCCGTCCAGCCGTGGCCGTAGAAGGGAATACCGAGCAGCAGCTTCTTCGCGGGTACGCCCTTCCCCCGGAGCTTGGCGATGGCGTCGGCCGAGTTGAAGCTCGGCACGGGGATGCCCGGGTACGACGTCAGCGGCGAGTGCGGGGCGGTCGGGCCCTGCGCCATCCACGGCCCGAAGAAGTCGTACGTCATCACGTTGTACCAGTCCACGGCCCCCGAGGCGCCGCCGTAGTCGGCGACGTCGAGCCTGCCGCCCGGGGAGGCGTCGGCCGTGATGGCGGCGGTGACCAGGTTGCCGGTGCCGAAGCGGGCGCGCGTGGCGTCCAACAGGGTCTTGATCGACCCGAAGCCGCTCGCGTCACAGGTCAGACCGCACGCGTTCGGGTACTCCCAGTCCAGGTCGATGCCGTCGAACACGTCGGCCCAGCGCGGGTCTTCGACCACGCTGTGGCACGACTCGGCGAACGCGGCCGGGTTCTGCACGGCCTCGGTGAAGCCGCCGGACCAGGTCCAGCCGCCGAACGAGTAGAGGATCTTGATGTGCGGGTACTTCTTCTTCAGCTCGCGCAGTTGGTTGAAGTGGCCCTTCAGCGGCTGCTCCGGGGTGTCGGCGACCCCGTCGACGCTGTCGGCCGCGGTGAAGGGCCTCTGGTAGTCGGCCCAGGGATCGCCGACCACGCACTTGCCGCCCTCGACGTTGCCGAACGCATAGTTGATGTGGGTGATGTTGCGGGCCGTTCCGGACGTGTCGATGTTCTTGGCCAGGTAGGGGCCCCAGTTGGTGAAGTAGCCCAGCTTGATCTTCGCTTCGCCGGTGGTACGCACCTTCAGAGGGGCACTGGCGGGACCGACCTGGTCCCTCGTGTCGCGCGCGACGACGGTGTAGGTGTAGCCGGTGCCGCTGTTGAGACCGCGGTCGACATAGGAGGTGTGTCGAACGGTGGCGACCTTGACGCCGTCGCGCAGCACATCGTAGTTGCGCACGCCCCGGTCGTCCCTGGCCGCGCGCCAGGAGAGCTTGACCGACGTGTCGGTGACGTGGCTCGCGTGGGGCCTGCCCGGCGCGGTCGGCGGCCGGTCCCTGCCCCAGCCGGAGCCCCGGTCGGACGTCTCCGAGCTGCCGGTGCCCTCGGCATGGGCCGTCCCGGTCAGGCCGACCATGGCCCCCAGAGGCAACAACAGGGCCGTGAGCAGAGCGATGAGCATACGACCGCGCCTGGTGCCCGGCCGATCGGGGTCTCGCGGGTGCGTGACGGGTCGTGCGGTGCCTGTGCTCAAGGGAACTCCTCGAACTCGGTCCGAACGTGCGGGGACGCTGCGCCGCCACGCGGGCGCGTCGTGAGCTTCGACATACCCGTCGCGGCTGCATGAGCCTAGGAAAGGTCCGAACCACTGGTCAATGGTCTGAACCAAATTGGTCTGGACCAGAGTTGGGCGACATCCGACCCTCGACGGCACGGATACCGGCGCTCATCGGCGGTCGCCTCGCACGGACCGAATGTGTCAGGGGGCGGGAGGGGGTTCTTCGGCTCGGGTTGTGCGGCGGAGGGTATGCGTGGCGGCGGTGCGGATGGCTCGGGCGCCGCGCGATGCGCGCCGGCGGCTCAGCTCGCGCAGGATCGGGCGCGGGGTTCGCGGATTGGCGGCCAGCAGGGCGAGGACGTCCGGGGCATCGCCGGCGGCGAGCATGGCGGCCTCCTCTGCGTCGAGGGAGGGACTGGACGCGAGTCTGCGGTGTTCGCGGCGGCGGAGCGCGTCGGCGACGTGCGGATCGACGAGCCCCGACCTCGACCATCGGGCGGTGACGGACACACGGCGGCACGAGGAATCCGGTTGCCGAGCTTGCCGTTCGGCCCCTGCTTCGGTCGGTGCGGTCAGTGGGGTCGGTGCGGTCAGTGGGGTCGGTCGCGATGAAAGCAGGTCGCGGGTGATGCGCCCGAGAGGTAGCGTCCTCGTTCGTGGCCGACGATGATCCCAAGGACTCCTGTGCGTCGACCAGCGGACGTGGGACCGGGGGCGAGGGCCGTGGAATCGAGTGTGCCGTGCCCGACGGAGCCCACGGACGCGCGCCCGCGGAACCGTCCAACGTTCGGAGCGAGTTCCGCGGGAAGGCGTCCGCCGCGGGTTCCCAACCCTGCGCAGCAAGACGCTGCGCCACGCAACCGCCGGGACGGTCTGCGCCGTCGGCCCCCGAGGCGGCGAAGCTGCCGCCTCGGGCGTGCCGGAGTACGCGAGCGCGGCCCGGAGCCGACGGGCTCGATCAGCCGATCGGTGGTGCGAGGTATTCCAGCGCGTAACCGTCGCCGGAGGGGGTTACGCGGGCGATGCCGGGTGAGTCGAGGTGGGCGCCGGCTACGAAGTGGTGTGGCTGGGTCAGTTGTTCGAGGAGGGCCGCGCGCGCGGCGCGGGCCTGGGACTGGTTGCCGTCGAGCTCCCAGGACACGTTCGGCCGGTCGAATTGGAGCGTGGGAACGTGAACGGTGTCGCCCCAGGCGAGAAGGTGGCCGGTGCTGCTCCTGACCTCGTAGACGGTGTGACCGGGTGTGTGGCCCGGTGTCGGGATCGCGGTGGTCCAGTCGTTGATCGCGATCCTCTCGGATACGGGTACGACCCGGTCGCGGATCGGCTCGAGCCGCCCCGTGAACACCGAGGTGTCGCCCGCGCCGATCCACACGCGCTCGAGTCCGGTGAACGCCTCCGAACCGTCCGGCGCGATCAGGCCGCTCACGTGGTCTTCGTGCTTGTGGGTGATGGCCACATCGGTGACCTGCGCCCGGTCGATTCCCGCTTCGTCGAGCGCGTCGTAGATCAATCCCATGGTGGGGTCGTGCCAGGCGTTGGACGCGCCGGTGTCGATGAGAACCGACCGGGTGCCGTCGGTGACGAAGAAGGCGTTGACCGACAGCCGCAGGTTGTCGCCGGCCAGCGGGACGGCGGCCGGCAGCTCGTCGAGCGTGCACCCGTCCTCGTCCCGGAGCCGTGTCGGCGGCATGTCGATGTACCCGTCTCGCAACGAGATCACCTGCAGATCGCCGAATTCGAATCTGGCATGGTGCCGGCCACTCGAGATCAAACGCATGGAACCCCTCCGTCGTGTCGGGCGCGCATCGCACGTCTCCGATAGAAGACCAAATCTTCTATAGGAGAAACCCTACACTGTGGGCAGCGAGATACCCATCGATCGAGGAGCACGGTGGTCGAGCGAGACGGAAACGCGGCCGAACCACGGCACGGTGACGACCTGGCCGGCGCGTTCGGCGGTAACGTGCGGCGACGTCGCGAGGAGGCGGGCCTGACGCTGGAGCAGTTGTCCACACAGTCGTCGGTCAGCCGGGCGATGTTGTCCAAGGTCGAACGCGGCGAGAAGAGCCCGACGATCGGCGTCGCGTCCAGGATCGCCCACGCGCTCGAAGTGTCGCTCTCGGACCTGATCGGTGCGCCGGATGCTGCCGCGTCCGGTGTGGCCGTCGTCATGCGCAAGAACGATCGCCCCGTGTTCCGTGACCCGGAAACCGGCTTCGAGCGCCACATCGTGTCGGCGGCCCCGGGCGCGGGAGGAGCCGAGCTGGTCGTCCACTACCTCCCCGCGCAGGTCTCCACCGGGCTGTTGCCCGCCTATCCGCCGGGTACGGAGAAACAACTCGTGGTGCTCGAAGGCGCCCTCACCGTCGCGATCGGCGGGATCAGCGAGACCCTGAACACAGGCGACTCCCTGTTCTTCCAAGCCGACGCGGACCACGGCTTCGCCAACCGCACGAACGCTCCCTGCGAATACATCATGGTCATCTCGCGCAGAACCTGATCGACCGCCCATTTCCGAACCCGGGGCGGTGCTCGTGTCGTCGTGGTGGTTCGTGTCGTGGTTCACGGCGGCTGTCCGTCCGAGAGGGCGGGGTGGATGTGGTGTGGTACGCCGTGCGTCCACCGTCTCGGGGCCGGGCGTGGGCGGGTCTGCAGATCACACGGGGTCGGGCGAAGGTCGGGTGCGAACGGCGAACGACTCGGAGTCGTGCCGGACCGGTCGCCGAACGTCCCGCAGAAACCCCGGCGTGCGGAGCAGACTTGGCCGGAACCGGCCGGAGTTGGCACCCGGAGCGGAGCACGAGGGGGTGGGGCGCGTGTCCCTGAACCGGAAAAGGGCGCCGCTCCCGGGATGGGAGCGGCGCCGCGAAGAGTTCGAAGGCCGGTGAGGGTGGCCGCCTCACGGCGGAAGGCACACCGTGGCTCCAGCCGAGCGGTATTCCACGGAGGCAATGGTTGGGCCCGGGGGCACACCCTCACCGACGCCCATCACAACCGGAACCACCCCGAGATCATTCCCCACCGCCGATTTCCCTCCGGCGGTTTCGGGGACGCGGTCCACGAGTTCCGTTGGGTGCGGGCGGGCGGCAGCGGCCCGCCGTCCCAAGGGGGTGCCGCATGTGAGAGGCGGGCCTGCGGCACTCCGTCGAGGCCGCATGTCCGTGCCACCGGCATCCGCGGGCGCCCGGCGACCGCCTCTGCGGCAAGGCGCTCCGAGGTCACAGTGGCCGGATCGGCCATGACCGCCGTCGAGCCGACAGCCCACACGTGGTCGTCGAGCACGAAGTGCAGCGTCGACGCCAAACGGCCACCCGGGGCCGACACTTCGGCGACCGTCGAGCCCTCGCCCGCCGGGTGCAGGGCCGCTGATACGCCGTCCGGGGCCCCATCGCCTTCACCTGGTCGTGCGGTTCGGCGGGGTCAGCCTCGTGGGAGGAGTTTGAAGCGTTTGGCGACGACCGGGGTGTCGTCGTCGACGGTGAAGTCGGGGTCGTCCATCGCCGCCCGCATCTCGGGGCCGTGCCAGAACGTCTCGTGGTTGGCCCGCCATTGCGCGACCGAGGTGTCGCCCTCGCCCTCGTCGCGGGCGTGCGGCCAGTCGACGTCCGCCAGCCGCAGCACGCGAACCTCGGTGACCTCGACGACACCGACGCCACGTCCGCGCGAGTCGACCACGGTGAACCTGTCGCCCACTCGCGGGAGTTCCTCGCCCGCGTGCTCGTAGTCCGCGAGAATCCCGGTGGTACTGGTCTTGGCCCCCTCGAGCACCGCGGCGACGAGCCGGTCACGCAACGGACCGGGAAAGGCGAACTCCATGGGCGGGTACTCGAACTCGTCGATCACGTGCCCACGCCAGGGCATGTCTTCAATCCCCCACCGCGCGGCAGGCAGCGACCGATGCGTTCGGGATGCCATGCGGCGAGGGTGAAGTCGAGGCGTTCGGCGTGAGGTTCGTGGGGTGAGGTCCGCTGCGATGTCCTCGTCGGCCGAGCACGCGTGGGGTTGTCGATCAAGGGAGGCTTGCGCGCCCCGGCTGGACGTGCGGTTCGCGTGATCGGGGCCGGCGGGGCCACAGCGGCAGACAAGCCTCCGGCATGGTCAACTCCACGTTTCAGGTCGCTGCTCCGGGACGTGCCGAGCGATGGAGGGTCGTGCTCCTCGAGTTGCCACGACTTCCGCGGTCCCCGGCGAATGCGGCACCAGGTCGACCGCCCAACCAACCCGTAGCCGCCTGCGCGCTGACTCCAGGCAACCCCACAGAGGCTTGGCAGACCGTATTCCGGCGCGGAGTGCCAGTTTCGATGGTGACGCGGACACAGCCGAGTGCCGCCGGGCACCCTGTGTGCCGCCCACCGCCGCCTCGTGACACGCGACGAGCACGCAGGCCGGTCGCGGGGGCGGATCCAGGGCTGCCGCGTCCGCCGTCCGGTGCCACGATGGAGTGGAGGGCCCTTTTCGCCCGGCGATGGGAAGGCGATATGAGCCGCGAGTATCACTTTCATTGCGAGCACGCCGGCTGCTCGGTCACCGTGGGCCTGCGGATGGGCTGGACGCGGGAGCTGGAGCTCCTCGTGGACGGGAAGGAGGTCGCCGCCGCGCGCGTCCACGGCCACCGCGCCCAGACCCGAGTGATGACCGCGACCCTGCCCACCGACCCGCCTCGCGGCATCGAGGTCGAAGTGACGCTACCGGGCGCTCTCGGCGGCGATCCGGTGAGCGTCCTGCTCGCGGATGGCGAACGCAGGCCCATGCCCGCTCGGGAGGTGCCCCGGCGGTCGCGGCCGACGGAGGCGTCCTGGTACTCCTGAGACGGCGAGGGTGATCGGATCCGACCAGCCGAACAGGCGGTGGTCGCCTTCCATCGCGCCCCGCCCTCCGCTCGGCTTTCGCTGACGGGGAACAGCCTCGGGGGTTCTGCTTTGCGGGCGGTACAACGCAGGTGTAAAGACGCTGCCTGCGGTGCGCTCGGGGGGGGCGAATCCGTGGCGTCGGACCGCGAATTCCGGAGCCGGCCGGGCTCGGCGTCGGCGATTCGCACAGGATCGGGGATCGTTCTTCGTGCGCGGCGACGATCCCCCGGTTTCCGGCCACTGCCTACCGTGATCGTCCGCAGCGGCGCAGGCCGCACTCCGAGGAGGATTCCCGTGACGAGACGATCCGAATTGCCGGGTACCCCGCCCGCAGACCGCCGATGGGCACCGGGCGCCGAGTCGGGTGCGGGACTCGGCACCGGGCCCGCCGCGGCCGGGCTCTTCCCGGACGCGGTCGCCGAGCGCTTCCCGGTCGCCGAGCGCTTCGCGGTCGCCGAGCGCTTCGCGGTCGCCGAGCGCTTCCCGGTCGCCGGGCATTTCCCGGGAGGCGCGCGATGAGACGCGTCTCGCGTGGGGTCGTGGGAACCCTCGTCCTGGGTCTGCTCGCCGCCGGATGCGGTGGGAGCGATGGGGGTGGTGCCGCCGGCGACGGCGATACGCTGACCGTCGGGGTCATCGCCGATCCCGGTGGCCTGAATCCGCTCACCGCGCTGAACGCGAGCGCGTTCATGCTGAACCGCTTCTCGTACGACGGGCTGCTCAACATCCAGCCCGACGGGCGCATCGTCTCCGGTGTCGCCGAGAAGTGGACATCCGATGCGACCACCGCGAGCTTCACCCTCAAGCGCGGCGTGACATGCGACGACGGTACGCCGTTGACCGCCTCCGCGATCGCGGCGCAATACGCCTACATCGCCGAGCCGGCCAACGCGTCGCCCATGCTCGGCATGATCGTGCCCACGGGCCTCACCGTCTCCGCCGACGACGCCGCCGGTACCTTGACGCTCAAGACGCCGGAGCCCACACCCTTCCTGCTGCGCAATGCCGCGACGCTGCAACTGGTGTGTCCCTCCGGCATGCGCGCGCAGGGCAGGCTGGACGGCGCCTCCGACGGGACCGGGCCCTACCGGCTGACCGAGGCGGTACCGGGCGACCACTTCACCTTCACCAAGCGGCAGGGCTACACCTGGGGTCCGGACGGCGTGGACAACGCCCTCACCCCGGACCGGGTGGTCTTCAAGGTGATCGGCAACGAGTCCACCCGGACCAATCTGCTCCTGAGCGGCCAGTTGGACGTCACGACGGTGGTCGGCCCCGACCGGTCCCGGCTGGCCGCGGCCGGGATCAAGTCCACGGCCATGCAGGACCCGCTCGGCCAATTGTTGTTCAACGAGGATCCGAATCGAGTCACCGCCGATCCGCAGGTGCGTCGGGCGCTGGTCACCGCGATCGACCTCCGGCAACTCGGCGCGGTCGCCACCGGCGGCAAGGGTGTGCGGCCGACCCGGCTGGGCACCGCGATGTCCCCGCCCTGTCCGACCGACTCGGTCACCGCCAACCTGCCGACGCACGACGTGGACCGCGCCGCCGAGCTGCTGAGCACCGCCGGGTGGAGGAAGTCCGGTGGGTACTGGACCAAGGACGGGCGGCAACTGTCCATCACCGTGCCCTACCCGGGCCTGTCCGGCACCCAGGTCGTCGCGGCCGCCGAGCTGGCGGTCAAGCAGTGGAAGTCGTTCGGCGTGAAGGTGACCCTCCAGCCGACGACCCCGGCGGCGAAGGTGTCCACACTGATGGCCGGCCAGTGGGACGTGGCCTGGGCGCCGCTGTCACTGAGCACGCCCGACCAGATGCTCCCGTTCTTCTCCGGGACCAAGCCGCCCGAGGGCCTCAACTTCGGTTCCGTGCAGAACCCGGAGTACCAGCGCCTGACCGCGCTCGCGATGGCCAAGCCGGACACCTCGGGCTGCGCCGAATGGACCGCGGCGGAGGAGGAATTGATGAAGCGGATCGATGTGATCACCTTCATGGACAGCAACGTCCCCTACTTCACCCGGGGTTACGCGTTCGAGGTCGACGGCGGCGGTTTCCTGCCCACATCCCTGCGCCGCACCGACGCGCGCTGACGATCGCCGGCGCCGTGGGCGGTGCCGGCGGCGGGCGGCGGCAACGCGGCGGCGCGCGACGGCCGGCGGGGCAGTGGCACGGCGCGGCGAGGGCGCCTGGGGGAATCGGTCGGGGCCGCGCCCGAATCCACGACGGTGAGCGGCCCGACCGAGGCCATCCGCACGTCTGTGCCCTGCCCTGCCCGGCAGGCCCCTTCAATGTCCCGACCTGCGATAAGAGGTCGGGTGACGTCGGGTCAGCGGCTCGAGTGGGGGCCCTGTGTGCGCGTGGCCGTTGGGAAGGTGTCGGTCAGTATTTCGAGGAGGTCGCGTCCGCGGGCGCGGCCTCCTTTCATGCGGCCGTCGAGCATGAGGCTGACGAGGCCGTGCATCTGGGCCCACAGCAGATCGGTGGCCGCGTCGTCGTCGTAGGCGGTGGCGGGGTGGTCCGCTGCCCCCGCCTGGACCGCGCTCTTGAGGACCACGAAGCATCGGGCGGCCGAGGGTGGGGCGTCCGGGGTCCCGAACGGGACGTCGGGGAGGCTGTGCATGAGCCGGTACAGGTGCGGGTTGCCGGAGGCGAACTCCCAGTAGGCGGCGGCGACCCGGCCCAGTGCGCTCGTGGTGCCGTCTCGAGGTTCGGGGCATTGGGCTCGGTCCAGGCGGTCGGCGAGTTCGGCGAAGCCGACGTCGAGGAGTCCGATCAGGAGCGCCTGCTTGTTGGCGAAGGACTGGTAGAGGATCGGTGCGGTGTAGCCGACCCGGTCGGCGACCGCGCGCATGGTCACCTTCTCGAAGCCGCCGGACTCGTCTGCGATCTCCCGGGCAGCCGTCAGCAGTTCGGTACGCAGCTGCTCCCTGGCCTGGGCCCGCTCGTCCGCCGTGCCCTTGATCCTGTACTGCCCCGCCGGCATTCGATGCTCCTCGTTCTCGCTTGCTAACGATGTTAGACAAGCTGGAGGGGATGGTCTACTGTCGAAATCTAACGTTGTTAGAAAACGGGAGCGATCATGCGTGTACTCGTCACCGGTGCGTCCGGAACGATCGGAAGCGCGGTCACGCGGTCACTGCTGCGGCAGGGCCACACCGTCGTCGCGACCACCACCGCGGGCAGCCGCTCCCCCGCGCCGGAAGGCGTCGAGACGTTCACCGCGGACCTCTTCGAGGCCGGTGCGCTGACCGAGGCGGCGGGCGGCGTGGACGCCGCCGTGCACGCGGCGTCGAGCAACGACGAACGGGCCGGCGAACTCGACCGCACAACGGTCGGTGCCCTGGTCGAGGCGTTCACGGGAACCGACAAGCCGCTCGTCTACACCAGCGGCCTGTGGCTGCACGGGAACGTGGGGTCCACGCCGTTGACCGAGGCGTCTCCGCTCGCCCCGCCGATGGTGGTGGCCTGGCGCCCGGCGGTCGAGGAAATCCTCGCCGAGGCCGCGTCGCGGGGTGTGCGTACCGTCCGGATCCGACCCGGCCTGGTCTACGGCGGGGGTCGGGGCTACGTTCCGATGCTCCTGGCTCCCCAAGACGCAGACGGCCACAAGGCCGTGCGGCACTTCGGCGACGGGTCGAACCGATGGGCGGTGGTCCACGCCGACGATCTCGGCGACCTGTACGCCCTGGCGGTGGAGCGCGCCCCGGCCGGCTCCGTCTACCTCGGCGCGAACGAAGAACCCGTGCGTGTGCGGGAGGCCGCCAAGGCCGTGGCCGACCAGCACGGCGCGCGGGTTCAGGAGTGGGACCCGGCCGACGCACAGCGGTATCGGAACGTCATGGTCGAGGCACTCATGCTGGACCAGGCCGCGAGCAACGCCAAGGCCCGCACCGAACTCGGATGGATACCGACCCGGCACGGCCTCCTCGACGAACTCGCCGCGGCATGACCGCATGCACGAACTCGCCGCGGCATGACCACATCCACACCCGGTCACCGATACCTGCATCCCGTGCCGACCCCGGGAAGGCGACATGACACATGAGCCGCCGACCGGGATCGCCATCGCCGCATTCGGGATCAAGGGGTAACGCATGAGCGCCACACAAAGGCGTAGAGGGCCCAACGTCGAACTCGAGGCGTTGGTTTTCCTGCTCGGCATCGTCACGTTGGTGGCGCTGCACGTGATGGCCTGGTTGGCGGCGTCGTGGGGCGGGGGGCCGTCCGAGCATCCCGGTCCGAATCCGCTCGTCCTGGGGGTGCGCCTGATCATCGGCGACTACCGGTGGCCGGGTGCCCTGGCGACCGTCTTCCTGGTCGCGGAGGTCCTCGGAGTACTCGTCCTGGTGGTGATCGGCTGGTCGGTGCGGAACAAGTCCAGGGGCAGTCGCGAGCGGATCGACCTGGCCAACCGCTACCTGGCCTCACCCAAGGAACTGCGACCGTCCCTGACGCCTCAGGTGAGGCGTACGGCGGAGAAGCTCGGCGTCGCGAAGGGGACCACACCGGGCGTGTTCATCGGCCGGACGGTGCGGGGCGGGGACGAGCTGTGGGGTTCGTGGGAGGACATGCACGTCGACATCTGGGGTCCGCGTACCGGTAAGACGGCCACCAGGGCCATCCCGAACATCGTCGCGGCGCCGGGCGCGGTGGTCGTCACCTCCAACAAGCGCGACGTGGTCGACGCCACGCGTGGCATTCGTGAGGCCAAGGGCACGGTCTACATCTTCGACCCGCAGAACCAGGCCGGCGGCAAACCGGTGTTCTGGTGGAACCCGCTGAGCTACGTCGAGGACAGCATCGTCAAGGCCGTCAAGCTCGCCGCCCGCTTCGTCTCCGCCAACCGCCAGGACCACGCGCGCAGCGACGCGTACTTCGAGCCCGCCGCACAGGACCTGTTCGCCAACCTGTTGCTGGCGGCGTCGATCGACAGGCGTCCGATCACCCAGGTGTACGTGTGGTTGACCCGGCCCACCGACGACACGCCGGTGCGGATCCTGCGCGACGCCGGCCACCGTCTCCCGGCGGAGGCCGTCGAGTCGGTGATCGGCCAACCGGACCGGCAGCGCGCCGGTGTGTACGGCACCGCGATCCAGATGGCCTCGTTCCTGGTGGCCGAGAACATCAACGAATGGGTGACGCCGGGGAGCGACCCCTCACGGCCCGAGTTCGACTTCAAGGCGTTCGTACGCTCGCCGTCGGACACCCTCTACCTGCTGTCCGAGGAGAGCAACAAGATCGCCTCCCCGTTGGTGATGGCGCTGACCACGATCCTGGCCGAGGAGGCGGGGAACTACTCCCGTGACTCGCCCAACGGGCGGCTCCCGATCCCGGCGTTGTTCGTCCTGGACGAGGCCGCGAACGTGTGCCCGTGGAAGGCGCTTCCCGACAAGTACACGCACTTCGGTTCGCGTGGTGTGATCGTGATGGTGATCCTCCAGTCCTGGGCCCAGGGCGTCTCGGTGTGGGGCGACAACGGCATGTCGAAGTTGTGGGGTTCGGCGAACGTCCGGGTGTACGGGGGCGGCGTCTCCGACGTGTCGTTCCTGGAGAGCCTGGCCAAGTCCGCCGGTGTCTTCGAACCGCGAACGACCAGCACCAGCCACAAGTTCGGCGACCACCGCGGCATCAGCCGGGCGTCCCGGTCGGAGGCCGTGCTGGACGCGGCCGACCTGATGTCGATGCCCCGCGGCCGGGCCTTCGTCCAGATCAGCGGCTCGCGCCCCACGCTGGTGCGCACCGTGCCGTGGTGGGAGACCGAGTACGCGGACGACATCCGCCGCTCCATCGCCACCTACGACCCGTCGCACGCACTGGCCGCGGCACAGGTCTAGGGCACCCGTCCCGCCGAGCATCGGCTCGGCGGGACGGGTCGATCGACAGGGTCCGCCGTACACGGTCGGGCCCGGTTCGGACCGTCAGGCGGCGTGGTTGCCCCGGCGCCTGCGCAACAGGATGCCGCCGCCGACCAGGACCGCGGCGGTGGCGAGGAGTCCGCCCACCGCGACCGTGCCGGTCTGCGCGAGCGACTTGCCGCCGCCCCCGGTCGCGGGCTTCGAAGCCGTCGGGGCGACCGAGTCCGAGGCGGTCGGCGACGCGGACGACGAAGGACTACCGGTACCGGCCGACGAGGTGACGGGCGCGGGGGTCTTCGTGCCGTCGACCGGCGGCTTGCTGGTCGAGGGAGCCGCGGTGGTCGGCGGCGCGGTGGTCGGCGGGTTGGTCGTCGGGGGCTTGGTGGTCGGCGGCGTCGTCGGCGGCTTGGCCGGGCAGGCGTGCGACAGGTTGAACCACTTCACCTCGCCGCCCTTGACCTGGGCGACCGCGGAGGTCAGCGTGGCCCCGGCCGGCGACGCGACGTACGCGTGCTTGTCGGTGGGAGGACCGAAGGTGGTGATCACCTGCTGGCCGCCGGGCTGGAACGTCACGGTCAGCTTGACGAAGGACGTCCCGTTCGTGGGAAGCACGAAGTGCCACCCGTCCTTGTCGGCGGGGATCGTGTTCGGGCACTCGCCCCGCTCCACCCCATCGCTGGTGGCGGTCAGTGGGAGCTTCTGGTGCAGGTTTACGGTGTACGTGTCGCCGGTGGCGAAGGCCGGCGCCGTGCCGGCGGCCAGGACGAGCGGCACGGCGAGCGCGGTGGCCCAACGTGTGGCTTTGGAAGGCGAAGACATGGCGATACCTCTTGGGCAGAAGTAAGTTGCGGCCCAGGGGATCGTTCGTGTCACCCGGCACACGAACGCAGCCGAGACCCCTCGACACGCTCGCCCGAAAGACCGTTTCGTCCCCCCGAAACCGAAAAGACCCTCGATGAGGGCAGCCGAGATTCCCATCACGGAGAGTTCCACGTCAAGATAGAATTGTCCGAGTAGCAGTAGATATCCGCTTTATCCGCCTTGCTTGGGTATAACGATTTCCTACAACACGGCATTTTTTGGCCGTCGTCTCACACCCGGACGCGCTGACCGAACTCAACTTCACGCCTATATGCCCCATTTCGGCATTTCGCGAAGCCCGGTCATGCCGAACCAACCACGTCGACCGAGCATTTCCGGCCACTGGACGCGGGCCCTTCGACACCTTTGACCGCCGGTGCCCGGTCCCCGCCCGTCACAGGTGGCGAGCACGTTCGCCCACCGCGAGGTCGACGGCGTCGTCCGCGCCGACCACTTCGGCGGTGACGTCCGCACGACCTCCTCGTCGACACCCTCGAGGCAGGCCGGAGCCGGGCACTGGTTGACTGGCCGCGTGAGTACTGATCTTTGGCAGGTGGGCGGGCTCGACCTCGACGGCTACCTCGCGCGGCTCGGCCTCCCGGCGCGGACGCCGGGGCGGGAGGCGCTGGACGAGTTGCACGAGGCGCACGTACGGACGTTCACGTTCGACAACATCGACGTGTTCCTCGGGCGGCCCGGCGGCCTGGACCTGGCGGCCGTACAGGAGAAGTTCGTGGGCCGGGGCCGGGGCGGCTACTGCTTCGAGCACTCGACGCTGTTCGCGGCCGTACTGGAGCGGCTGGGCTATGACGTACGCCGCCACCTCGGGCGTGTCGGCGACCCGGCGGACGGCAGCCTGCAGGGCCGCACCCACATGGTCGTCGAAGTGGCGCTGGACGGGCAGCGGCTGCTGTGCGACCCGGGATTCGGGATGAGCGTGCTGCGCCCGATCCCGCTGGCGGACGGCGCGCAGGACGAATACCTCGGCTGGCACTACCGCGTCGACCACTCCGACGGAGTGTGGGAGATGCGCCGCCGGCGCGACGACGCCTGGCTGATGATGCACTCCACCGACGAACTGGCCGTGCTGCCCGTCGACGTCGAGATCGGTCACTACTACACGAGCACCCATCCGATGTCGCACTTCAAGCGCACGCTGATGGTCACCCGCCACCTGCCCGACCGGCACGTCACCATCACCCACGCCACGCTCACGGTGCGCCGGGCCGACGCGCCCACCGAGCACCGCCCGCTCCGCGACGGCGAACTCGCCGACTGGCTGCGCGTTCTGGAGGTCCCGCTCACGACGGACGAGGAACAGCGCCTCCTCGAACGGGCCGCCAAGGCGGTTGCGGCAAGCGTGTGAACACACGCCCGCGTCGATTTCGCCCGGACGGGTTGGTCAACGACCCGCGTTTCGCCGCTGTCGGTGGATGAGATCGGCGACAGCCGTGGGCCGGCTCAGGTACGGCGAGTGGCCGGTCTCCCATGTCTCCGAGGCCGAGCAACGGGCCGCGAAGCGGCTGACCAGTGGAGCTGCGATGGCACGGTCGTCGCGGGCGGCAACATAGCCTGCGGCAGCGTCCGCATGTAGGTCCCGACGTCGCCGGCCGCCGTGCGTCGTCCTGTGCGGCGACGAAAAGGAACGCGACGTACGGTGGACGCATCGCTGATCGGCCGCGAGTACGACCTGGCGCGGCTCACCGGGTTCCTGACCGACATACCGCACGTCGGCGGCGCCGTGGTGCTGCCCGGCGAACCCACGTGTATCAGGCGTTTCCCGAACTCGGTGTGACCTCGCGGGCCGGCCTACGCGACGCGTTGGAACACCTGCACAACCCCTGACGCCCCTGCGGCCTCGGCCGGCCGTGACGTAACACCACCCGGAACTACGTCATTTGACGGGTCCACAGTCTCCGGTCGTGTTCCTACAGTTCGAGCACGGGCCGCAGCCGCCGGCCCGACGAACGCGGGAGGAATGATGAGCGACAACGCGCCGAGCGGGACTGTCGTGCTGGTCCACGGCGGGTTCGTGGACGGCTCCGGATGGCAGGGGGTGTACGAGGCGCTCAAGGACGACGGCTACAACGTGGCCGTCGTGCAGAACCCGACCCTGTCGCTGGAGGGCGACGTGGCCGCGACCCGCATGGTGATCGACGCCGTACCGGGGCCTGTGACGCTGGTCGGGCACTCGTACGGCGGGGTGGTGGTCACCGAATCCGGAACACACGAGAAGGTGACGGCGCTGGCGTACATCGCGGCGTTCGCCCCGGACAAGGGCGAGTCGGTCAACACGCTGATCGCCGACCCGCCGCCCGGCACCGTGGGCCCGCCGATCCTGCCGCCGGTGGACGGCTACCTGCTCCTGGACCGCGACAAGTTCGCCGAGGCCTTCGCCGGCGACCTGCCTCTCGCGCAGGCCGAGTTCCTGGCCGACTCGCAGGTGCCGTGGGGGCTGGACGCGGCGGGCGGCGCGGTCTCCACGCCGGCCTGGCGTACCAAGCCGTCCTGGTACCTGGTCGCCACCGACGACCACATGATCCCGCCGCCCGCCCAGCGCGCGATGGCCGAGCGGATCGGCGCCCGGACCGTCGAGGTCGCGGGCAGCCACGCGATCTACGTCTCGCAGCCCGCCGCCGTTGCCGCGCTCATCAAGCAGGCCGTGGCCGGCTGACCGCGGCCCGACGACCGCACCACCGCGGCGCCCGCCGCCGACCCCAAAGCGGGGATCGGACGGCGGGCGCCTGACGTCCGCGGACCGGCCGCTCCCACCCTGCGCTCACCAGCCGCGCCCCCGAGCCCTCGGCCTCGGCCCCGCGCCGTGCGCCGTGCGCCAGCCGCCGCATGCCCGCGTCCGGGCCCGTGGCCGAGCGTTCCACCGCGGTTCGACACAGTGGGAATCCCGCCGCGAGCGAGATGCGCATGCACATGGCCCGCCAGTAGGCCAACCACCCCCACGAGGCGTTCGTCGGGCGTGGGGTCGCGGAAGACGGCGACGCCGCGGCGGAGTTCGAGGGCGCGGGTGTCCCTGGTGTCGGTGAACCGGAAGGCGACGGTCGGGTGGGGTCGGCCGCCCGCCGGCCGAACGGCTGTGGGCTCACCCGGTCTGGCAGCCGCGCGTCGCGCTCCCGCGGCCGAACGCGGCCCGGCGGACTCGGGGTCGGGTGGCCCGGGCACGCACGCGTGCCCGGGGCCACCGGTTCGCCCGCCTGCGGCGGTTCTTTTCGTGACGCCGCGGGCTGGGCCCTCTCCGTACGGCCCTGTGCCCGGCAGCGGTGCGACCGGGCCGTGCGGTCCGGGCGCGGGTCCGGACGTCGGGGCGGCTCAGTGGATCCCCAGGACCCGGTCCACGGTGATCTCGACGACCACGCGTCCCGGCGGCGCCGGCGGTGATGATCCGTAGCGGGCGAGGTAGCGGCGGACGCCCTCGTGGACGCGGCGCGGTTCGGCGGACAGTGTGGCCGTGCCTTCGAGGGTGATCCACCGGGCGCCCTGCGGTTGGCAGATCGCGGCCCGGCCGCCCGGGGCGGCGAGCAGGTTGCGCGCCTTGCGTGTCGTGTCGATCGTCAGGACGCGGGCCAGTCCCGCGTCGGCGTCCCAGGTGAAGCGGACGGTGACGACGTGCGGTGAGCCGTCCGGACGAATCGTGGTGAGCGTCCCGACGCTCGGCAGTGCCAACAGGGCCTCGGCGGAGGGCGTCAGCTTCACCCTCCCGCCGCCTTCCGGGCCCTGGCCTGACGCCAGATCAGCCTGGGGATGCTCATCCTGACGTCCCGGGTGGCGACTCCCATGGCCTTGCGGACGAACCGGCTGTCCTCCAGCCGACTCAGCATGGCGGCGGCGAGGTCGGTCCGCGCGGTGTAGAGCGCGTCGACGCTGTCCTCGCCGACTTCGTAGTCCGTCACTTCGGGGTGTTCGAACAGTCCGCCCGGGCGGACGACGGTCCAGTCCAGGCCGCTCTCTCGCAGGAGGGCCTCCATGCGGCGCATGTCGTCGTGTGCGGTCTTCGCCACCTTGCGGTTGACCAGGGGATCCATGACGAGGTTGAAGAAGTGCTCGCCGGTGGGCCGCCAGTTCGGGTCCGCCACGCTGGAGCTGACTGCCACGAGGCGCTTGACGCCGTGCTGTTCCATGCCGGCGAGGATGTTTTGTACCCCGTCCGAGTAGACGGTGACCCTCTCCCGGGTCGGCGGCACGCCCAGGGCCGAGACGACCGCGCCGCTGCCCGCGACCGCCGCCGCGACGGCGGCCGCGTCGGCCACGTCCACCACGGCGACGGTCAGGCCGGCGCGCGAGGGCAGGGCGTCCGCTCGGCGGGAGACCGCGGTGACCCGGTGGCCGGCGGCGAGGGCCTGGTCGGTGAGCCGGCGGCCGGTCGGTCCGGTGGCTCCGAAGACGGCGATGCGCATGAGTTCGCTCCTTGTTCCCGCCCCGGACGTTCGGCGGGGCTCGACAACGACGACTCTGCCGATGCGAGAGCGTGGTATTCAAAGACGATGAATAAAACCCGGGGCCGTCCGCGGGGCAATCCGCCGACCAGAGCACGCATCGCCGAGGCCGCCCGCGGCCTGTTCCTCGAGCACGGATACCGCCGCACGACGCTGCGGGCCGTCGCCGCCGCGGCGGGCGTGGACCAGGCGCTGATCAAGTACCACTTCGGCTCGAAGCAGCAACTGTTCGGCGAGGTCACGGAGTTGCAGTGCGCCCGGTCGCTCGGACTCGCCCAGGCGCTGCGGGGCGACCCCGCCGGCGTCGCCGACCGGATCCTGCGGGCCGTCACGGACGTGTGGGACGCGACGGTGGTCAACCGCGAAGCTCTGCAGGACGAGGACGTGATGGGCGTGCTGCGGGAGTACCTCGACGGGGAGGTGTTGCCGCAGATTGCTGAATATCTCGGCGGTACGGAGGCGACCGAGCGTGCGACCGCCGTGGTCACCGTGATCGGCGGACTGATCTTCACGCGGTACCTGCAACCGCTGCCCGCGTCCACGCGCCTCTCGGCAGCCGAGGTACGCCGCATACTGGCCCCGACCCTGCGCGCTGCCCTGCGGGGCAGCCGACCCGGGACCGGAGCGCGCCGAGTCGCCGCGGCCTGAATCCACCGCACGCCGAGGGCTGAGGCACCCCCACCGCGGCAAGCACCGGGTTCGGCTGCGGCTGCTCCCACTCCTCGGCGACGCTACGACCCGAGCGACGGGGGTCGAACCCCCCGGACGCACGCGGTGATCATGGCCACGCGGGTGCGACTGCGGTGGATGTGGGGGTACGCGTTGATCGAGTCGGCGCGGCCGGGCGCTGGGCCCGGCCGCGCTCTCGTCGCCTCGGGTCGCCGGAAGGCGGCCTCAGGCGCGGACTACGCCGCTGCCGCCGGTCGGTAGGTGCACACGTGCACACCCGTGCCGCTGACCACGGTGGAGACCAGTTCGAGCGTGCGCAGTGCGCCGTCGTCCGGGTAGATCGTCTTTCCGCCGCCGAGGAGCACCGGCATGATCATCAGCCGCAGCTCGTCGACCAGCCCTTCGGCCAGGAGGGTGCGGGCGAGCGAGAGGCTGCCCATCACCACCAGGTCCCGACCCTCGCTTCCGCGCAGCTTCCGGATCCGGTCCATGGCCTCGCCGCCGGGGACGAGGGTGGTGTTGTTCCACGTGAGGTCGTCCTCGCCCAGCGTGCCGGAGACGACGTACTTGGCCACCGAGTTCATGTGGTCGGCGAACGGGTCGCCGGCCCGCCCCGGCCAGGCCGCGGCCATGACCTGCCAGGTGCGGCGCCCGAAAAGCAGTGCGTCGGTGTCGGCGGCCCATGCGGCGAGGGCGCCGCCCATCACCTGCGGGTCGAAGAACGGGTGCGTCCAGCCGCCGTGGGCGAACCCGCCGTCGGTGTCCTCCTCCGGCCCGCCGGGGGCCTGCATCACGCCGTCCAGGCTGACGAACTCACCGATCACAATGCGCATCGAACTTCTCGTTTCCTCGTTGGTTGGCGGTCGTGGAGACCATCGGGCCGTCCACGACTTCATCGGTCCTGACGATCTTCTTTGTGCGGGCACCGCGGCGGGTGACCTTGAGCCACCTCGTTGTCCGACGACACACGTGTCACCACGACGCCTTTCCTCCGTGGGGCTCGCACCGTCGTCGATCGGCTGATACGACGGGGAATACTCGAATTCCCTGTCACATCGCCGGGACGACGTATCGGCGTGCCCCGGCGATCCGGCCGGGCGAGACGAAACCGGAGGAACACCATGCGCTACCTGATGACGTCCAAGGCCTCGGAGAACGCGAAGGCTCCCGACGAGAAGCTGTTCGCCGAGATGGGCGCCTTCATCGACGAACTCAGCGCCGCGGGCGTGCTGCTGGCCACCGGCGGGCTCGAACCGGGCGGCGTCCGGCTGGTGTCCGAGGGCGGCGAGGTCACCGTCACGGACGGTCCGTTCGCCGAGTCCAAGGAGGCGGTCGTCGGCTTCGCCCTGGTCGAGGTCCGCTCCAAGGAGGAGGCGGTCGAGTTGGGCCGCCGGTTCCGGAGGATCGTCGGTGACGGCGAGAGCGTGATCCAGGAGGTCTTCGGTCCGTGACGGACGTCCACCGCACGGTCGACGCGATCTGGAGGATGGAGTCGGCCCGTATCGTCGCCGCGCTCACCCGCATGGTGCGCGACGTCGGCGTGGCCGAGGAGTTGGCGCAGGACGCGCTGGTCGCGGCGCTGGAACAATGGCCGGAGTCGGGTGTCCCGGACAATCCGGCCTCCTGGCTCACCACCGTCGCCAAGCGCCGCGCCGTCGACCACATCCGCCGCGACCGGCGGACCGCGGAACACGGCGAACACCTCGCGCGCGACCTGGCCGAGCGGCGGCGGTTGCACGACGGTGTCGGCGGTCCCGAGTACGACCTCGGGGCCGCCGAGCCGGAGTCCGAGCAGGACGACGTGCTGCGGCTGATGTTCGTCTCCTGCCACCCCGTCCTGCCGACCGAGGCACGCGTCGCCCTGACCCTGCGGCTGCTCGGTGGACTCACCGCATCCGAGATCGCCCGCGCGTTCCTCGGCGTCGAGCCGCTGATCGCCCGCCGCATCGCGACGGCCAAGCGCACGCTCGCCGAGGAGCGGGTGCCGTTCGAACTCCCGGACGGCGCCGAGCTGGCCGAACGCCTGTCCTCCGTCATGGAGGTCGTCTACCTGATCTTCAACGAGGGCTATTCGGCGACCTCGGGCGAGGACCTGATGCGGCCCGGCCTGTGCCTGGAGGCGCTGCGGTTGGGGCGCCTGCTCGCCGAGTCGATGCCCGACGAGGCGGAAGTGCACGGCCTGGTGGCGCTGATGGAGATCCAGGCGTCCCGTACGGCAGCGCGCACCGGCCCCGCCGGAGAACCCGTCCCGCTGCACACGCAAAACCGGGGACGCTGGGACCAGTTGCTCATCCGCCGCGGCTTCGCGGCGATGTTGCGGGCCCGCACGGCCGGCACGCCCGGCCGGCCCGGCCCGTACGTGTTGCAGGCCGCGATCGCCGTCTGCCACGCCCGGGCGCGCACCGCCGAGGAGACCGACTGGGCGCGGATCGCCGGGCTGTACGCCGCCCTCGCCCGAATCCTGCCCACCGCCGTGGTGCGGCTCAACCAGGCGATCGCGGTGGGAATGGCGGACGGCCCCGCAGCCGGCCTCGCCCTCGTCGACACGCTCACCTCGGACCCCGCACTCCGCGACTACCACCTGCTCCCCGGCGTGCGCGGCGACCTGCTTCTGCGCCTGGGGCGCGGCGAGGAGGCCCGCCGCGACTTCGAGCGCGCGGCGCTGCTGACCCGGAACGTCGCCGAACGCGCCTACCTGACGCGTCGTGCCGAGACGATCCCGTTGGGGGACGCGTCCACACGGACGTTCGGCGAGGCCGTCGACGCGTTTCTGGCCCAAGAACGGCTCGCGCCGGCGACCGCCCGCTCCTACGGACAGACGTTGTGGCGACTGCGGCTCGCCCTGGGCGTGGGGATGCCGCTCACATCGCTGACGGCCGATCAGGTCGCCGGCGCCTTCCGCGTGTCGTGGGGCGGCGTGGCGGCGGCCACCTGGAACCGACACCGCTCCGCCGTACGGGCGTTCGGGGCGTGGACGCACACCCCGGGCCTCGACGCGGCCATCCCCCAGCGGGTGCCCCAACGTCGCCCCGCGCCGGCGCCTGCCCCGGTCCCGCCCGGAACGGCGTGGCCGGGGGACGTGGAAGCCCCGTTGCGGGAGCGCGCGTTGTGGACGCTGCTGCGCGAGTCGGGCGCCACGGTCACCGCCGTACTGGCCCTCGACGTCCAGGACCTCGACCTGCCGGAGCGACGAGCCCGCCGCGCGGACCGGCGGCCGGATCGGCGTGGCCCCGCGTGGATCACCTGGCGCTCCGGAACCGCCGCACTCCTGCCCGAACTCCTGGACGGCCGGCCCCGGGGACCGGTGTTCCTCGCCGACCGGCGCCCTGGACCGGCACGGGCGGCCGTCTTGGGCCCGGACGACATCTGCCCCCGGACCGGACGCGGCCGACTGTCCTACGAGCGCGCCGAGTTCCTGTGCAAGTCGACGACCGGACACTCGCTGCGCCGATTGCGGGACTGGGACGGGAACGCGAACCGGAACGAATCCTGAGCCGGGCCGGGCCGGGTCGGGCCGCGCCAGGCCGGTGCCGGGCCGGGACCGGTGCCGGGCCGGGACCGGTGCCGGGCTGGGACCGGTGCCGGGCCGGGGCCGAGACCCGTGCCGGGCCCGGGACCGAGACCGGTGCCGGACCGGGACCGCTCGCCCCGGCACCGGAGACGTCCCCGGCGCCGTGCCCGCCGGAGAGACCCCTCGGCCTGCCGGCGCGAGCCGACGTCGATGCCGTTGACGATCAGGACGCGGCGGACGTCGGCACCGCCACGTCGGAGTCGGTATACAGGTGCTGCTCGACGCCCGCGCCGCCGGTCGGGCCCCGGCGTGCGACCAGGCGGCGCGACGTCGGTCGGGACGGTCAGATGTGCACGACGAACTTGCCGACCGCGCCGCGTGTGAACTCGGCTATCGCCTGGGGGACCTCGTCGAGGCCATAGGTCCGGGCCACCGGAATCCGCAGGCGTCCGGAGGCGGCCTCCGCGGCAAGCCGCCCCAGGGTCGCGGCGGACGGGTCGGCCATGATCGTTGTCGAGGTGATGCCTCGTGTCACCGCATCCGGGGCGTAGTGCAGCGTCGACGCCAACCGGCCGCCCGGGGCCAGCAGCCCCGCGACAACGGGTCCCTCACCCGCGAGGTGCAGGGCCGCTTGTACGCCGTCCGGGGCTATCGCCTGCACCTGGTCGGGGAGTTCGGCCGGTTCGACGGTGTGGGTCGCGCCCAGTCCGGTGACGAACGCGGCTTGGGCGCCGGGCTCGGCGGTGGCTATCACCGTGCAGCCGCGGGAAGCGGCCAACTGGACGGCGTAGGCCCCCACGCCACCGGTGGCCCCGACCACGAGGACGGTCTCGCCCGGAGCGGGCGACACGGCGTCCACCGCGTTCAGGGCCGCGGTGCCGGCCAGTGCGAGGGCGGCGGCGCGGGTCGGGGCCAGGCCGTCCGGAATCCGGGCCAGACCGTAGTCGGCGTTCACCACGACGTACTGCGCGAAGCTGCCCGGCCCGAGTGCCGGCCGCATGACCACGCCGAACACCGCGTCGCCCACGTTCAACCCGGTCACCCCCGCGCCCGATGCGGCTATTTCGCCGGCGAAGTCCTTGCCGAGAACCACGGGGAAGTCGTACTCCAGCACCCCGCGCATCATCCCGCCGAGCACGCCCAGGTCGAAGCCGTTGAGCGATGCGGCCCGGACCCGCACGAGCACCTCGCCGGGGCCGGGCTCGGGTGTCGGCAGCTCTGTCGACGCGGGGGAATCACCGAAGTCGTGAAACGCCACTGCACGCATGGTCGGCCTTTCTGTGAATGGTGGAGTACAGGTCTGTCGGGCTGCCGAGTTCAGGCACTCGGCGCGGACGGCGGCGACGCGTGCCGCCAGGAGGCGCGCAGGACGGCCGAGGCCAAGGCCAGTTCGTCCTCGTCGCGCGGGGCGTACAGCATGACGATCGTGTCGGGCCATGCGGGGCGCAGACCGATCGGATGCGGCTCGGCCCATCCGGCGCGTGTGAGCGGGTCCAACAGCGGCCGTGGCACGGTCAGGTGCATGAACCCTGCACGGTGCACGTGGGCGAACTCGTCGCGGCTGGGGTGCAGGTACGCCTCCCACGGGCCGGTCGGCCGGTGCAGGCGCAGTGCCAGTGACGACGGCTCGGACACCTGGCTCGGACCGGTGAACACCCCTGGCAGGGCTTCGGCTTCGCGGACCAGGGCCGCCCGGATCCCCGGGGGAGAGAACTGGTCGAGTTGGTCGTGGGGGATCTCCCGGCCGGTGGTCGTCGGCCGTGGGCCGGGACGCGGGAGCGGGGAGGCCGGGTCAAGGCTCATGAGGTGCAGCACTTTCTGTGCGCTGGTTACTTCTTGTGTGCACTCGGAGTCTGGTCGAGAATGCCGATGTGACGGAAGAAGGCACTTTCACCCGCCCAACGCACACCGATGTGCGCGCACCCATCGACGCGTCCCACCCCACCTGCCGACTGCGCGACGTCCTCGACCGGGTCGGGGACAAGTGGAGCGTGCTGGTGATGGATCTCCTCGCCGACGGCCCCAAGCGCTACTCGGAACTCCGGCGCCGCATCGACGGCATCTCCCAGCGCATGCTCACCCTCACCCTGCGCAGCCTCGAACGCGACGGCCTCGTGGACCGCACCGTCACCCCCACCTCCCCGCCCCGCGTCGACTACACCCTCACCGCGGTGGGCGCCACCCTCTCCGACCACGTCGCCGGGCTGATCACCTGGGCCGACGCCCACCGCACCCACGTCGCCGACTCACGCCGGCGCTACGACACCCGCTGACCGCCGCGGACCGGGGTCGGCCTCTCGCTGCCACTTCGCGTCGCGGCCTCGATGTCGCCTCACTTCGTTCCGAACCAGGTTTCGGCGAGGGTGTCCAGGGTTCCTTCGGCGGGTGTGGGAAGTTCGCGCATGTACCAGGGGAGATTGCTGTACCTGTGCAGGAGTGTGTAGGCGAGAAGCACACGGGGATCGAAGTCGCGTCCGTAGGACGTGGTGAGCCTGGTGAGCAGCGCCGGGTCTCCACCCGTGACGAACAGGCCGACTCCGACGAAGTCGTAGGCGTGGTCGCCGATCGCGGCGGGTTCGAAGTCGAAGAGTCCGGTCAGGCGCCAGCCGTCGGGATCGACGAGCAGGTGAGCCCGCATGACTTCGGTGTGCAGGAGGCTGCGGTGCGGGGAGCGCGGCAGGGGTACGGACGCCAGGAATGCGGGAATCTGTTCCAGCCAGGCCTGGGAGAGGCCATGGGCGAGCTGCCGGTCGGTGGCGGTGTCGGTCTGTCGATCGACGAAGGCCCCCCAGTCGCCGGGGCCGAGCACGTCGCCCAGGGGCTCGATGTCGAGCGAGTGAAGAACGGCGAGTGCGGCGCCGATCTCGGTGACCAGTCGTTCGCGGTCCTCCCGGGGCACGCGCTGCCAGGCCCGCGCGAGATTCTCACCGGGCAGTCGGGACATGAGGACGTATTGCCAGCCGTTTTCATACGGACCGAAGTCGCGTACCCGGGGCGTCGGGATCGGCAGTTGCCCCTGGATGTGGGACAGCACGCGGCCCTCGACGACACCGTCATGGGCGGCGGACGAGGGAAACAGCTTGAGGACGTGTTCCGTGCCCACCGCATAGACGGGCTGTGTTCCGTCGGCGAACCGGGTCAGCGGCGCACCCGCGAAACCGAGACGGGCGCAAATATCCTCGGCACCGGGTCGCATCACCGTTTCGTCCGCGACGACGGCGTCCCATTCCGCATCGGTCTTCACTGAAGGCAGCATTCTCGGGACTCTAGGAAACCCCCCTGTGGAGTGCAACGAGGTTGTTGTCCGACGGCAACCGGACCGCACGTCCCCTGGGTCGGGCGTCGTGATGCCCCTGTCGCACCAACGACGGGACACCCGCTTCGTTCACCTCCACCGACTTTCACCGGTCGGACGTACGAGGTCTTGGCAGGGGCGGTGCCACCAGCGTAGACGTCACCCCGCGACGAGTTCGACGGGAATTCCAGGAGCTGTGCCCGTTGGTCCGCCCGCCGCAACGGCGCGTACACCTCCACCGCGAACGACTCCAACCGCCGCATGCGACAACGACAGTTGGAGGCGCCTGTGCACCCAATATTTACCTACCGGTCGGTAGGTGATCGTTGGTGGGCCATCCGGCTGCGCCAGGGTCCGTGACATGAAGATTCGCCACACCACGCGCGCTGCAGCCCTGTTCGCGGCCGTGCTGCTGCCCGCGACACTCGCCTTCCCCGCCGAGGCCGCCCGCCTCCCGGTGGTGCACCCCCGGGCGGAGACCGCCCCACTGTTCGACGACGAGGCGGGCGGCGACGCCAACGCGGACGACCCGGCGATTTGGCGGAACGCCGCCGCCCCGGGCCGCAGCCTGGTGATCGCCACCGCCAAGCAGGGCGGCCTGCGGGTCTACGACCTGGAGGCCCGCCAGGTGCAGACGCTCGCGGCCCCGGCCGGGCCCGGCGAGGACGACGCCCCCGGCCGGTTCAACAACGTCGACCTCCTGCACGGGATGCGCCTCGGTGGCGCCCGCGCCGATCTCGCGGTGGTCACCGACCGCGGCAACGACCGGCTGCGGATCTACCGGATCGACCGCGACCGCCCGGGCGGCCCGCTCACCGACGTCACCGACCCCGCCGTCCGGCCGGTGTTCTCCGCAGACCAGGCGGAGATCAACGAGCAGGCCACCGCCTACGGCCTGGCCACCTGGACCGACCCGCGCACCGGCCGCAGCTACGCGCTGGCCAGCCAACGCAACCGTACCCGGATCGCCTTGCTGGAGCTGACCGCCACCCGGGCCGGCACCGTGACCTACCGTCAGGTCCGTACCCTGGACCTGCCGGCCGCCTTCCCGCTGCCCAACGGCACCACCTGGGCCCCGTGCGGCGAGCCCGGCGAACTCCCGCAGGTGGAGGGCATGGTGGTGGACCCGGCGAACGGCACGCTGTACGCGGGGCAGGAGGACGTCGGCATCTGGCGCATCCCGGCCGACCTCACCGGCCCGCCGGAACTCCTCGACAAGGTCCGCGAGTTCGGCGTGCCGGGCACGTACGACGAGGAGACCGAGGAGTGCACCTCCGGTGCCGACCCGGGCTACGGCGGCCGGCATCTGAGCGCCGACGTCGAGGGCCTGACGCTGCTCACCGAGTCGGACGGCGACGGCTACCTGCTCGCCTCCAGCCAGGGTGACAACACCTTCGTCGCCTACGATCGCGAATTGGACGACGACAATGAGTACGAGGGAGGTTTCCGGATCACCAGCGCCTCCGCCACCTTGGACGGCTCCGAGGTCTGCGACGGCGCCGCCGTCCTGAACGCCCCGCTCGGCGCGCGCTACCCGAAGGGCCTGATGGTCGTCCAGGACGGCCAGGAGACCCCGGGCGACGGCGACCGCGAGGCCACCGGCTTCAAGTTCGTCGACCTGCGCGACGTGCTCGCCGCAATCGACTGAAGCGTGTTGCAAGAAGCCCATGGGCGACGGCCCGCACCGCGTGGCGCGGGCCGTCGCCGCGTCGGTGTGCGGGAAACGAACACTCCGCGCCCCCGGCCGGCGCGCCGGATCGGGTCGACGCCGGTACCGCGCGACCGGTGGGTCCCGTCTTGACCAGTCGGCGCGGGCAGCCGGCCGGCGGTTCGAAAGCGTGGTGGATTCGACGGGTTCGTCCGCGAATTCGCTGACCTGCCCACCCGGCTCGCGGACGCTCTCACGCCGGGAAACCGGTGCGGACTCCACTCACGGAACACAGCCGAACGCCCCGGTTCGTCCGGCTGCGGGTTCAGACCGCAAGCTCAGTGTTCGGCTGCCGCGCGGTGGTGTTCCTCGCGGTGGGCGAGTACTTCGGTCATGTGTGTTTCGGCCCAGTCCTTGAGGCCGACCATGACGCGGTTCAGGGACAGACCGAGTTCGGTGAGCTCGTAGGTGACGGTGACGGGCACGGTGGGCGTGACGGTCCGGGTTACCAGGCCGTCGCCTTCGAGGGCGCGCAGGGTCTGGGTGAGCATCTTCTGGCTCGCGCCCGCGAGCCGGCGGGACAGTTCGGAATAGCGCATCGACCGAGGCCCGTCGCCGTGGTCGACTCCGGGACGATGCGGGCCGTCGCTGCCGAGCGCCGCGAGGATCAACGCGACCCACTTGTCGGAGATCCGTTCGAACAGTTGGCGGCTGGGACAACCCGCCATGAACGCGTTGTAGCTCGTCTTCTCCTCGGCCCGCTGCTGGGCCGCCGTCCGCGTCGACATCGATCGCTCCTTCCCCACCCGATGTGGGCTTACGCACTTTCAAGTGCCGTCTTTCGTCACGAGGTTAACGAAACCAGCATGGAGCACCGAAACGATCACTCCCACCGCGAGGGAACAAAGCCATGAGCACCCGCACTTTCCGCACCGCCGTCGTCCGCGTCCCGAACGGGCCCGACTCGATCG
>NZ_JBSFEO010000085.1:0-26159 GCF_053594475.1 Embleya sp. NPDC001921
TCCAGGCCATGATCGCGGCCGAGCACCCCTTCTTCGCCGAACTCGCCAAGGCCGAGTCCATCGACACACACGCCCTGCCCACCGGCCACTGGCCGTGGTGCGCGCCCACCACGGCGCGGCGGGCATGCGGGCGCGGATGAGCGCCACGTGCGTCCGTGTGGGTCGCGGTCTCGTGTGCACTCAGGAAGTCTCGTTCAGTCGGCGGTGGTCTTTCGCACTCCACTTGCGGGTGTCCCTCGGCCGGACGTAGGGCTCCTCGCCTTCGGGGAGGCCGCCGGCGATGGCGCGTCGGCGAGCGAGTTCGGCGTCGAACTCGAGCCCGAGCAGGACGGCGAGGTTGGTGATCCACAGCCACACCAGGAAGATGATCACTCCCGCGAGCGTCCCGTAGGTCTTGTTGTAGGAGGCGAAGTTCGCGACGTAGAAGGCGAAGCCGGCGGAGGCGAGCATCCAGATCGCCAGGGCGAGGAAGCTGCCGGGGGTGATCCATCTGAAGCCGCGGCCCTCGGCGTTGGGCGCGGCCCAGTACAGAATCGCGATCATGATCGTCACCAGCAGGACCAGGACCGGCCACTTCGCGATCGACCACGCCGTCAGCGCGCCGTCGCCGATACCCAGAGCGGTGCCCACCTGTCGGGCCAGGGCACCGGTGAAGACCACGATCAGCGCACTGGCACAGGCGAGAACCATCAGCACGACGGTCAGGCCCAGGCGCAGCGGGAGGATCTTCCACACCGGCCGGCCCTCGGGCATGTCGTAGACGGCGTTGGAGGCCCGGATGAAGGCGGCGACGTAGCCGGAGGCGGACCACACGGCGACCACCAGGCCCACGACCGCCAGGAGGGAACCCAGGCCGCCGTTGTTCTGCAACTGGCGTACCGCGTCGGTGATCACATCGCGCGCCGAGCCGGGCGCCCACTTGTTCAGGTTGTCCAGCACCCGTTCGGTGGTCGACTCGCCGGCGACACCCAGTAGGGAGACCAGCACCAGCAGGGCGGGGAACAGTGCCAGTACGCCGTAGTAGGTCAAGGCCGCGGCCCGGTCAACGAGTTCGTCGTCCTTGAATTCTTTGACCGTGCCGCGCAACACCGCGAGCCAGGCTTGCTTGGGCAACTCGGTGGGCTGATCGGGTTCGCGCTCCTCGACCTGCTCGGACGGGCCCACGCCGTCGGTTGTGCCTTCGGTGTCGTCACGGTTGTGGTCGTCCTCGTGTCCCGGCCGCGATGCGCGTGTCATGCCTGACGGGTTTCCGTTTTGGCGGCCTGCATGCCGACGTCGACATTCCTGACGGGGGCTTCGGGTCCGATTCGATCCGGGGCCGAGGCGTACCCGAGTGCGAACCGGCCGGGGTCATCGCGGCGAAGGATTCGGGGGTGGTGGTCCGCCGGGGTCGGGGTGGTGGAGGAACGAGTGGGTGCGTCGCGGCCGCACAGACGTCCGCCGGCATCTCGCACACATCGGCGCATGGGCCTGCGAACCCTACGAATTCGAACTCATATGAATCGCACTGCCCAACCCGTCCCGGGTGTCATGCTCATCCATCGCCGAATCCGGGTCTCGTCGAACCGACTCCACATGCGTGCAGCGCCGACGCGGCGGGTGTGAACGGCCGCGGACAATTCGCTGGGCCGACCGACGACGTCCTGACATCATCTCGACCATGATCGACGACTTGCCAAAGGGATTGACCGTCCGCCATCCGGTCGCCGAGGATCAACCACGGATCCTGGCGGTGCTCGATGCCTGGTGGGGCGGCTTCCAGGGGGAGGCGGGCTCCCGAGAGCGCGCCCTGCTCCTGCCCCGGCTGTATTTCCAACACTTCGCCACGACCAGCTACCTCGTCGAACGCGAGGGCGAACCGGTGGCGTTCCTTGTGGGGTTCCACTCGCAGAGCCGACCCGATGTGGCGTACATCCACTTCGTGGGCGTCGACCCCGCCTGGCACGGACGCGGGATCGCGAAGGCCCTGTACCTGGGCTTCTTCGACCAAGCCCGGGAAAGCGGCCGGCGGCACGTGCACAGTGTCACCAGCCCGGGCAACGCGGGCTCCCGGCGATTCCACGAACGGCTCGGCTTCGAGACACTGCCCGACGCCGGCGATTCACCCGTCCAACCCGACTACGACGGCCCCGGTCTCGACCGTGTCGCGTTCACCCTGGACCTCACGCGACACCGGGAAACCGGCAGCACCGGCGACGACACCACCAAGACGGGCGTAAACACCCGCCCCCGTCCCGTACTTCGGCTCACAGTCCTGGACCACGTGTTCGCGTTGGACCATCTCGCCGACGACCGCGAACCCCGCGACGACGCGTGGCACGCCCTGGTCCGCGCGCCCGAGGGGCTGACCGTCGTGCGGAACGCCTCCGCCGACACCCCCGCGGCACAGCGCTGGATCGGCCTGTACGACGCCGACGCACAGCACGGTCTGGACGTGCCGGGGCTGTTGGCCTCCCTCGTCCAACCCCTCGCCGAGGCCGCGGTGCCGGTGTTCGTGTGCTCCACGTACCACGCGGACCTCCTCTTGGTGCCCGACCCGCACCGCACACAAGCCCTCGCCGCCCTGCGCGCCGCGGGCCACGAGGTCGTCGACACTCCCTGACGCCGCAACGGCCCGCCGGATCGAACGCGACGGCATCCTCGAGTTGCTCGAGGCACGGCTGTTCGGCTGTGCCCGCTCCAAGTTGCCACACAAACGTGTACTGCCCACCTGACCCGACCGGAACATGCCCGGCTGCTCCGAGGAGGCCGCAGCGTCGAGCCGCCAGGAGGTGCCGGCGGCGTCGCCGAGCCACAGTGTGCGGCCTTGGCCTCGGTCGGGTTCGAGGAGGTGGTGGACGTCGGGGACGCGCAGCGAGGTCGCGAAGCGGGCGTGGACGTCGTCCAGGACGGCGACGTCGAGTGCTGTGGTGTCCTCGTCGGAGTGTTCCCAGGCGTCGTCGGTGATCAGTGTGGCGGGGTCGAAGCGGGGGTGGCGTTGGCCGCGCGTGGGCATGAACATCACCCCGCCGTCGAAGGATCCCGATGCGGTGCCGTCGTCGGCGACGACGAGTCGGAGCAGGCCGCCCTGGTGGAAGGGGACGATCCGCGGAGCGACGATCACGCCCCCCGACACGGTCTGTTCCACCCACCGGTAGGGGACACGGCCCACCGCGGCGGTGGCGATCACCCGGTCGAACGGCGCGTGTTCGCGGTGGCCGAGTTCGCCGTCCCCGCACGCCACGTCCACCCGCCGGCCGGCCGGCTCCAGCGCCTGGCGGGCCCGGGCGGCGAGCGCGGGGTCGATCTCGACCGTGCACACCCGGTCGGGCCCGGCGCGTTCGCACAGCAGCGCGGCGTTCCAGCCGGTCCCCGCGCCGATCTCCAGGACCCGGTCGCCCGGTTGCACGTCCAGCGCGCGGAGCATGAACAACACCGCGGAGGGCGCGCTGATCGCACTCGACGCTTCGCGGCCGATGCCCGGGAGGGCGGGTCAGGCCGTCGTCGACCTGGACGACCAGCGGGGCGTGCGCCTCGTACACCGCCTCGGCCCACCGTTCCGGCCGGGTGGCCCGCTCCAGCGCGCGGTACCCGCCACCGGCGTCGGGAATCCACACGGTGTCGGGGACGAAGCGGTGCCGCGGAATCCGCGCGAACGCCTCGCGCATCCAGGGATGCTCGAACTCGCCCAGGGCGTCCAGGGCTTCGACCGCCCGCGCGAGATGGACGTCCTCGACACTCATTTCGGCTTCTTGTGCGTGCCCGGACCGGGGTTGCGCAGCGTCGGGTCGTCGCCGTCGGGGGAGGGGGCAGAGCATGGGGTCGCCTCGGGGATGCTGGTCTTGATGTGATGCGGTGATGACCTGCGGTCGGTCGTTCTCGCGTCGGTTGCTGGTGTGCTTTTGCTCGGGCTGCCGCTGGTTCCGACTCGGTCGGGGGTGTCGGGGCCGGTTCGGTCCGTGGTGGATGGTTTGCCGTCGAGGGCGGTGATCTTCGGGACGGTACACCGCGGTTGCCGGCGTGTTGCTGCTGCCGCAGCGCCGGCAGGTGTACTGCTGCGCCACTTCGGCGATGGGTGGAACTCGACCCGTGGGCAGTCGCGGCAGCCGAGCACCGGCCCGCAGCGCAGGAGCCCGCAGGTGCTCCACGCGTCGATTGGGTCGAGTTCGGCGTCGACACCCGCGAGGGCGGGCCGGACGCGAGGGTCCACCGGATGACCGACGCGGGCCGCGACGCACGGTGGGAGGGGGCGCGGTCGCCGTACGAGCCCTCGTCACGGCCATGGCAAGCCGACCCTGAACTGCCCGGAGTACGCGCAGCCGGCCTGATCGGCACGTCGTCCGGCAGTCGGTTCACCGCGTGGGGTTCTCCGGTGGGGTCCCGCGGTCGGCCACGCCGGGGGCGGCCCGCAGGGGGGTCCACTCGGGGACGTGGACGACCCAGGTCGAGTCGGTTCCGGTGCCCGGGACGGCGTGGTGTCGCCACGTGGCCGCCCACGCCGGTGGGGCGGCCCCGTTCTTGGTCAGCAGTGCCGAGGGCACGCGGTACGTCTCGGCGATCAGGTGATCACGGGTGTGCGTCGCGTTGTTGCCCGACGGCGCCGCCGAGGCGCATCCGGCGTAGTAGGCGATGGGGATCGCCTCGGTGCCGGTGAGCAGGCAGGGCGGGCGGATACCCGCCGCGCGCACCGTCCGCGCGATCCGTTCCCAGTCCCGACGCGTCTCCCGGTGACTGTCCGCCCAGTGCGCGGTGATCAGTACCTGGACGGCGAGGTGTCCGGCGAGCGCCGCACCGAGCGCCGCCCCCAGGACGAGTCGGGGCCGCCGACGCCCGAGCCGACCTCGGACCACGTCGATCACCGCGAGCAGACCCCAGACCGCGGGCAGCGCGAGCAGGGCGTAGGTCGGCAGCAGGAAACGCGGCGCGGAATAGTCGATGAGCAGGATGTAGGTGACGGCCAGTGAGACGCCCACGGCACAGGGCAGCCAGGCGAGCGCCGACAGCCGCGCCCGCCGCGCGGCCCACACGCCGGCGATCACCAACACCGGCAGGGCGCACCACCACAGGAGTGCCGGGGCGGCCACCGTGTCGCCGGTACAGGGTCGGCACAACAGCGGCCCGTCCAACGCGGAAGCGGTCTCGCGCAGCGAGAAGGTCAGCCCCGTACCGCCCTGGATCTCGCCCGCGCGGTGCACCCGTTCGAGGATCCCGCCGAACCGAAGGTGCGCCTCGACCAGCCACGCGAGCACGCCGGCGAACGATCCGCCCACGATCACCGCGAACAGGTCCGCCCGCCGCCACGCCGGGACCGCGAGCGTGGCGACGATCAGCGGCAGCACCAGCCAGAAGGCGTCGCCGGGCCGGACCAGACCCGCGACGGCGAGCGACCCGGCCAGGGCGAGCCGCCCGCGCCCGCCCCGAGCCACCCACAGGTACCAGCCGACGGCCGAGACCCCGGCCATGGCCGAGTAGTGGTTGGGCATCGCCGCGCCCGCGTAGAACAGCGTGATCCACAACGTGGCGTAGCCGCCCACCGCACCGAGCACGACCGCCGGCCGGGGCACCAGTCGCAACCACGGCAGATACCCGAGAAACAGCGCCGTCGCGGCCGCCCCCGACAGCCAGTACCGCAGCAGAACCGTCGAATCGGTGACCATCACCACCGGCGCGACCAGCAGCGCCACACCCCGGGACCGGGGCGCGCTGAAGAACGCGGCCGGCGTACTCGGGGCGTACTGGCTCACATAGACGATCTCGTCCCACCCCAACCCCATCTCGGGAGAGGTCAGGGCGAGTCCGCCGGCGGCACACACCACACACACGAGCCCCAACACCAGCGGCGACCGAAGGGCAATCTGCGACATTTAGCCATCTTGATCACTGATATCGCAAACAACCCGAAAGCCTCGTAAGCCATTCGGGTACGGCCGCGACAGTTACCCCGGTGCCGGTTGGAACCATGTCACCAGCCGCAAACGGCAGTGATCTTGCGAGGGCATCCCTCGTGTGGGTGAGCCCTGGGCTGTACGGCTGCGGTGTGTGAGCCCGCGCGAGGACGATCCACGAACGTGGCCCGTACCCCGTTGGAGCCGGTCGAGCACTGGACGCTGTCGAAGGACGAGCGGGCGCTTGTGTCCGGCAAGCGGGGTGCGACGACGCTGGGCTTCGCCGCGCTGCTGAAGTTCTACGCGCAGTACGGCCGACGTCGTCCTCAGGATCACCCGAACGATCCCGTCGGCGAACTCTGAGCGCACACACAGTCCTCGGAGCGCTCAGGCGACATTGGTGTTCTGCATGGCGCTTATCCACCACGCGCCGTCCTTCCTGACCGCTACCGCCGTGCCGTGGTTGGCGAACGCTCCCTGCGGTGTAGTGGTGTCCTGGCGAAGGTGGAGGATCGCGAGGTCGGGGGCGGGGGAGGAGATGTCCGTCATCGTGATGCGGGTCGTCCAGCCGGTAACGGGACCGTTCAGCCGGGCCGTGTGGTATTCGAAAAGGTTGCTCCAGCCGCGCAGGACCGTGCCGTCGGGGACGATCACGACGGCGTCGTCACTGAACGGGCCGTCGATCACGGCCGGGTCCTTCTGATTGAAGCCGGTCTCGATCTGCGCGATGAGCTGCTCCAGGTCGCGCCGGTCCTGCCCGGAGACTGCGGGGCCGTACACGGAGGGTCGAGCGGTCATGGTGATGCACCTTTCTCAGGGGTCAGGCGTTGCCGAGGACGGACAGGATGTCCTGTTCGGAGAGGGTGCCGCTGCCTGCCGGACGGCCGTCGAACCGGAGGACGGGGACCCCGCGAACGCCCGAGCGGCGGACCCGGTCGAGCTCGGCTCGGGTCTCGGCGGCTCCTTCGTCGCTCCAACGGACACCGACCTCGGACGCGAGGTTCCGGAGGACATCGGGATGGGCCACGTTGAGCTCGTCGGTGTGGTGAGCGCGGAAGAGGCGCTCGACCATCGGCTCCCCGAGGCCCTGGCCGCTTGCGAGGGCGACAAGACGGTGCGCATCGAAGGTGTTGGAGAAGATCGCCTTTTCATGCCGCAGAACGAGGCCCTCGGCCGCCGCGAGCTCGGTGATCTCGACGATGGCCTGCGCGGGGTCGACGCCGAACGCCTTGCGCAGCACCTCGACCTTGAGTTCGCCCTCAGTGGTCGCCTCGGGAGCCAATTGGAAGGGATGGAAGACCACTTCGGCGCGTCCGCCTTCGACGCGGAAGCGGGCCAGGGCCCGCTGGAGCCGGGTGAACGCGAAGTAGGACCACACGCAGGGGATGTCGAAAGTGAACTGCACCGAGGTGCCCGTGCCGTTGTCGTTCATGTCGCCAACCTAGCCGTCGGCGAGGGCCCGCACCCTCCTTCCGATGGAGGATGCCGCACGCCTTCCCGGGTGATGGTGCGCGGCGAAACGCCGGAGCAGCCTGGAGGCATGACAGCGATAGAAGTGAGCGGTCTGCGCAAGAGTTACGGTGCGACCGCGGCCGTGGACGGGGTCTCGTTCACTGTTGCCCAGGGGGAGATCCTGGGCGTGGTCGGGCCCAACGGCGCCGGCAAGACCACCACCGTGGAATGCCTGATCGGGCTGCGCAGGCCCGACGCCGGACACGTGCGGGTGCTGGGCCTCGACCCGGAACGCCGGCGGCGGGAACTCGCCGAGCGGGTCGGCGCGCAGCTCCAGGAGAGCGAGGTGCCCGCCGGCCTCCGGGTCGCCGAGGCGCTGCGGCTGTTCGCGGCGTTCTACCGTCGGCCCGACAACTGGCGTGCGGTGCTGGAACGTTGGGGGCTGACCCCGATCGCCGACCAGGCGTTCGGAAAGCTGTCCGGTGGTCAGAAGCAGCGTGTTCAGCTCGCGTTGGCGCTGATCGGCGCGCCCGAGCTGGTGGTGCTCGACGAACTGACCACCGGCTTGGACCCGGTCGCGCGCCAGGACACCTGGACCCTGATCGGCGACCTGCGGTCGTCGGGGACGACGGTGGTGCTGGTCAGCCACTTCATGGACGAGGTGGCCGCGCTGTGCGACCGGGTCGTGGTGCTCACCCGGGGCAGGGTGGGCGCGATGGGCAGCCCGAACCAACTGACGGCGGACGCCGGGGTCGACTCGCTCGAAGCGGCGTATCTCGCGCTGATGCGGGAGGGGCGATGAGAGGGGTCGCGCAGCTCTCGTTGAGCGAACTGCGGCTGCTGACCCGAGATCCGGCCGCGTTGTTCTTCATGGTGGCGTTTCCGCTGATGCTGCTGGTGATCAACAGCGGCGACCGCGGCAAGAGCGGCGAGGACGGTCGGGCCGAGGCGCTTGTGCCCGGCTACATCGTGATGATCCTGGCGATCGGCGGTATCGCCGCGCTGCCGGAGGTGCTGGCTGTCTACCGCGAGCGCAAGGTGCTGCGCCGCCTGAAGGCCACCCCGATCAGTCCGCTCGCCGTCCTGATCGGCCAGGTGGCGGCGCAGCTTGCGATGGCGCTGGCCGGAGCGGCGGTCATCGTCGGCGTCGGCGCGCTCGGATTCGGCCTGGACCTGCCCGCCAACCCGGCCTGGCCGGTGGCGGCGTTCCTGCTGTGCGCGCTGATGGTGTATTCCGTGGGTTTCCTGATCGCGGCCGTGGCACCGGGAGGGCACGCCGCGAGTCTGCTGGGGCTGATGGTCCTGTTCCCGATGATCTTCCTGTGCGGCGCCGTCATCCCGCGCGAGGACCTGCACGCGAACGTCCTGCGGATCGGCAGGCACCTTCCGCTCGCGCACGGCGTGGACGCGCTGCACGACAGCTGGTCGGGGACGCCGTCGGCGACTTCGCTGCTGATCATGGCCGCCGTTATCGTGGTGTGCACGGCTACGGCAGCCGTGTTGTTCCGCTGGGAGTGAACCGGTGATCGATGCGGGGGCGCGCTGGATCAGGGCTTTCCACCTGCTCTTCTTCGCGTGCCTGGGGATCTCCTCGGCCGCGGCCTTCGCCCATGGCGATTCGGATTGGACGACGCTCGGCCTGGCCGCGTTCATGGGCGGGTGGTACGCGGTTTTCGTCGCCAGGCGTCCGCATCTGCTGGAACGGCTCAACCCCATGGGCTGGCACCTGCTGGTGCTGATCGCGTTGTTGATCGTGCTGATCCGCCGCGATCCGGCGTACGAGATGCTGGTGTACGGCATGTTCTCGCTGCCGTATCTGCTGCTGCCCACCCGGTGGGGCTACCTTGGTGCGGCGCTGCTGGTGGTCACCGCGACGGCCGCGGTTGCGCCGTTGTCGGAGGCCCTGCGCGATCCCGTGTCCTTCGGTCCGGCGGTCGGCTCGGTGGGGCTGGTGATCGTCATGGGCCTGTTCGCCAACCACCTTGTCCGGCAGGGTGAGCGGAGCCGGAGCATCGGGGTGTTGGAGGAACGGGCCCGGCTCGCCCGGGAGATCCACGACACCCTGGCCCAGGGGTTCAGCGGCATCGTCGCCCAACTGGAGGCGGCGGAGCAGAACATCGATGATCCCGTCGTGCTGCGCCGAAGGGTGGCGTTGGCCAAGGGGCTGGCCCGTGACAGCCTGGTGGAGGCGCGGCGCTCGGTGGAGGCGCTGCGTCCCGAGCCGTTGGAGGGCGCGTCGCTGCACGGCGCGCTGGTCTCGGTCGCCGCGCGCTGGACCGCCGAGACCGGGGTGCCCGCCGAGGTGACCATCGACGGGGAGCCGCGACGCCTGGGTGCCGAGGTGGAGGCCACCGTGCTGCGGGCCGCGCAGGAGGGCTTGGCGAACGTCGCCAGGCACGCGGGGGCGAAGCGGGTGGCACTGACGTTGAGCTACATGGACGGCGAGGTGACGCTCGACGTGCTCGACGACGGCGCGGGATTCGTACCCAGCGCCGCGCGGGCCGGGTACGGTCTGGCCGCGATGCGCGAACGCGCCGCTCACGCGGGGGGAACGGTCACCGTGGAGTCGGCTCCGGGCGAAGGGACCGCGGTGTGCCTGAGCATCCCTTGCGGTTGATGATCGTCGACGACCATCCGGTGGTCCGGGACGGACTGCGGGGGATGTTCGACGGGCTGACCGACATCACGGTGGTCGCCGAGGCGCGAGACGGCCGGGAGGCGTTGGCCGCCGCCCGCACCGAACGGCCCGACGTAGTGCTGATGGACCTGCGGATGCCGGTCCTGGACGGGCTCGGCGCGATCCGCCGGTTGCGCGTCGAACAGCCGGACGTCCGCGTGATCGTGTTGACCACCTACGACGGCGACGGGGACATCTCGCGGGCGCTGGCCGAGGGTGTGGCCGGCTATCTCCTGAAGGACGCCCCGCGCGAGGCGTTGCACGCGGCTGTACGTACGGCGGGCGCGGGCGGCCGGGTGCTGGCCCCGGCCGTCACCGCCCACCTGATGGGACGCCTCGCCCCGGTGCCCGCCACGGCGCCCAGCCCCAGGGAAGTGGAGGTGCTGGCGCTCATCGCCCGCGGCGCTGCCAACAAGGAGGTCGCCCGCGTCCTGCTGATCAGCGAGACCACGGTGAAGACGCACCTCAAGCACGTCTTCGCCAAGCTGGGCGTGGACAACCGGGCCGCCGCCGTCGCAGTCGCCCTTCAACGGCGCCTCATCTAGATGAATGATGCGAAGGGTTAGTGGTCGTAGGCGGTCAGTGAGCGCATGACGGGCTGGCCAGTGTGGTCGTTGGCCAGATTCCCGCCGGCGGGTGCGAGGACGCGCCGCAGGACGCGGACGATGACACCGCCGGGTGCCGCCCTGGTGGCGTTCGAGCCGGTCTGAGCTGCGTGGCCAGGAATGACCATCCCAGTCCACAATGGATTTGGTGAACATGCGCGACGCGGCGTCCACCTCCGCACGCCTAGCGTCGTCGAACGACACGGCACCAAACGAGGAGGACCCCATGTACGTCGTGGTCCAGCACAAGATCTTGAACCCGGAGACAGCGTTTTCCCGTGCCCAGGCCCTTACCGACGGCATCGGAGCGCCCGGTGGCACCCGGGTGCTGCAGGTCTACCCGCACGTCGATGGATCCGCCGTGACGTGCCTCTGGGAGACAAAGTCCGTTGAAGACGTCCAGCGCTTCGTCGACACAACTCTCGGGGACTCAAGCATCAACGTCTGCTACGAGGTCGACTCGGAGAAGGCATTCTCCGAGCGTCCACTCGGCCTGAGGTCGTCGGCTCCTGTCGCCTAAGACGAATGATCCGAGGAGTTAGTGGTCGTAGGCGGTCAGTGAGCGCATGACGGGCTGGCCGGTGTGGTCGTTGTGCCAGATTCCCGCCGTGAGTGCGAGGACGCGGACCATGACACCGCCGGGAGTGCGGCCTTGGTGGCGTTCGAGGTCGAGTTGTGCCTTGAAGGTCTGGTTGACCGACTCGATGGTCTGCCGCAGCGGCCTGAACAGCTCGGACCCGGCCCGCGCGGGCTCGCCCTTGCGGGCCGGCCGCAGCAGTCGGATTCCCCACTGCGCGAGTTCGCGTTCGAACGCGGCGCCGTAGTAGTGGCGGTCGCTGATCAGAGTCTGCCCTGGGTGGGAGCCGACGAGGTCGGACTCGGCGTCGAGAATGCCGAGAAGGGTCTGGCGTTCGTCGGCTTCCGCGCCGGTCAGAGCGAACGCGACGGGCAGCCCGTGGAGGGTGCACACGAGGTGCAGCCGAAGGCCCCAGAAGAAGCGGGAGTGGCTGGCGCAGTAGCCGTACTCGGCCCATCCGGCCAGGTCGGAGCGTTTGACCGTCTCGCGTGAACGTCCGCATTCCACGGGCGTGGAGTCGACGACCCAGACGGTGTCGGTCCACAGCGAGGTGTCCGTGGCGAGCAGGCGGTTGACGTGGGCGATCAGGTCGGCCGCCTTGCGTAGCCGCCTGTTGTAGCCGGACTGCCCTGGCAGATAGGGGAACAGATGCCGCAGCCGGGCGCGGGCGTGGCGGATCCATCGGTGCTCGGGGGTGAAGCCAAGCAGGGCCTGCATCACGGCGAGGGTGACCAGCTCGGCGTCACTGAGCCGGGGCGCGATGCCGATCCTGGGCCGCCACGGCGCCAGGTGCGGCGATTCCTTCAGCAGGTCATCGGTCTTCACGTAGAGCGCGGTAGCGAGGGAGTCTAGGTCGGGCGTCACAACCGATCTTTGGACTCCCTCGCTTCATGTCATGCGCGACAGCGAGCCCTTCGCATCATTCATCTAGGTCGCGTATCCGGTTGAGATCGACAGGTGCTCCGGCTGAAGGCGTCGACCCGGCTCATCGCGGCGCGAAGGTGGAGGGCGGCGAGGTAGCCGCACGGGAGAACAGGCCACGTTGTCTTCGATCGGGCCGGGGTCGAAGCCGTGGGTCGAGGTGGGGAGTTCGCGACGGGTCAGCCGAATAAGCCCGTACCCGAACACAGTTGCCTCTTCCGTGGCCGCGCCCGTGCCGACGGGTTGAGCTCGCGCAGGTCCTGTATCGGCGTTGCGGCCGCGATGAGCGGCGTGTCGACGCGGGCCGACCCGGGCTCGGCTCGGCCCGGCCCGGCAGTCTCCCGGCGCCGACGCCGACGCCGACGCCGACGCCGCGGTGGCGGCCGCGCGCCGAACCCTGCGCGCCCGGGTCCGCTGGGCATGGGCCGGCGGGGTCGACCACGGCCGGCTCCTCGGGTTGCTCCAGCAGGCGGGCATGTGCGCCGACGACCTGGCCGCTGCCGGGTGCGACTCGGCCCTGCTGTTGGCGCCGGACCGTGCTGCGGGATTCGGACGACCGCACCCGTCCTGAACTCCGCACGACCACGTCGAGGATCGCCCAGCCGGTTCCTTGTTCCCTCAGGGTTCCCTCAGGACACATCGCCGCAAGCCGCTGCGGCGGCGTTCACCGCAGCCGCGGTGCCGTGCGACGGTGTCCGCAGTCCGGCGATGGGACCGGCGGGCGAGCGAGTGACCTGCGGGTTGTGGGGTAACCGCGCCGGTGAGCCCCCATCACCGGGGAGCGAGGTTCGTTGGCCGCCGTCGCGCCGAAGAGCCGCACCGAGCGCGAGAAGGAAGGTGAGGATCCATGAGCACCGTTGGAGAGCCGGGCCGCGGCGGTTCCCAGGAGTCGATGGGCGATCTCGTCTCGCGAGCGTCGCAGCAGATTTCCGAGCTGGTCCGCGAGGAGATGCAGCTGGCCCGTGCGGAGATGACCCAAAAAGGCAAACGCTTCGGGCTGGGCGGGGGCCTGTTCGGCGGCGCCGGTCTGGTCGGCATCCTGGCCGCCCAAGCCCTCGTGGTCACCGTGATCGCGGCCCTGGCCCTGATCCTGCCGGTGTGGGCCTCGGCTCTGATCACCGCCGCCCTGCTGGCGGCCGTCGCCGCAGGAATGGCCGCCGCCGGGAAGAAGCAGATCGCCAAGGCCGGCACCCCCGCACCCGAACAGGCCATCGACAGCGTCAAGGCCGACGTCGCCGTGATCAAGGAGAGAGCACACCGATGACCCACCACCCCCAGGACAAGAAGTCCGCACCCACACCCGAGCAGTTGCGCGAGAAGGTCGAGGACACCCGCGACGAACTCGGCCGGACAGTGGAGGCACTGGCAGCCAAGGCCGACGTCAAGGCCCAGGCCAAGACCAAGGCGGCCGACATCAAGGAGCAGACCGCCGAGAAGGCCGCCCACCTCACCGACCAACTCCGGGACAAGGCGGCCCAGGCCACCGAACTGGTCAAGGACAAGACGCCCGACCCGGTCCTCGACAAGGCGGCCCACGCCGCCGCCCACGTCCGTGACGGTGTGGCCCGCGCCGGACACGTCGCCGCCGACAAGACCCCCGACCCGGTCCGCGAGAGGGCCGAATCGGCCGCGACCATGGCAAAGGCCAACCGGACCCCGCTGATCGGCGCAGCGGTCGTGGTGATCGCCTTCGTGCTGCTGCTCCGAGGACGGAGGCGCCGGTGAAGGCGTCCAAGGTCGCCTACAAGCCGATCGGCCTGATGCTCGGCGCCACCAGCGGCATGATCGCCGGCGCGGTCTTCAAACAGGCGTGGAAGATGATCGGCCACGACGACGACGCCCCCGATGCCACCGACGAGAACCGCACCTGGTCCCAGGTTCTGCTCGCCGCCGGCCTGCAAGGGGCGATCTTCGCCGTCGTCAAAGCCGCCGTCGACCGGGGTGGCGCGGCAGCCACCCGGCGCCTGACCGGCACTTGGCCCGGCTGAAGCCGGATACGACCCCCGCCGCTCGGTGGTGGGCACAGCCCGGCCTGCGGTCGGGTGTTGCACCCGGCAGATGCGCGTGAGTCGGCGAGGCCGGGGCCGGTGGTCAGCGGTAGGCGGCGAGGAAGACGCGGGCGCCGGCGGCGGCGTAGCGGTCGAGGTCGGCCTCGGTGTGCCGGACGCTGCCGGTGAACATGGCCTTGTTCACCGGGATCCACAGCAGCAGGCCGGAGAAGTGGTTCGCGGCCAGGAGGGTGTCGTCGATGCGGAGGAGCCCCTGGTCGGCCAGGCGCCGGAAGGTTGCCGCCAGCGTGGTGAGCCCTCGTTGGAAGCCTCGCTCGTACCACTCGGTTCCCAGGTCGGGGAAGACGTCGGCGTTGGCGATGATCAGGCGCCGCAGCTGGATCACTCGGGGGTCGGTCAGGGCGGTCAGGAACCGACGGGCGAGCCGGGTCAGGTTCTCTTCCAGGTTGGCGTCGTCGGTGGGGAGGTCGGCCAGCAGGTCGATCGTGGTGTCGAGCCGGTCGGTGGTGGCCAGGACGATGTCGGCGAAGAGCTTCTCCTTGTCGGAGAAGTGCTTGTAGACGGTCTGTTTGGACACCGCGGCCAGCTTCGCGATGTCGTCCATGCTCGTTCCCGCGTATCCCTTGTCCAGGAAAACGCTGGTCGCGGCCTCCAGGATCGCCTCGTGCTTGCGCGCTGAACGGCTGTCCATCATCGGCTCCTTCTGCTTGTGCCCGGCCCTCCTGCGGAAGAGTACTGGACTGACCAGTACCCATGTGGGTACTGTACCGTCCAGTTCCGAAGAGTGTGGGGCATCCGGCCCTGCGCACCCCGCAGATATATGGAGCGGTTCCTCATGGACAAGGTGTTCTCTGCCGACGGCACGGCCATCGCCTACGAGCGGCAGGGCTCGGGCCCCGCAGTGGTGCTCGTCGGCGGCGCCTTCATGACGCGCGGCGATTCCGCCGCACTCGCCGGTCTGCTGGCCGAGCACTGCACCGTCATCACGTACGACCGCCGGGGCCGCGGCGACAGCGGGGACGGCCCGGAGTACGACGTACGGCGCGAGGTCGAGGACCTGGACGCCCTGATCGGGCGCGCGGGCGGCGAGGCGATGGTCTTCGGCATGTCCTCCGGCGCCGTACTGGCGCTGGAGGCCGTCGCCCGGGGCAGTGCCGTCTCCAGGCTGGCCATGTACGAGCCGCCCTTCATCACCGACGCCGGCCGCCCACCGTTGCCCGCCGACTACGTCGCCCACCTGACGGACCTCGTGAAGCAGGGGGCGTACGGCGACGCCGTGGCCTACTTCATGACCGCGGCCGTGGGCATGCCCGCCGAGGCCGTCGCCGGGATGCGGCAGGCGCCCTTCTGGGCGGGTATGGAAGCCACCGCCCGCACCCTGCCCTATGACGGCCGGGTCATGGGTGACACCATGTCCGGTCGGCCCCTGCCCGCCGACCGCTGGCGGTCTGTGACCGTGCCCGTCCTCGTCGGCAGCGGAGACGCGGGCGCCCCGCACGTGCTCACCGGCGCGCGGGAACTCGCCGCACTGGCCGACAATTTCACCCTGCACGTCTTCCCCGGCCAGGAGCACAACATCGGCCCGGAGCTCCTCGCCCCCGTCCTGACCCGCTTCTTCACCACCGGGGAGCAGGCGTGAGCAAGGTCTTCGCCAGTCTGGGCGTGTCCCCGGTGAATACCAGAAGTCGGCGTCGGCGGTGAACCTCGCACTCGGGAAGTAAACGTTGACGATGACACCCGACGCAGGTTTCACCGTCCAAACGAGGGGGCGCTCGACGACCTCGCGCAGGCGTACGGGTGGGACATGCGGTCCTGGGACGGACTGGGCACCCTGATCGCCGCCCGGGAGATCACCGGACCGAGTCCCCATATCCGCCTCGGTGTTCGATACCCCGCCCTGGGGGCCGAACCGGTCCGGCGTCTGGCCCACCTCGTCGACGGCGACACCGCCGGCACCTGGGCGTCACCGACGCTCGGCGAGGCGCCGGACGGCGAATAGCCGCACGGCCGGGCGAGCACGAGGACCGTGCGCCCGCCCCGGAGGAACGCTCCTACGCTGTGGCCCGAGCAGGCCGGCCGGGAACGCGCGGGCCTCGTCCGCGGCCCGACCGACATGCGAACACGGGACTCGGTCGGCGGCCGTCGGTTGCACGGAGTCGGGCGGTTCGGGCTCCGCGTCTTTCCGGCCAGTGTCTTCACCGGCCCGTCGGCGCACAGCACCGCGTCGGTCGACTCGAACAGCGCATCGCCGCGACGAGTCGGGCAGCCATGGAACTCGCACCGGAAGTACGACGGTTGCACGAACGCCTCGACCCGTTCCGGTCCGTCCGACAGAACCGCCACCACGGTCTTCGCCCCGATCCGCGGCTTGATCGGGCGTCAGACCCACCCTGGCAGTGGGTCAGAACCGCGCCGCAGAACACCGGAGTTCAGAGAGGAGTTCTGCGAACCGCGACCTTTATCGGGTGACGGATGCTCGGCGATGGCCGGGCCCGCCGGTCAGTCGACACTGTCGATGATGCGGAAGTCGCGCTCGTAGCCGTCGGGGAGGGCCACCAGGGCCTTCTGGTATGCCTCGCTCTCGTATGCCGCGACGGCCTGTTCGAAGCTGTCGAACTCGACCAGGACGGCGCGTTGCGTGATTCCGGCCTCGTGGGCGACGACTCGACCGCCGACGGACAGGGTGCGCCCGCCCCCGGCCCGGACGGCCGGACCGGCCAGCTTGTCGTAGGCGGTCAGCGCCTCGGGGTCGGAAATGGCGGGGTAGACACTGACCCAGTAGCCCTTGGCCATGGAAACCTCCTGTGTTCGGCCGGACACGTCCGACTACGAATCGACACTCGGATCGATCGATCCCGCCGACCGGTACCGCGGTCGGTCGGATCGTCATATGCGCAGGTTAGGGCTCGATGTGCGGTCGGGGGAAAGACCGGTACGGGATAGGCTCAGAACGGATCGTTATCAATCGGCGGGGAGGGCACGTGGCGCCGGATACGGTGAGCCTGCGGTACTTCCTGGTGCTGGCGCGGGAGTTGAACTTCACCCGCGCGGCCGCACGGATCGGTATCGCGCAGCCCGCACTCAGCGCCCGGATGCGCCGATTGGAGGCGGAGCTCGGTACGGCCCTGCTGGTCCGCAACACGCGCAGCGTCGTATTGACCACGGCCGGTGCGGCTTTGGCGGAGTCCGCGCCGCCCGCGCTGGCGGCGCTGGACCGGGCATGGGACACCGCCCGGAGCGCGGCGGCCGGTGAACTGGGCACGCTGCGCATCGGATACAGCCTCAGCACCGGGGCCGAGACGGTACCGGCCCTGGTGGACGGGCTGATTCGCGGCAACAGCGGACTCGAGGTCGGCGCGGTCCCGATGGCGACACCGGAGATCTCCCCCGCGGTCGCCGAGGGCCGCATCGATGCCGGGATCACCCGCGGTGAACAACCGGGCCGTGGCGTGCGCCGGTTCCTGCTGCGGCGTATGCGCGTCGGGGTCCAGCTGGCGCAGCACCATCCGCTGGCCGAACACCCGGAGATCGAGATCGCCGACGCGGCCGCGTATCCGCTGCGACTCCCGGACCGTGCGGCCAACCCCGTGATCCACGATCAGCTGTCCGCACTGTTCCGAGACACCCGACCACATCCCCGATTCCACACGCCCGCGGTCTCTTTCGACATGTCTCAGCGCGACCTGCGCGACGGGGTCACCCTCGCCCCGGCCGGAGAAGCCGCGGCCACGACACAACCGGCCGGTCTCACCTGGCGACCGCTGCGGGGCGCGCCCGGCCTGACGATCCACCTGGTCCTCCCACGCGAGCAGTCGCCGCTGCACCGCCGCGTCCGTGCCGTCGCCGAAACCCTGGCGCACGAGCTGCACTGGCTGCCGGACTGACGCGCGAGAGGTCGAGCGGGACGGGCGCCCGCGGTGGCGAGGCCGAAGACCGACCGCCCGGCGGACTTCGCGGTGACGACGACGGCGGTCCTGCCGAACGTCCGACACGACCCCGCCACGCCGGCGGATCGGCACCCGATGACGGCCCCGGGTCCGGTCCGAGTCGTACACCGCGGCGACGTCCTCGCCCAGCCCGAGATCTCATGGGAGCGAACACGGCCGGCCCCGGCGGCTCTCCGCTCGTTCTCCGGGTCGCCTCCAAGTCGCTTCCATGTTCCTTCCAGGACCACCCGGCGAGGCTGTTCCCACAAGGCGACGACGGCCGGTCCCACCGGCCCGACACTCGGGAGAACACCCATGAAGCTCAGGACCCTGACCACCATCCTGGCCGCCCTCGGTGGCGCGTTCATCATCTATGTCGGCCTCGCCTACCTGCTCGCCCCGCAGTCGACCGCGTCCGGCTTCGGCCTGCCCACCCGGCCCGAACACGAGGGCACCGGGTTCCTCGCCGTCAAGGGCGTCCGCGACATCGGCACCGGGCTGGTCATCTTCGCACTCCTGCTGACCGGACACCGGCGGGCGCTCGGCTGGACGATGCTCGCCATGACCTTCATCCCGGCCGGCGACATGACGGTCGTGCTGGGCAACGACGGCTCCGCCGCCACGGCCCTCGGCGTCCACGGCCTCACCGCCTGCCTGGTGGCACTCACCGCCGGCCTGCTCCTGCGCGAACGCCCGGCCCGGCCAACCGCCTCCGCGCACACCCCGACCACCCCGCGCGTCAGCGTCCCGGCCGCACGTTGACCCCTCGGGCCACGCCGGTACCGGTGCCCGGTGTCGCCGACGGGATGCAGCGCCGCTGCCTTGCGGTCGGTTGCCCCTCACTTGGCGGGGCCCGAGGAGTTCCTGCGTCAACAGCATTCACGCACCCATGCGCCGTGCCGTGGGCCGGTATCGGCTGGGCGAAGGCCGCGGGCCGGTGGCCGGTGGTCAGCAGGTACGGCGCTGCGCCCGCCTCATACCCCGCTTACCTTTCCCCCACGCTGGGTATCGTGCGGCTCTCACCATGTGGTCGCTTGCTGTGTGACGGGGATACGGGAGCTGTCGGCGATGCGTGTGTTGGCGGGGCGTTACGAGTTGGTGCGGTTCGTGGGCCGGGGTGGGATGGGTGAGGTGTGGGAGGGCCGCGACCGGGTGATCGAGCGGCGGGTCGCGGTCAAGCTGCTCCCGCACCACAAGGACGACGCACGAAGCACGGGGCTGTTCTTCCGGGAGGCCCGCACCGCCGGCGCGCTGCACCATCCGGGCGTGGTGACGGTGTTCGACCTGGGCCAGGACGATGCGGACGGATCGCTGTTCCTGGTCATGGAGTTCATCGAGGGCCGGGACCTGGCGAGCCTGCTCGCCGGCAGCGGCGCACCGCCGGTGCCCACCGCGGTGGACTGGACGGCGCAGGCGGCCGGCGCTTTGGCCCGCGCGCACGCGAAGGGTGTGGTCCACCGTGACCTCAAGCCGTCGAACCTGATGGTGACCGACGACGGCGTGGTGAAGATCCTGGACTTCGGGATCGCCCGGTTCACGGAGTCCACGAACGGGTCGAGCAAGGTCATGGGGACCCTTGCCTACATGCCGCCGGAACGCTTCGACGAGCAGCCCGGTGACGCCCGCTCGGACCTGTACTCCCTCGGCTGTGTCCTGCACGAACTCCTTACCGGAAAGGTGCCGTTCGCTGTGAGCGGCCCGATCGCGATGATGAACGCGCACCTGCGCCGGGCCCCGGCCCGCCCCGGCCACGACCGCCCCGGTGTGCCCGCAGAACTCGACGACCTCGTGGTGGAGCTTCTCGCCAAGGACCCCCGCGACCGGCCTGCCACTGCCGACGATGTCCAACAGCGTCTCCGCGCCCTCACCGCGCCCATCGCCGCGGCACCGCCGACTCGGACCGGCCGCGGCAATCCGCCGGGAGCGAGGCCCACCGAGCCCAATCCGGCCGCCCCTCCACCTGCCGCAGCGGTCCCGGCCGCCCCCACGGCCACCGGATCCAACACGCCCAGACCTGCCCTGGCCGGGCCATGGGACGACGGCCCCGCTGCCGAGTTGCCGTCCACCGTGTATCGGGCAGCGGAGACGGCTTCCGCGCCGCCTTGGGCCGCTCCCACGACGCCGGCGGCGAGCGCGGATCCACAGGGACCCGACGCCCCGGACAAGGACTCGGAGTCGTCCCGGATAGGCGGGCCAGGCGACGGCCGCAGGACTCGCCGGAGTCGAAGCAATTGGGCTCTGCTGTCCCTGGTCCTGACGCTGGTCGCTGCGGCGGTCGTCGGCTTCGCATTCCTCCCACGCAACGATCACTCCGTGCCGAACTGCTTCCCTGAAGGCAGCGGTTCCGGCGTCCCTCCCGTAGCGGTTCACGCCATCGCGCCGGGGACACCGCACGCACCAACTCTCGTGGCACCGGCGAGCCGGGCCACCGCGAAGGTCGGCCGGCCGATCGAACTCCGCTGGCAAGCCACAGGACCGGTGTCGAAGGTCTCGACGAAGCTCGGTGACGGCACCTGGCAGGATTCGCCGTGGATGAACTCGACCCGCTGCATGTTCACTCCCCCTGCGGCGGGCTTGTACAAATGGGCGACGAACTCTGCCTCGGCGGCGACCGGGGCGACGGGCGGCCCATGGAGCAGCCAGCGTTATTTGTTCGTCCAGTCAGCCGAGGACGACTCGACCCCCAACCCGGTCCGCGACACCCCCGACGCGCCGAACCTCGTCTCGCCGCCGGACCAGACCATCGTCAAGGCCGGACAACCGGTCGAGCTCACGCGGACGGGCAGCGCACTCGCCACGCAGTGGACCATCGAGTACCCCGACGGCCAGTGGAGGAACACACCGTGGGAAGCAACAACGAGTTTCACCTTCACTCCACCGTCTCCCGGGACCTATAGGTGGGGTGCATTCGTGGCGAGCCGTGCGGACTGCGGTGCTCACACCGACTGCCTGAGCCCCGCAAGCGAACAGCGGTATTTGATCGTCCAGTAGGGACGTCGTGACGATCACCGAGAATTCGCAGGGCGGCGGCATGGTTCGGAGAATGCGCCGTTGACCGCAGCGGGTTGTCGGGCCCGACGGGTCGGGATCGACGATCCGGCACCACCCCCTCGGTGTCGGATGCGGGCTCGTGCTCCCCAACCCCACCCGGGTGAGCGCGGGCCCTCGCCGCGTTCGGGGAGAGCGGTGCACGCTGCGAACGTTCGCCCACCCCCACCCATGGCGCCGGCTGCCGTCGCGCAGGATCGCCCGCGCGACCGCGGCCAGGCGAGCGCCGGCGCTTCGCTTGCTCCACGCACCCAGAGCGGAGACGACCACAGAGCACACCGCAGGACCGGACACGCCCACCGCTGCGCCGCGCCGGTCCCGGTCGTCGTCGTGGTCCCGCCTGGCAGGCCGCGCGCGCGGAACTCCTCGCCGTCCTCGCGGAGGCCCGCGAGGCCACCGCGTGACCTGGGCCTGGGAGTACGAACCCGACGAGCCGTACGTGCCCGCCGCCGCCCCACCGGTCCTCGTCGTCCGGGTCGAGAACAAGGCAGCCGAACTCGTCCGCGCCGCCGAGGCGCCGCACCTCCGCGGCGAGGCGTACGAGGGACTGTCGCCCCAGGGCGGGACCGCACTGGTCGCGGACGGCATGTTCGTCTACCAGTTCGTGCCACGACACGAACGCGTCCACATCCTCCAGACCACCGGCTGGTGACGATCGCCATCCCCGTCCGACCCCACCCGGCGACCTCGTCCTCCTCCCGACCCCAGGACGGCAAAGCCCCGCTGGACTTCGCCCGGCCGGCCGTTTGGCAGCGCGAGGTCCTCGGCGGGGCAGGGGCTCCCTTCCGTGCGGCAGACGCCTATGCGAAGGCCGGCGTGAGGGACGGAAAGCACCGGCCCACCGCCGGTCCCGTGGGCCACGGCCCGGTCGTCGTTCCCGCGGATTACGCCGATCAAGGCGCCACCACCGGGGCGGGCCTTGTTTTGCTCCGGCTCCTTTCCACGGCGGTGCCCGGTGTTCGAACTCGCGGGTGGTGTCCGGGAACCGCCGGCGGTGGACCGGTTCGCTCGCCGACGCCGGCGACCCACCCGATGCTCGCGTCCCATGGGGCAGATGCCTGCGGTGGGAGTCGCGCCGCGACGCGGAGGTGGGAGACACCGTTCCTGCGCATGTCGGCAACCGTTGTGCCCTCCCGCGCCGGGGCTTCGTGTGCTTGGCTCGTCCGGAGACTCGTTCGTCGTACGCGTTTTCGTTGCCGGTCGAACCACCGGAGTTGATGGTCGTGTCCCGCGGGCGTGGGGATCCCTCGGAGTGGCGTGAATATCGGCTGGGCCTGGGGTCGGGCATGCTCGCACTGGTCTTCGTGCTCGGCATCGGTGTCGCGGCCGCGGTGGGGATCGCCTCGGAGACCGGCTGGTTCTCCCTCGGGCCGCTGCTGATGGGGCTGTTCGCCGTGTTGCTGTCCTTCGAGATCTTCCGTGTGCACGTGATCAGGGCGACGGTCGTCGACGAACGCGGCGTGGCGCTTCGCGGGGTGTTCCGTGCCCGCGTGGTGGCGTGGCCGGCCGTGCAGGGCATCGAGATCGCGACGCTGCCCTGGGGATTGGAGGACCAGCCGACACGGGCGGCCGTGTTGTACGACTCGACCGGGCGGAAGTACGACCTTCCCAACGTGGACGACCTCCGCACGGACGACCTGGACCACGAGGTGGACGCCCTGCGGGAGACATGGGTACGACGCCGGGGCGAGCACTGGGCACCCGTCCCCGAGGTGGCGGCCCGGATCAGGCGCGACCGCGGAAGGTGAGCCGACCCCGCACGCGAGACCGCGTGTGTTTCCGTCGTGCCGGCCGGTACATCACCGGCGCCGCCATCGCCGTGGACGGAGGCTTCGCCGCCTGAACCGGCGGCGGCCGGCCGCACCACGCCGCCGGCCGCCCGGGCCACGGCCAGGCAGACGAGTTCGGAGTCGCCGAGCAGGAGCGGTCGTCCCATCCACCGCGTTCCTTCGATCTCGTCGTCGACGATCTTCACGTTCAGTGGGTCGAGTGGGTCATAAGGTCCGTTGTCACGAACGGATCATCGAGGCCCTCGCCCCCTTCTTTCCGTGACCGGGCCGGGAGCCGGACCGTTCCTGCGAGGGGCGAGGGGCGAGGGGCGAGGGGCGAGGGGCGAGGGGCGAGGGGCGAGGGGCGAGGGGCGAGGGGCGAGGCCTGGCCCGTACCCCGCTCCGCAGGAGGCCGCGTGCAGGTGCAACTCGTTTCTGTGCGGCCATGACCTTTCCCAGCGCGCGGTTCGAAGGATGCTTTCCCGAGCTCTTCGGCTTCGTGCTGCTCGATGCCACAGGGCTCGACGATCTCGGTGTCGGCAGCCCTGTCGGCAGGAATCCGCTGCAGTTGTTCAGCACGAGTGAGCGGGGCGATCGGGGCGTGCGTGACGGCATCGCGATTCCCGCGCAGAACGACCGGCGCCCGGCCCACGTTCCATGCCCACCTCGACCACGGCCTCAACCTCATCGACAACGACTGAGCACATCGGACTCATTCGTCCAGGGCGCGGTGTGCGGCATGGTCTCGGGGGAGAACGGGGCGTCAAGACCGGGTGAGCGCAGCGGCAGGAAAGATCATCGAGGTCCTCCTCCTGTTGTTCGTCCTCGGGGTGTCGGCCATGGCAGCCCCGGCGTTGATGGGCCACTTCACCCGGGAAGCGTCGTCGGCGTGCGGCAGAATCGGCTCGTTCGTCTTCGTCGGGTGTCGGCGGGATGTGGGCGGGGTGCTCTGTCACGCGGAATCAGCGAAGACCGGTCGGTGTTTGCAACTATCGATGCGAAGCTCGCGCCGGCCGCGTCCCGGTCTTCCCGGGGGCACGCGCCTTGCCGGTGGACGAACCACCGAAGGACACATGAGCACGGAGCGATACCACATCTCGGTCCCCGGCCACGTGCTCGACGACCTGCGGGAGCGGCTGGTACGCACCCGGTTCGCCACCGCGACGGACGCGGCGTACTGGGCGGCCGGGGTCGATCCCGGCGATCTGCGTGAGCTCGTGGCGTATTGGGCGGACGGCTTCGACTGGCGGGCGGCCGAGGCCCGGCTGAACGCGTACCCGCACTTCCGCGCCGAAGTCGGCGGCCGCAAGGTGCACTTCGTGCACATGCGCGGCAAGGGCCCGGCCGGAGGGCCGGCACCGCTGCCGCTGGTGCTCAGCCACGGATGGCCGAGCAGCTTCGTGGAGATGCTGCCGATCGCCGAACTGCTGACCGACCCGGGGGCACACGGCGCAGACCCGGCGGACGCGTTCGACGTGGTGATCCCCTCGCTGCCCGGGTTCGCCTTCTCCGAGGCGCCGAGCGGCCCGTTCACGCGGCGCGCCGTCGCCGAGACGTGGCACGCGCTCATGGCCGACGTGCTCGGCTATCCGCGCTTCGGTGCGGAGGGCGGCGACATCGGCGGCGGGATCACGCAGTGGCTCGGCGCGCTGTTCCCGGACGAGGTGGCCGGCGTACTGGTCACCTCGTCGGTGGTCCCGACCGACTTCGGTGCGGCGCCGCCGACGCCCGAGGAGCAGGAGTTCCTCGACGCGATGGCCGAATACGACGCCGCCGACGGCGGCTACAGCGGGATCATGTCCACCCGCCCGGACACCGTCGCGGCCGCGCTGGTCGACTCCCCGGCGGGGCTGCTGGCGTGGATCGTGGACAAGTACCGCGACTGGAGCGACTGCGGCGGCGACGTGGCCACGCGCTGGGACCGCGACACGCTGCTGACGGTGGCGACCCTGTACTGGGCGACCGGGTCGATCGGCACGTCGTTCCGCGAGTACTACGACTGGCCGCACAACCGGCCGGTGCCGCCGATCGCCGTCCCCGGCGCCGTGACGCTGAGCAACGAGCCGGCGTTCCGCGCAATGCCGCGCAGCCTCGCCGAGCGGATCTTCACCGACCTGCGGCAGTGGCGCACCCCGGAGCGCGGCGGGCACTTCATGGCCCACGAGGAGCCCGAGCAACTGGCCCGCGACCTGCGGGACTTCTTCCGGCCCTTGCGGGGCCAGGACTAGCCACCCGTAACACGATCACCACCAAGACGGGAATCGATCCAACGGTCGACATCGCGTCGCGGGCCGAACCCAACTCGTGAACGCCCCTCTTGGAAGGCCGCTCCGATACACCGCTCGCCGAATCGGAGACCACCGCCGACCGCCGGGTCCGTGGCCTCGGCACCCAACAACGTGATCGTCTTCCGGAACGATTCCCGCCGCAGGACTGACGAACGGAGCGACATCCCGGCCGTGCCGCGGCCACGGCGATGCCCGGCCGGCGCAAGTTGGTCATCGGACGGGGCACGCCGAGGCGATCGGTGATCGAACGGGTCGCGGCACCGAGGGAACTGCACCCGGTCCGGATCCAACAGATCGATCAGGGCGACCGGTTCGTGCTGAAGCGCATCGAGGCGCGGAACGGCCGGTAGGACATTCGCCGCGATACGGTCGACGTCCGCCATGAGATCGACGAACCACGTGCGGAAAAAACGGGATCGCTGTCCAACTCGAGCGAGAACTCCGCATATCCCACGCATCGACGTCGTCCCGGTTCCCCGCCGGATGCACCATCACTTCGCCCACGGCGCGCTGATGGGCGTGGAACATCCGCAGTTCGTTGCTCGTTTCGTGGAGCCGCTTGGCGACCTCGGGCAGCGTCTCCGCGCACGCCTGGGCCTCGGCCGTTTGCGCGTCCGGCCACGTCCCCGAGTTCCGCCGGACACACCGCGATCAGCACGTCCGCGTTCGCCCGCGTCGACCGACCACCCAGCAGCGAGCCGCGCCGATGCCGGCGCAGCCGGGAGAGCGCCTGCTCGCTCCGTCCTTCCCGAACGTCCAGCGCCACTGTCACCGGACACCCCGCGGGCCGGTCCTCGTCCGCGACGGCGGCCGCCGTGCGAAGCGTCGGCGACGTCCCGGCGGCGGAGAACTCACCCGCGAGGAACCCGACGGCCGCGTAGTCCGCGTACGTGTGCTCGAACTCCGATCGACACGGATCATCCGCCGCGGCCGTTTCCAACCAGGCGCGCACGACATCGAGCGCGGCCGCGTACTCCTGCTGCCGCACGTACAACATCGCCCGCCCGAAAGCCCACCTGATGC
>NZ_JBSFEO010000086.1:0-25911 GCF_053594475.1 Embleya sp. NPDC001921
GGCAGGCTGCCACAGCTCGCGGTCGCAGACCCGGAATATCGGCTGGGCCCAGTTGACGGGGCACGGGGCGCCAGTGCTTACGGGACAGCCCTTAGCCCGGCCAAAAGAACTGCGGTGAGAAGAGCATGTAGAGACTTCTTCCGGATGCTCATGCTTCCTCCGTGACACGAAGGGATAACGCCTGAAATAACTGTCAAGTAAGACAAAGGCGTAACATCACGGTAGATCCCACTACTGCATGCCTCTTGGAAATACACGTCACGAGTACGGCACCCGGGAGCGACCGCGAATGGCGCGGCAGGTATCCGGCCGCGAGGTGCCCCGGCCCGGGGGTTGCGGATTGGTACTGGTGCGCCGACTGCGAGTGCACACCCGATATGCGGCCATGGCTCTGCGAATTCGTATGCTTCCGACCGCTCCCGCTGGTCCGACCCCTGCCGGCGGGCGTCGGGCCGGCGGAGCTGCACGAACGTTCCAAGCGTCCGGCGGAGTTCCAGCCGTGATCAACGAGACCATGAATCCGCGGAGTCGGTAACCACCCTGGCGGCTCCGCCACGCGTGAAGGATTCGGGTGTCACGATGACACGGTGCAACCTCCGGCACGCGGATCGACCGCACCGACCGTGTCGCGGCGCGTTGGCACAGCGGATCAAGCCGAGTTCGCACGGTGACTCGACGGAGAGAAGACAACTCATGGCGCACGCGCGCCGCACTCTCGTAGACCTGGTCACCACGGAAATCGGACAGGAGATCGATACTGCCGATCCCGATCTACATGATGGTTGGCTGGTCGCACAACTTCGTGCTCCGCGCGGTCGAGTGGGTGTCGGACGCCGGTGGATTCCAGGCCGACGTTCCCCTATACGCGGAGTTGTGGCAGAGAGCGGAAGCACGAGCCACGGTCGACGCGCTCGCGTGCTTCGACAACGACACCGGATTCTTCACCAATGGCGACTGGTCTGGCAGCGATCGACCCGCCGTCGACTACGACTTCAAGAACCCCACATTCGGAATCACCGACGCGACGGTGGACAGCGGCATGGTGATGACCAGCTCACGACTGGTCGGGTTCGGTGGGACGCCGAACAAGTCGGCTGAGCCGGAGGGTCGACTCGATGATCCCCTCCAGCACCAGGACGTGTGTCCACATCGGGAACACCTTCATCAGTGCCAGGCCACGTCGTGTCACGCTCGCGTGCGGACCGATCCGGGACCCTCGTGCCCACCGCCGATCACCCGTACATTTACGCGCCGACCACGTCCGAGGTGTTCGGCTCACCCTCGTGGGGCCACTGGCCTTCGATATGCGCTTTGATGAGCGCGGCGTGCGAGAGCGGGCTCGCGGGGTCCGTGACGTCGCCATTGGTGGTGTAGTCCAGGAGCACCACGTCCGCCTTGTCCCGGAGTTGCTCGACCAGATCGGCGACGCGATGTTCGAGGACCCATCGGTACGCCGGCAGGTAGATCCGGCGTCGGGCCGTCTCGTAGGACAACAACCGGTCGCCGTGTAGACCCGTGCGATGGCCCAGGACGGGGCCGTGTCGACGGACCGTCCGCTTCAGCCCCTTCATCGCGGTGATCTCGAGTTTCGTGGGGTCGATGTCAGACTCCTGGAAGACCTTGAGAGCCTGCCAGATCCCCTCCACGGACTGGCTGGTAACACCATCGCAGAACGGGACCGGGATACCGCCGTGCGGGAAGAAAGGACTCAACCGCACCCATGGTTGCGGTGCATTGGAGGTCACGTCGATGATTTCCGCACCGGGGAACGCCGCGGTCAGCGACGTCATCGCACGACGACGGCCGGCAACAGTGATCGACATCCGTAGGCTCCCTGCCTCGATGACATGAGCCGCCAAGTGTCCCGGACGCCACCGACAACCGCGCCCCGGTGGACACGGACAATCCGGTCCCCGATGTGCGGGCCCGCCACCAAGGCACCCGTACTCGCCCCTCCGCGAACACACCGGACCAACAATCGGGTCGGCGTGAACCGAATCCGGAGACCGAATGACTCGCCCCAGACTCTTCCAAGCAGTTGGCGGGTTCCTGCAAGCGCCCGTCCGGCCTGCGTGCCAGGTTCGGACATCGGAACTCGCTGGGTCGCCATGGAGGCCGGTCACATGACGAAGCACTCACCACTTCGCGAAGGGGGCGCGGACCTCGAACGGAAGCGGCCTCGTGATCGGGTCCTGGTCTACGCGACGGTCCTCTGTGTGCTGGTCACCCTCACGGTCGTTCTGTGGCGGCCATGGGAAACCACGTCCGGAGCGGATCGTGGTGGTCCACGTGTCGAGTGTTCTTCCAACGATCGACAATTGGCCGCTTCGCTCTCGCACCACATCAGCAGGGCCGTGGAGCGACACCCCGGCCACATCGCCTTGGCGATACACGAGCGCACCGGAAGCACGACCTGTACCTACGATTCGGCGCGAAACTTCGATTCCGCCAGCATCGTCAAGCTGACCGTCCTCGGCGCGCTGCTGCGTCGAGCCGAGGACGCGAGCCGCGAACTGACCTGGGAAGAGCAGGAGTTGGCGACCCGGATGATCGAGCAGTCGGACAACGAAGCGACCACCGAGCTCTGGCACCAACTCGGCGTCGCCCGCATATCCGGCTTCCTCGACATGATCGGTGCCACCACGACCGTCCCGGATCGGGATGGCGTCTGGGGCCTGACCCAGACCAGCGCCGCCGATCAGATCAAGCTGTTGACCGTGCTCGCACACGACAATCCCGTCCTTCGCGAAGAGTCTCGCGCGAAAGCGGCGGAGATGATGAGCCGAGTCATCGAGTCACAACGTTGGGGCGTCACCGCGGGAGCACACGACAACGAATCGGCATACCTGAAGAACGGTTGGCTGCAACGATCGTCGGGATCCTGGAGAGTCCACAGCATCGGATTCTTCCGAGGAGGACGAACCGACTATTCGATCGCGGTGTTGACCGAGGGAAAGCCCACGATGCAGAAGTCCATACAGGCGATCGAGGCCGTTTCCCGCGTCGTCCACGCCGAACTCGCGTGATCTCGGGTCAGCCGCCACCGGTTCGATCCGGCCCGTGCACGGCCAACCCGCGCGGCCGAGCGTCTCGCGGCACACGTCAGGCCCGGGCGCCACACGAACAAGTCGCGCACGGGTCGCCCGACAGGCTCCTGGACGCCACTGCGGCGGTCATGAACCGTAGATCGTCCGACGAATCGAGGTGATGTCGCGCACCAGCGTCTCCAACGAGGTGACTTTCTGCCTGGCACCGACCGCAAGGAACCGTGTGTCGTCGGCCCAGGCACACACGCCCGTCGAGTCGAAATTCCAACACCGGAACGCCCCGGGCAGCGGAGACGTCACCCGGACTTCCCCGTCGAGGCCGGAGAGCTCCTCGAGGTAGAGACGAGGTTTGGTCTCTCCGGGCCCGGCAATCGTGATGTAGGCGAACCGTCCGGCGTCGCGGGCGTCGGTGCCGTAGACCACCGTTCGCATGCCGGAGAGTTCGGGGTCGTGCGCCGCGTTCTCCCGGCCCACGAAGCGTGCGACGTCGCCGTCCGGATCCTGGGGCAGCCTTTGGAGACCGAAGAGCGTGACCGGAAGCTCGGGTTGCACGAGCGCGGGCGGGGCGGAGGGGCGAGGCGTGGCCGCAGGACGCGGGGCAACGGATTCGGACGCGGCAGTGGTCGGGGGAGCCTCGCCGGGCGCCTGGGAGACGGCTTCGCTGCGAGCCTCTCCCGCATCGACAAGCGGATTCCCGCCTCCGCCGGAACCACCGCACCCGACCACGCCGACACCGAGAAGCATCGCCGCCGCTCCCAGTACAACAGGGCGCAGCCGGTGTGCAATTCGCCGACCGCGCGTGGGGACAAGTGGTTGCGAGCGCATCGTGGGATCCGATCGGGAGGGTGACGAGCGCCTCCATCATTCAAGGCTCATCCCGCGCGGACTTGGACAAATGCGTCCGTGCGGCCGGCCTGGCCTGTCGCACCGGTCGACTCGACCGCGCACGGCCTTCCGCCCGATGTGGCTCACAAGTGCCGGGCGCGCCGGCCCGCGTCCCGCCCGAGGCTGTGCGCGCTTCGTTCGATCGTGCCCGAGTCCGCGCGTTTGTGGACCCGGAGCCGGACGGCCGCCCGGCCTCGGCAGTCACCCACCGGCAGCGGTTGCGACCTCGAGTAACGACTGACGCCTTTGTCCTTGTCCTGCGCGTGCGGAGCCGGGAATCATCCCGTCAGTGCATGAGCCGACAGAGCGCCAGAACCCTTCGCGGGACGAACCGACCGAGGGTTCCCGCCCGTTTGCCGCCGGCAGTGGACGAACGGGGGTCGTGATGGCCCACGGGTTCGCTGGAACTCCGATCAGTCTGCGTCCGTGGGCCGAGTACCTGGCCGCGGATCATTCCGTGGTACTACCGCTCCTGCCGGGTCACGGGACGCGATGGGAGGATCTGGAAACCACGCGTTGGTCGGACTGGTACGGGGCCGTGGAGGCGGCGTTCACCAAGCTGCGTGAGCGTTGCGACGAGATGTTCGTGTGCGGCTTCTCGATGGGCGGTGCCCTCGCACTCCATCTGGCGGCCCGACACCCGGATGCCGTCTCCGGCCTCGTACTGGTCAACCCCTCGGTGGGCACTCGCAGCCTGGGACCCCGACTCCTGAGCCGTGCCCCGGCGATCGCACAACTCAAGCGCACCAGCCACGGCATCGGTGGGGACGTCAAGAAGCCGGGAGCCGTCACGGCCGGCTACGACAGAGTTCCTGTTCGCGCGGCGTACCAGCTCACCCAACTGTGGCGGACCGTGCGCGACGAGATGTCCCACGTGATCGCGCCGACGCTCCTGTTTCGAAGCCGCATCGACCATGTCGTCGACGGGCGGTCGGCCGAACTCATCCGAGCGGGGCTGCGCAACGCCGAACTGACGGAACGCGTCCTCGACAACAGTTTCCACATCGCCACGCTCGACCACGACGCGGAGCAGATTTTCGCGGGGAGCGTGGACTGGATCCGCGCGCACAGCCGCACCGATGTGCGGAGCGACGGGGAGAGTTGATCGTGCCCGCGGCCTCGCGATCCCGTGCGTGAAGCGGAGCGTGCCATGCGGGTTCAGCAGCGTCGGCGGGCGGCCATGACGGGGTTCGGCCGCTTGTCTCGCAGGCAGGACGCGGGTGGCGTGTTCGAGGCCGGCGGCAACGGCGAGCGCGCCGTGGATCGACGGCGGTAGTCACCAGCCCGGCCGCGCGTCAGGTCGCTCGTTCCGGGACGACATGTGCGGCGCCTGCGGCGGGATTGCGAATCCGGACTACAGTCCGCTAATGTCATCAGCACAAGCGGACCGAAGTCCGCTTTCTCTGAAAGGTGGGGCCATGACCGCACTCATCACCCGTGACGAACTCCAGACGGCAATCGACGCGGGCACCGTCACCGTCCTCGACGCACTGGGTGGCGAGTACCACGCCCAGCAGCACCTGCCCGGCGCACTCCCGCTGACCCCGAGCGACGTCGACGAGAAGGCGGCCTCGCTGCTCCCCGACCTCGATGCCGCGATCGTCACCTACTGCTCCAACCCCGCCTGCCCCAACAGCGGCCAGGTCGCCGACCGACTCACCGCCATCGGCTACACCAACGTCCGCACGTACCGCGAGGGCATCCAGGATTGGGTCGAAGCAGGCCTCCCCGTCGAATCCGCGTAACCGTCCGGGGAGGGCCGCCGCGAGCAGCCGAGCCTCGCCCTCCCCGGATGGGAGCACCATCGAACAAGCCGAGGGTCGGCGTACGGACCGAACCAACGCCGCGCCGACCCGATGGCGGCTCACACAACCGCCGCACATCCCAAGAGGCAGTGTGCGCCTGCGGTCGATAAACCGGACCGCATGGCCCTCCGTCCCGCAATCACTCCCAGCCACCGGACGCCCCGCTCCATCGTCACGACTTGCGACGAACAGGCGAGCGTGGCGCGACGACCATCGATCAATCCGGCCGGGCTCGGCACCGATCCGTTGGATCCCGCCCTGCGCGCGGAGTTGCTCACCACAAGAGCCAGACCCCTCGTCGTCGCCCTCCCGTACGCACGGGACCCTGCCCTGGTGCGGCACGCGCTCTCCGTCATGGGCAGGCGTCGGAGTCCCCCGCACATCGAACGGGCGTGTTGCCAGGCCTTGTTGACGTTGTGGGAACTCGACGGGCCCGACGCCGTCCGAGCTGCGTTGGCCGTGAAGCGATACCACACTGGCGTCGTCGCAGAGTCCGTCCGAGCCGCACTCGAACGACGCGACGGTCTGGCCCACATGCGTGCCGAAACGGCCAAGGGTCCCGATGCGACCGAGATCGTCCGCTCGCTGCGTACGACCATCCGGAGCAGCGAGGCCCGCCATATCGTCACGGCCGCCGGCACTCCCGTCGATTGGCCCGCCGTCATCGCTGCGCACCGGCAGGAATCGTTGCCCTCCCACGCGCAGTTGGGGATCGCGGGGGCTGCGGATTGCCCGCCGAGGTCTCCGTCACATCCGCTCGAGCCTCTCCGACACTTCCATATACCTAGTGGTCCACCACCCTGATTGCCCGACGTCGCTGGTGGAGAGCCTCGTCCGTCCACGATCGAGGGCCAGTTCGCCGCAAGTCGCACGCGCCGAACTGGCCGCCAAGCAGATGCGGGTGGAAACCCACCGGGACCTGGTCGCTGCTCGATGGGCGGGTCTACTCACCGCCGACGAGATACTTGCCGAGGTCCGGCCCGCGGCCGTCGCGGTCGCCGCCGAGAACGAGGCCGGGCGACTCGCGCGCGAGCGGCTCCCTCTCGACGCCGAGATTTGGACGGTCGCCCTGCGCCTCGTGCCGGAATTCGCCGGCACACTGCCGCAACTGTTCGCGACGGCTGCCGCGATGGCCGAGCGAAGGACATCCTGGGCGGATCCTGGGGTGACCAGGGCGCCGACACCTCCGAAGGAGACTCATGGAATCCCGGACCAACCAATAGGACACCAATGCGACCAGGCGGCTGAGGAAGCTCTCGGTGCTCCGTGAACGAGGGTCGCCGGATCGGTGATGGCGATCCGACGACCCCCAATCCGTGGCTCAGTAGCCGTAGCCGTTCGTGCTGTTGCCGTAGCCGTTGCCGTAGCCGTAGGCGTAGCCGGCGATGCTGGAGCCGCCCGAGGTCGAGGTCCCCGCGGACGGCGCAGCGTGCGCCGCCGGGGCGGTGATGGCGATGCCCACGGTAAGGGTGACGGCGGCGATCACGGATCGCACAAACCGCTTGATGTGCTTCTTCATCATGAACTCCCGTGTGGGATATAAGTGTTGACCGAGGGCCGAACACTGGATCACTTGGACAGCACCATCGATACCGTGGTCAAAAGTTGCTTGATAGGAGAATTCCGACAGCCTGCGCAACAGACGTCAACCGTCGGTCCGGAACGCCCAAAGGTGAGCGGGAAACGCCATCAACAACCCACACGAGGAAGGGCTTCGTCCCGTGGCTGCCAATCGGCAGGCAGCGCTCGACGGCGGCGAGGCGGAACACACGAGTCCACGACCGTGGTCTCGCCGTGGCTCAGCCTTGGCCCCGCCGACCAGGTCGGGGGCACGGAGGTCGTGACGAGCAGCCGGAAGGCGGCTGCCCTCCTTCGTCGATCCGCCCCGCTGGTGCAGGGACTTCGCTGCCGCCGCGACGTCAAGGTGAACGTTGCCGGGTAGGGCGCCAAGCGCCACGATCACCCGATGTGAGCGAGCAGGGCCTCGGCCATGCCCTGGTGCCCGAGCGCGTTCGGGTGCACCGGGGCACCCTGGCCCGCCGGGCGCACCCCCTCGATCCACTTCGTGCCGTCCGCTTGGCACAGGTCGTGACCCAGGCCGGGTTTGTAGACGTCGACGTATTCGGCGCCGTTCTTGTCGGCCTGCTCGGCGAGCATGGTGTTCAAGGCGGGCACCAGCGTGCGCAGATAGCCCAGGTCCCCCGGCGCGAACGGCGCCTGGGTGATGCAACCGAGTCCCGACTCCGGGAGAATCGACGGATACCCCACCACGAGCACGCGTGCCTTCGGCGAACGATGCCTGATGGCAGTGATGGTGACGGCGACCTTCGGACCGGTTTCGGCGACGCGCCGAGCCAGTTCGTCCCGATCGCCGGCGGTGTAGAAGTCCGTGCAGGGGGTCAATGACGTAATACTGATCGCCTTGTCCGCGCACGTTCGGAGAATCTCGGTGAACCCGAGATCGTTGCCGCCGATGCCGAGCGTGACGAGTTCGGTATCCGGCCTCAGCGCGTCCAGTTGTGGGGGCGGCGAACCGGCGACCTTCTGCGGCGCCACCATGTCGTCCGTCTTGGCGCCGCTGCACGTCGCGTCCACGAAATCGGTGATGCTTCGGCGCTGGACCACCACGTGCGCGTAGTTGTTCTCCGAGCGACTGCACCCGGAAGGCGCAGAGGGCACAAGCGGAAGAATCTTGACGCCCGCGGCATAAGAATCGCCCAGTGCCACATACGCGGTTTCCGCGTTCACAGGCGGCTTCGGCGATGCGGGGGCCGTGGCCTTCGCGGGCTCGACGGCTTCGGATTCACCCTTGAGATCGTCCAAGTCGAGCGAGCAGGCGGACAGGGCCGCGAAAGCCGCCAGAACGGTTACGACAGTGACCGCCGATCGACGCGTGGACACGTGGGACGTGCTCCTCCCGGATCAAGGTTGCCGACCATGTAGGTTGCTTCACCGGCCGAGCGGACATCGAGCATGCTAGAAGCCGCCTTCATCTCCGAACTTGTAGGAACACGACGGATGTTGGGCACCGGGGACTGCATCCGCCCCCTCGCTCGGGCCTGTCCGTGTGATGCCCTGGCCTTTCCCGACCATGGACACAGACGTGGTCGCGCTGGTGCATCCGGGCTTCCCGAAACCCAAACATGTACGACGGTGGGTGGACGGTGGGTGGCTGCGGCGGGAGAGCAGAGCCGGGACAACGGGCCGGCTGCGACAGAGCGGCAAGGAGTACGGCTCACCGCGGGAGGCTCGGTGCGCCTTGGCCACGGAGCAAAGGCAGCGGATGCGCGGCGGGTTCGTGGCGCTCCGCGACCCGGCGGAGGCGGCCTTCGGCGAATCGATCCTGGTCTGCGCCGTGCCAACCCCCGTTGCGTCCGAGGCCCTCGACCTGCACCCCGAGGGGCACACCCTCGTGGTTGGCACAACGCTCAAGGGTTCCGGAGCCGGAATCCACCTGATCGACGTCCGGACGGGGATCCGGCGGCTGGTGCACACGGAACCGTCCAAAGCAGGACAGGCGTTCGTCCACAGCGTCCGCTTCGGCGCGGACGGACGCGGTGTGGTCTATGCACTCGATGGGGAGACCCGGTACCTGGACCTCCGCAGCGGGACGTCGCACACTCTCGGCGCCCACGACGAGCTGCGGGGGAGCTCGAACTTCAATCCGTTCCACGTGCGGCCCTCATGGGACCGGGCCCGGCGCCGTCTACTCGTCTTCGATGCCGGAGCCCGAATCCGCGTGGTCGACGATGCCTGGGAATCCCTGCTGGATCTCGACGTCGCTCGGCGTCCCGAGTGCCGGGCCGGCGCCCTGTCCCCGTCCGGACGCCTTCTGGCCCTCGCCTTTGGCACGACTTCGTCCGACATCGAGGTCTGGGACGTCGACTCCGGTCGGCAGGTGCACCACCACCGCTTCCCACGCCCCTTCCCGTACGACCACAGTTCGGCCGGCCTGCGTGTGAAAGCGCTCGGCTTCGACCCGACGGAGCGGCACCTGATCGCCAACGGGGGCTTCGACCAGGGCCCATGCTCGATTTCGCTGGAGACGGGCAAGTTCGGATGGGCCGTTCCGGATCCACATCGATCGGTCTCGTGGGGGACGTGCTGGGACTTCTCCCCCGACGGCTCCCTGCTCGCAGTCGGCGGCATGCGCAGAGTTCGCCTGCAGGACGCCGCTACCGGCGCCGGAACCCCTGTCCAGCCGGCCCCCACGGAAATAGGGCACATACTCCGTGTGGTCTTCTCGGACGCCGGGGATCTCCTCGCGTGCGCAGGCTCCGGCGGCGGCATCGTGGTCCTGCGGGCAATTGCGCCGGAATGACGTATTCCCGGCACGTGACGCCTTTGTCGACCACGCTGGCGGCGGTACGCGGCTTGGCAGGTCGTGTCCCATACGGTCTTGCCTTGGCCCTCGGGGAGCTTCCTGTCCGGATGCCCGTGACGAAGAGTGGCATGAAGTCGCCGTCGCCTCCCTCGCGGCACCGTCATGCCCGGGGCGCATCTATCCGATCCGAGGATGGCCGTGGAGCCCTAGCCTTGCATCCTGTACATGCGCCGTGAGGAAGGTCCCAGAAGCTGCCGGAGTCGGACCCGGATCCCGGTCTCGAAATCTCGGCGCGGCCCGCGCTCGACTTCCCGGGAGTACTCGCGCACGTCCAACGCGCGGAGATGCAACCTCACGGATCGGCGCTTTGCCTGGCACTCGCGTGCGTTCTCGCGACGGCCGCAGGGTGTCTCACCGCCGCGACCCGTGTCGGGGATCTCGGACCGTGGTTCGGTTGGATCGCGGTGGTCGTCGCCGTCACCGGATCGGCGAACGTGGTCTCGTGTGTCATCGCGGACGTTCGCCTGCGCCAGCGGATCCAACCCGTACTCGCCGCGTACACATGGCGGGAATGGCAGTGTCAGGTCGAATCCACGGCATCCTCGCGTTATGTCTGGCTGCTGCGCGCGGACAACCTGTATCACGCGAGCTCCGCGCGACCTGGTCGGCCGAGGCACACACCGAGGTGATGCGCCGCGGTGGCCGACTGTGGTTTGCGGGCGACCTGCGCTTCGGCGGGGTGGTGGCGCTACCCGGCGGCCGTGCGATCGGCATCGCCCGGACCGAAGGCTGCGCCATGTCCGCCACCCTGGAGGACGACGCTCGCGCCATTCGGGCCGGGCTCATGGAGCGATCAGTGTGGCGCTGACGCGCCCTGCGAGGTAGTCCGCGCACCGAGTACACCATGTCACCGCTGTGAAAGTCGTGAACGAACCCCACCGCACGAATACCGGGCTCGTAGGCCGAGAACACCCACCCACGACCACATCGATCAGCAGAGCATCACCACCCGGTCACAAGTGGTTGGATCATGCGCATGACCACTTATGATCTGGTCCGGAGCAACGACACTCCCGTGCTCAAGGAATTCGACACCGGGCTGAGCAAGTGCCGCGCCGCAGCAGTACTCCCCGACGCACCCATCGCGGTGATCAGTGATCTGGATCAACTGGCCGTCGTAGACCTGCGTTCCGGGGCCATCAGCGTCTTTCCGCTGGCCGGCGAATGGGGCACCAAATCCATCGTCGGTTTGACCGACCGCCGAATACTCGTCGTCAGCATCCTCGACGTCTTCGTCTACGAGTTGACCAGGGACAAGCTCAAGACGTCGCGGTCGTGGCAGATCAAGTCGGACGGCTCGGTGCTCGACGTCGCCGCGACCGCGGACGGTTCACGCGTCGTGGTCGCGGCCGGCGACCGGCACTACGACGGCGGCATCCAAAAGTTGCGGCCCAAGACCCTTCTCACGGGAACCGGCTTGGATTGCCTCGCGATCGGCATGACGCCGGACGGCGGGGTCATCGCCGCCGGACGCAACGACGGCGTCGACGTCTACACCGGCCTGCCTCCCGTCGCCGGGCGCGAACTGCGCTTCGACAACGAGGAGAACGTCCCGGTCCTCGCCGTGGGCGTGGCTCCCGACGGCCGGCATGCGCTCGTCGGCGACGACATCACGCGCGTGGCGCTCTTCGACGTCGACTCCGGCTACTGCACCCCACTCGACTCGCACGGCAAGGCGATCGCCGTGCGTTGGAGCCCGGACGGCAGCGTCGCCGCCACGATCGTCCTGACCCGTGAAGTGGTCATGTACGACCCCACCGGAGACCCCGTCGCCTGTCTCGTTCACGCCGACTCGGGTCGGAACTACTTCGTTGGCGGCGGCTGGGCCCCCGGCGCACAGCAATTCGTGGTGGGCACCGAGCACGGCCGCATCCTGGTCTGGGACTTCGCGACGCCCAGGCCCACGCAGGACTGACGACACGTCGACGGCCCGCTCGACCTCGTCACAGGTAACAAGGTCGGGCGGTCCGTCGTCGGCCGGACAGGTTCCGAGGCACCGACCACGAGAGATCGGAGTGAGGCAATGGTGGAAGGTGTCGTGTGGGAAGAGCAGTTCGTGCGGCGGCTGGTTGCCGCAAGGACGACGAAGGACGTCGCTCGTTTGTCGGAAGTCGAGATCGCGCGCGCGACCGGCCGCCCCACACCGCTGCTGCTGGACAACGGGCGCCTCTATACCCTGAAGCAGCTCGCCCTCGCTGCGGTTCACTGGTCTCGACTGCATCCTGACGTCCCCGTCAGCCGGATCGCCGTCACCCCCTTGAAGAAGCCCGAGATGGCCGATGCGATCCTCGTTGCCGAGGCCCACCCACCTACTCGCGAAGTGCGTTTCAATCGGCAGCTCTTACAGAAGAACTGGCCGTCCTTCAGGGAGATCGTCGGGGCCATGACCCGTGGTGATGCGCGGTTCGCTGCCGCGCATTCCATGATCCACGAACTCGAACATCTGCGCCACTATCAGCATATGCAGCCATTTCCGCTGCCTCGTTCTCCCAATACTCCATACAGCAGCAGAGATCATCCCGAAGTAGATTTATATGATTACCGCACGGATGCCTACGATCTCGTCAACCAGAAAACCAAGGAGGCCAATGCAACTCCTGCGAAGGCTGCGGAGATACTCGGCAGAAACGCCGCAATGGATATCAACGAACTCGTAGCAGAGTCCGGAGCGCACATACATCTCTACGGTGATCAGGCCCCGGTTCTGGCCGAAACCGTTGTCTCCGCTCTCGGGCCGACCGAGAAGATGCGGAACGCCGCTCCCGCGCTCACGCACGCGCTCGCCATGATGAGCGAGCAACTGGACCATCGAACAGGAAAGTTGCACCGCGCATCGCTTCTCTCGCGCCTTCGGGAGGCCGCCCTCGCCGAGGAGAGGGCCCCTACGAATCCCTGGGTGAGCCCGACGGCGAGGATGGAAGAGGAGGGCCCGACCGAGGCACCCGATTCCCAGGCAGGGGCGACGCGTTCACCGACACCGGATGCGCCGCCGCCCGGGGAACCCACGCGAACCCTCGACGACACCCTCCGGGAACTCGCCGAACCATGGGGACCCCCGACACCGGTGCCCGGCCTCACAAAGGATGAGCACAAAACCCCGCCTGCCGGCGACGGGGTGGACCACAAGAACGGACTGGATCCCGGCAACCCGCCCGAGCGGGTTGCCATCGTCGAACGATGAGCAACCGAGCCCTTGGGGCAATACGCCCGGCGGGCGCGTCCCCGTCGCCCCGTGGAACATTGCTCCGATCCGAAACAGCCGTTTCCCCAGCCTCGGCACACGAAGTACTTCCCGCTACGAACTTTGCTGCCGCAAGAGAACGAAGCCTCCGGTGGCTGCTGAGACAGTCGTGTAGTCGACTTCGGGGTGAAGTTGCTTGGCGTAGGCGATGGGGTTGTCGACCCAGTCGGAGGCGTTGTCGAAGGCGATGTACTGCGGGTTGACACCGGGAGCCGAGCCGAGCCAGAACACCCGGCAGCGGGAGGTGAGTCTGCTGAGCGACGGAACGTCGGCCTCGACCGTCGCACCGTCGGGTATTCGGTCCAGGAGTCGCTCGGCGGCGGTCGCCCGTGAACTCTGACGATAGGTGTCCCCTGTCGTCAGAGCCGACAGGGGCATCATGGTGGTCAGCGCGAGTGCCGCTCCGCACAGGGTTGCGGGCAAGTGGGAGGCGAACACGCGCACACGGCTGCGCCGAGACCTGCGGAGTCTGCCGAGGGTGTCGACCAGGGCGAGCAGGACAATCGGCATCAGGACGGCGTTGTAGTGCCAGTCTGTGCCCCAGTAGTGGTCATCCGCGGAGACGAATCGCCAGCCGAGCGTGGGAACCGCCACGAGAAACAAGGGGGATCGCAGAGCCAAGAGGCCTGTCGTCGGAAGCATGATCCACAGGAAGGTGCGTGTCTTGGTGTCCAATGCGGTCGTCAGGGCGGCCACAGGGCCCGTGTCGTCCCCGAGCTTGTCCCAATAGGCGTACGAGCCACCGGAGTTGAAGGCTGGGATGATCCAGACGAGAGCCACCACGGTGGTAGCGACACCCAAGGCGGCCACGCCGACCGCATAGGGCAGGTCGCGTTTGCCCGAACCACGCGCCCGCCACCCGACGAGCACTGCGATCGCGGCTGCGGTCAACCCCAAATCCTCCTTGACCAGAACGAGTGGCGCTGCCCAGAACAAGGCCGCCCTTCGGCGCTCCGCCAAGAGCGCCTCCAGGGAGAAGGCGATCAGCGGTACGGCGAAGCAGATCTCGTGGAAGTCGAAGTCGACCGCTCGCTGTAGTCCCCAGGACAGGCCGTACGCAACACCGATCGCAAGACCCCTCCCGCGACCCAGGACCCGAGTCGCCGCGCGCGTGACCGGGATCGCGGAGACGGCGAACAGCGCGGACTGTGCGATCAGCAGGGTGACGGGAGTGGCGAAGATCCGGTAGGCGGGCGCCAGTAGAACGAGGATGGGACTGAAGTGGTCACCGAGAATGTTGGCGCCCGGGCCCTTGAGGTCGGCGATCGGCGCGTCCAACCGCGCGTACGCCCGCACGACCTGTTCGAAGATGCCCAGGTCCCAGGACATGGTCTCCAAGCGTCGGAATCGGCACACCGAAACGGTCGCGTACGCGACGAAGAGGATGGCAGCCAGCAGATGAGGGCCGTGGCGACCGACATCGTTTCGTGCGATCGGGATATCGGGTTCGGCCACATCGCTGTCGGACAACGACACCGGCGGCGAGGTTTCGGGTGTGCCGCGGCGAACTCCGGGCATGTGCGTTCCTTGCGTTGACGGGGTTTTGTCGCTGTCAGCGGTCGTTCGGAGCAGTCGCAAGCGCCGTTTCGGAACTGGTCGACGGCGGAGTCGTCGCGGCCGATGTCGATGAGCTCGACGCCTCGAACGGGGCCGGTGAGGCGAGCCGCGATGGCAACGGCGGAGACGGAGGCGGAGGCAACGAGAACGAGGAGCGGACAGGGCCCACCGTCGGACCTGTGGGCGCGGACGGGGCGTCCGGGTCGAGGCCTGCGGCGAGCATCGTGCCTGTACCGATGAGCAGACACGCGATCGCCGAAGCTGTCACGGCGAGCTTCCTGCGGCGTCGGCGGACGGCGAGCACCGTGATGCCGGCGGCGGACAAGGGCATGATCTGTCGGGCGCCCGCGTCCGCGGCACGCTTGAGTGCGCCGGCGAGTGCGTCCTCATTCACGTCGTCAGGCACTGCGGTCCTCCGGGCTGATCAGATCGTCCATCAGGTAGGGGCCGAGGGCGGCCCGCGCCCGTGACAGGTGGGTTTTGACAGCCCCTGCGGATATCCCGGTCTCGGCCGCGACCTGATCGACCGACAGATCGCAGACGTAGTACAGAACGGCGGTCCAACGCTGTCGATCGGAGAGCCGACGCAGGGCTGCGACCAGATCGACCGTCTCCGGGCCGGGCACGGCTGCCGCCGGAGCCCGTCCGTCGTGACGTCGCCATGCCTCCGTGGCGCGCCTTCGTTTGCGCCACCGGCTGACCGCCAGCCGCCAGGCGACAGTCCGGACCCATGCCTCCGGGGTCCCATCGACGTTCAGCCCGGCTCTCCGTGTCCAGGCCCGGACGAACGCCTCCTGGACCACGTCCTGAGCCTCTTGCAGATCACCGTTCAACAGGTGGATCTGCCCCACCAAGGATCTGACCGAATGCCTGTAGAACTCCTCGAACTCCGCGACGGTCAAACCGGCTCCAGGTGCGTGAACGGATCTCACGAGACATACGCCCGAGCGAGGCAACCGGTTGACGAGGAAGGCCAACGATCTCGAAGGTGTCCGGCGGAAGACGCGTCGCGCACAACCTTTGGCGTACGACGGCCGAACTCGACGCATTGAACGGCGATGCCGTGGGTGCCGCGTCGAGTCGTTCGCGGGCACAGGTCGAGGCGAGCCGTCGCTGGTGTGGCTACCGCCGTGTCACCTCTCACACGCCCGCGCGCACTTCCGCACTCGATGCGCGGACCCGATCGCGATCCGACCCAGGGTGGCCGAGTCGGCCCGAAACCACCCGGCCACCCACGGGAGAGCCGAATCGGTTTGCCTCGGCAGTGCCGAGTCTCATCCGGTCGAGATCCCCGAACTTGGAAAAACACGCCACTCGACGCTTCGCGCGGCGCCCCTCGGAGGACCTATGAGTCGCTCGTCGCGATGATGCAAGCCCGCCCGGGAATCGGCGAAGATCTCTCGTCGCCGACCCTGCCGCTACCGTGGTGTCCGGGCGCACTCGCGAATCGCCACGTCGACGAGCTCACACCCGGGCGTGTGTGGTGATGTCCTGCTCGAAATTTTCGATCATGAGGGCTGTGACCGTGGGACGGGTCTGGGCCAAGGCCATCAGATAGTCGTCGGTGTCGGCCCCGGGCCGATGCGATTCGCCTGTCCCGAGACCGAGACCGAGACCAAGGCCGAGATCGCGTTCGAAGGATGCCTGGGCCGCGATCCGGGCGGCGTGTCCGATGTCCGCCGGCGTGAGTGAGTCACTCGCCCGCACCAGCGCGTCGAGGTCGACATCGGACCGGCCGGCGGCATGGTGGGCCCACATCGCGCGGCGGGCGTCGGGGTCCGGGGTGCCCACCGGAATGAGGTAGTCGAACCGCCCGGGTCGCAAAAAGGCCGGATCCAGCGAGCGCACCGAGTTGGTCGCACACACCAGGAGGCGTTCGTCCTGTTCGCGGAACGCGGGGATGAGCTTCAGCAATTCGTTGGTCACCGCGTGTGCGGCCGAGGAACCGGCACCTCGCACCGGGGCGATCTCCTCGACCTCGTCGATGAACACCACCACGCGATCCACCCGGGACAGTCGGCCGAACGCCTCGCGCAACGCGGCGGCCAGGTTCCCGCTGTCGGCCAGTCGCGAGGGAAGCAGCTCCACGAAGGGCCACCCCAGTCGGGAGGCGATCGCCCGGGCGAAGGTTGTCTTGCCGGTCCCCGGAGGGCCGAAGAGCGCGATCGCACGCGGCGGTTCGACACCGTGGCGGCCTGCACGCTCGGGGTCGGCGAGGGGTAGGACCACTCGCCGTTCGATGAGGTCCTTCTCCACTTCCATGCCGGCCACCTTCGCCCACAGGTCACCGGGCGGCATCCGGCCGCCGAGGCGGTCCAGGGTCTCGGCCGCGTGGTCGTCGACCGGCTCGATCTTCTCGAAGTAGGCAACTGCGGGCTTGCGTTCGTAGCCGGCGTTGCGCAAGCCGAGTTCCCGGTTGTCCTCCTCCGGCAGGACGTAGGCGATACGTCGCACCCGGGCCTCGACCAGGCGGCGCTCCAGCGCGAGGAGCAGGGAACTGGTCAACCCCTGCCCGCGCATGTGTGGCTCCAGTGCGATCCGCATGACCCAGGCTCTGCCCTCGGAGACCGTAGCCAGCGCGGCGCCCACCACGACCCCCTCGCGACGGGCGACTACGGCGGGTTGTCGCGAAGTAAGGGCGGAGATGCACTCCGAGAGGGAGAAGACCGATTCCTGTCCGAGTTCCGCCGTAGTGTCGATGAGATGCACCACCGCCGCGAGATCGTCCTCGCGGTAATCCTGCACGAGCGGGCCCATGTGGCCGATTCCTTCCGTCCGACAGCGGGATTTCCAACCTAGAGGCGGGAATTTCGAGGGAGGATATGTGGATCGCACAACATACGGGTTCCGATTCGGTGGACACCCGACTGGACACCCGGGCAGGAAATACCGCACGACATCAAGAGAAAGCCGCACACGAGCAGACCCCAGAGAATTCTTGCCCTCGACCACCTTGGCAACCGATGAGACCCGCGAGAGGCTCTATCGCATACGGAGGGCGGGACGTCACGTCCCGATTCCGGGTCGGGTCATCGATGCGAGGTGTAGCGAGTCCTCGCGGATGATGACCCGCTCGCCGAGTGAGCCGGACCGCACAGGGCGTACAAGACCTCTCATGGCAGGGAGCGGCTCTTGATGATCGCCCGTCGGCTCATACGGCGAGCATCGGCGTGGAGTCTGCGAGTGGAGTACCGGGAATCCGGAACGGGGTGACGACGCCTCCACTTCCTCGAATTCTTCACGCCACCGACTCCGCGCGGGGAAGGGTTTCGCACGGCCCTTTCCCGCGCGGCATTCGGAACCGACCGACGGACCTCCGCTCCCCGGTGGGCCACCCGCCCCGGGCTCATCGCGACGGGTTTTTCCTGGCGCCGATAATCCTCGCGGGCGATCATGGACGAGTGGTCCGGACGTGGCAGGGCATCGGCGTGGCGTTGTCGAGGTGTCGCAACCCGTGCAGGTCGCCACGGTCGGGAGAGGTCCCATCGTGCTGTCGGAATCGTGCGGTGGGGGTGTCGCCGCTGGGGTGATCCCGCAGCGCGATGGGGCCGACCACCTCGAGGCTGCCGCCGCGAACCCGCGAGCTCAACGCACGACTCGATAGTGAGTGGTCAATCTGCCGCCGTCGTCGAATACGTGGAAGGCCAGTGCGGGCGGAATCACCGGATCGACGCATGTGTCCGCCCCAGGATGTTCCCATGGCAGACGGACTCCGGAGACCACCCCCGGCGCGATGATCAGCGGCCTTCCCGCGAACGTTGTGGTCACCGGGGCATGAGCGTGTCCGCAGAGGAAAGCCACGACATCGGGCCGATTCGCGACCACTTCCGCGAGCCGGTCGGCGCCGAACCGACGGGCCGGGTCGGCGTTCGGGACGCCCAGTTCGACCGGCGAATGGTGGAAGGCGACGAACACCGGGGCGCCCCCGACGGACGCATCGAGGATGTCACCCAGCCACGCCAGCGTCTCATTGGCCATCGGGCCACCGGCGCGACCTGCGATCGACCAGTCGCAGAGCACGTAAATGGCGTTGCCGGAGCGATACACACGATTGATCGGACCATCGCAGTCGACGCCGCTCGGGTCGCCGAGCAGCCCCGCCCGAAACAGTCCACGCACATCGTGGCTTCCGGGCAGCGCCAGGACCGGATGCCGAGACGCCAAGAGGGCACGGGCCCCGGCGTATTCGGCCGGCAAACCCTTGTCGGTGACATCGCCTGTCACCAAGACCGCGTCGAGGTCTCCGGGAAAGGCGTCCAGGTAGCTCATCACCGTCCGGATGCGCGCCGCGCTGCGCCGCGTGCCGTCGATGTGGGTGCTACTGACGTGCGCGAACACGAACATGCGGCGGTCCTCCCGGAAGGGGAATGTGCTGCAGGTGGGTGTGGCGACTCCGAGGCGGTGGCATCGACGCGGTGAGGATCGCTCACGCTTCAACCCGACACCTTCAACCTGACATCCCTGAACGAACTTTCGCCCGGACAAAGGAATGCGGCCGCAGACAGTCGGGAGCCCGGTGGAGCTCTCGGCCGAGGAACATGCTGCTCGATGCCGCCTACGGGCGCCCGGAGAAACGCGACGCATCGAAGTCGGTCGGGGAAACGCGTGCCTCGACGGGCAATCCACACACCGGACCGGGATCCGCGCCCTCATCGACATCGGCACCGAGTCCCGCCGTCGCCCGCTCCGAAGCCGGCCGGAACGCCGAGACCAAGTCGGGCCTTGTCTCCACGTCTGCGTCGGCGAGCGTGGCATCCGGGGCGCGCTCTCCGGATACGGGACCATCAACGTGCGGGGCTGGGGGGCGTGTCGAGCCGGATGAAGATGTGACCGGCATCGGCGACCCGGACGCAATAGCGGCCGGCGGGGATGTCGACCCGCAGGTGCTCGTCGGTCTCGTCGCCAGGCCACGCCGCATCGAACAATGTGCAGGGGCCGGGAACGGTCCAGAACAGGTCGCCGTCCGCCCAACGGACCTCCGCCAGGGCCTGGTCGAGGCCCTCGAGGAACTCGGTCTCGGGGCCGTCCGGAGCGTATTGGATGAAGAGCCGACGCTCCGGGAGAAAGGTCGTCGACGCGTGCCCGTCTCCCAGGACGAGGGCGTGAGCACCACCGACGGGAATCAACGCGACGTTTCGACTCTGCGCTGACGATCCGCTGGTCGCAGCGCACGCACGGCCATAGTCGCCCCAGTCCTCGAAGGAGTCGTAGGTGTCAAAGCTGTCCTCGTCGACCCCCTGCCAGAGGCTTCTCAGCACGTCGGGGACAACGATCAGCGGTCCGCCCGCCGAGGTCACCCAGGTCAACGCCGCCAATGCCCACACCCCGTCATGAATCGTCTCGCGGAACCCGGGGCGGCCTCGTCGCCTCGCGTATCCAACCGGCCTGTGCTCGTCGATCGACCGCGGTCGACGTGCGGTCTCCGTCGTGCTGTTCGGCCGGGCGCGACGTGGTTGCCCGATCCACCGACAGCACGTGCTGCGGCGGCCAACGCCAGCCCGTTCGCACCAGGGCGTGCGCGTGGTCGATGATGCTGCTCACGCGCATGTCCCGAAGCCGTGTGTCGTGATGGGTCGCGGACGACGTGTTCTGGGTGGCGTGTTTGCGGTAGAGCTCCCCGGGCGTGCCCTGCATCCAGCCGTCGGCGACAATCGAGGCGGCCACCAGAAGGGCCGCGTCCTCGGCTCCCGGGAGCGCCGGCCACGCGCCGAGGGCTCGGATCAGGTCGGTGTGCGCCGTCATCGTCGTCCCCATCACAGGGAACCGGTGCCCCAACAGACCTTCGAGCAAGGCCCCGGAGGACAATCGACCCGGCGCCGGATCCCGGGGGCCGGGCACGAGCGAGCCGTCGGGCCACATGTCCAGACACGGTGCCACACACCACCCCAGTGTCGGATCCGCCGTCAGTGTCTCGATGTCGCGATGCAGGGTCTCCTCGTCCGGAAAGAGGTCGTCGGCGTCCAGACAGCGCGTCAACTTGCCTGCTACCCGGGTCAGTCCAAGGGTGCGTGCGCGCGCGGCCCCACCCGACGGTCCATATCCCTTGGAGATCCACGCGGCGTCGGGTATGGACGCCGTGGGCGCGTATGTCTCGCCGTCCACTTGAAGAACCCACTGGAGTGACCATCCACGTGGCAACCGCTGCTCGGCAACCGAGGCATGGGTCTCCGCGAGATATGTCTCCCCGCCGGGGCGAACCGGTGTCAGCACGGAGATCGTGGGCATCAGGACGACGTCTCGTGACGCCCGGCACGGCCGGGTCCGACGCGGGCGTCGCAAGGCTGGTTGCGGCCGCGTGGAGACCGACCGGTCCGCCCGTCCGCGGTTTCTTGCTTCGGCACCTGCGGCGAATTCCCTCTCCCCTTCGGAACATCCGACCCCGTCCGCGAGGGTCGGGTCGCGACGCGACGTCCCCGATCTCGGGAGCCTTCGTCGCGCGACCAGATCGTGCCGGGCCCCGGCGCGCGAGCATTGGACAAACGCGCCGTCCCGACGTGTGCGGCCGGCTCACGCCCGACGGCGCGGCCGACGCGCGACGAATGCGCGTCGGCCGCCGCGTAGTCGGTTTCGCCGCCGCACGCACGCCGTGGCACCGGCAAGGATCGCGAACTGCGCGCTCACTTCCGGGCGTCGTGGACCCGGTATATGCGGGCTATGTCGTCCAGCACGGAGTTGGCGCCGTACAGACCCACCGCGCTCATCCACGTCGTGTCGTTCACTTCGTGGACGGTGCCCTTGAGTTGCTTCCACAAGGGGTTGGCGGCGAACTTCTCCTTCGTCTGCTTGGACAGGCCGTCCTTGTCGGCGTACGTGGAGATGAAGATGTCGTCCGCGTCCATCTTCTTGATCTCCTCGTCGGAGATCTCCGTGTTGAAGCCGGTTCCGGTCGCCGCGGCGGGCTTGGCGAAGCCGAGGGCGTTCACGACGACGCCGATGTAGGTGTCCTCCTTGTACACGCGGGTGGGGCCGTCCACAAATCGCACCACCGAAACCTCGGGGTTCTTTCCCTGGACCCGGCGGACGTTGTCCCCGATCGCGCGGGCACGGGTGGTGAACGCGGCGAGCCGCTCCCGCGCGAGGTCCTCGCGGCCGAGCGATCGGCCGACCAGTTCGAGATTGCCCTGCCAACCGGCGCCGGTGTTCTCCGAGAACACCGTGGGCGCTATGGCGCTCAGTTGCTTGTACAGCTTCTCGTGCCGCACCTTCGCGGACAGGATCAGATCCGGCTTGAGAGCGGCGATCTTCTCCAGACCGGGTTCGCTCAGCGTGCCGACGGGTCTGGCATCGGGCGCGTAAGTACGGGCGTCGTCGCCGAAGTACGAAGGAAGCTTGTCCCCGGAACCGGCCAGCGTGGTGAAGCCGACGACTTCCGCCTGGAGTGCCAGCGAGGCATCGACGAAGGTCATGTCGAGCGCGACGACACGCTTGGGCTTGGCGGGGATCTCGGTGCGGCCCATCGCGTGGTCGACGGTGCGTGGGAAGGTCGCCTGCGAGTCCTTCGTGGACGCCTTGCCCGCGCTCTTGCCGTCGTCCGAACTTCCGCAGGCCGACGTCGTGAACAGGAGTGCCGCAGTTGCGGTAAGGATCGCACCACGCCGAAGGACGGTGGACCAGTGAGATTTCATGGTGATTCCCCTGTTCGACTCGATGAATTCGAGTAAGGGTAGGCTCGCCTAAGTACGGCTCGATATGAGAAAGGCGCCGATGTCGACACCTTCGACTCGGGCTCCCCGGCGAGGGCACACGAAGCGTCACGGACGAGGACCGGCGTTCCTGATCGTCCTGGTCGCCGTCGCCGTCGTGTGCAGCGTGGCGCTCGGCACGAGAACACTCACGATTCCGCAGGTCTGGCACGGGCTTTGGAGTCCCACCGGAACCGAGGGGGACGTGATCGTACGGTCGTTGCGCCTGCCGCGCACCTCCCTCGCCGTGGTCACCGGCGTCGCGCTCGGCGTCGCGGGAGTGCTGATGCAAGGTCACACCCGCAACCCGATCGCCGATCCCGTCCTGCTCGGAGTCAGCGCGGGCGCCGGGCTGTTCGTCGTGGCCGGCATCTTCCTGCTCGGGATCACCACCCTCCACGGATACGTCTGGTTCGGCTTCCTCGGTGCGATGCTCGCCGGCATGGTCGTCTTCGTCCTCGGCAGATCCGCGCGCGGAGGAACGAGCCCGATCACCCTCGCGTTGGGCGGCGCGGCGGCGCACGCACTGTTCGGCGCGCTCACCGCCGCGATGCTCGTGCTCGACGAACGAGCCCTGGACGTCTATCGGTTCTGGACGGTCGGCTCGGTCGGTGGGCGGCCCGCCGACATCACCTACGACATGCTTCCGTTCGTCGCGGTGGGATTGCTTCTCGCGGCGGCCAACGCCTCCACGCTCAACGCGTTGTCGATGGGCGAGGACGTCGCTCGGGCTCTCGGTGTCCGGGTCGGCCTGGGGCGACTCACGGGCATGCTCGCGATCACACTGCTGACCGGCGTGGCCGTCGCCGCGTGCGGGCCGATCGGTTTCGTCGGCCTCATGGCGGCGCACATCGCGCGTGCCCGCGCGGGCCCCGACTACCGCCGAATGCTCGTCCAGGCCGGGCTTCTCGGCGCCATTCTGCTTCTGGCTGCCGACATCCTGGGTCGACTGGTCGCCAGACCGGGAGAACTTCCCGCTGGAATCATGCTCGCCTTCGTCGGCGCGCCCGTCTTCATCCACCTGGTCCGCCGACGTGGATCGGTGCGGGCATGAAGGCGGCGCGCCGGCTCCGACGGTCGGTGGTCGCGACCGAACCGGCGACTACGAACGACGCGTCGCTCGGCGGTCGTGGTGGCGTAGCGGGAATCGCTCTCAGGATCGGTCCCCTGTCGGCGCGCTTCCGACCCCGGGTTGTCCTGGTCCCCTGTGTCACCGTCCTGGCCTTGATCACGGCGTTCGTCGTCGGCGTGGCGCGCGGCGATGTCCCGATCCCGACGCTCGACGTAATCCGTATCCTCCTCGGCGGCGGGGAGGCAGGCGATCGAATGATCGTGATCGACTTCCGGCTCCCGCGCGTGGTCGTCGGTGCCACGGTGGGCGCGGCTCTGGGACTCTCGGGCGCGATCGTCCAGGGCATCGCGCGAAATCCGTTGGCAAGTCCGGAGATTCTGGGTGTCACCTCGGGAGCGGCGGTAGGAGCCGTCTCCGTCATCGTGCTCGGCGGCAGCTACGGCGGCGTCGGCGGCTCCCTGGCACGGATCGGCATCCCGTCGGCCGCGATCCTCGGCGGGCTGACGGCCGCCGCCGCCGTGTACGTCCTCGCCCTCCGCGGGGGCCTGTCGGGAAATCGAGTGCTCCTGGTGGGCATCGGGATCCAGGCCTTGTTGTCGAGCCTGGTGTCCTGGTTGCTCATCAAGGCCTCCATCGTCGACGCCGGACGCGCGATCGTGTGGCTGACCGGCAGCCTCAACGCCGTCACCTGGGACGACGCCGTGGCCGTGACCCTGGCCCTGACGTTGGCGCTGCCCGCGATGTTGATGCTCTCCTTCCCCTTCGGCGCGCTGAACTTCGACGACGACACCGCGAGGGGACTGGGTGTGCGACTCGATGCCGCACGATCGATGCTCCTGCTCACCGCTGTCGTGCTCACGGCGACCGCCACCGCCGCCGCGGGACCGATCGCGTTCGTGGCGCTCGTCAGTCCCCAACTGGCGCTGCGTCTTCTTCGGACCGGAACCCCGCCGTTGCTCACCTCGGCCCTGCTGGGGGCCGCACTGACGACCTGGGCCGATGTCCTCGGCCGCACCGCGTTCGGCGACAAGCAGTTGCCCGTCGGCATTCTCACGGCGGCCCTGGGAGCCCCGTACCTCATGTACCTGCTGGTAAGAAGCGGAAAGACACACGGAACATGAACGCGAGTCCGGACCGGGTCCTCCCCGGCGAGCACGAACCCCTCGCCCCACCCCCCACGCGCCTGCGCGCGACCAACCTGGAACTGGGCTACGGAGATCGAACCGTGGTGCACGATCTCGACCTGGACATCCCCGAGGGTTCGGTGACGGCGATCATCGGACCGAACGGATGCGGGAAGTCGACCCTCCTGCGCGCGTTCGGTCGACTCCTTCACCCCAGGAAGGGAGCAGTGCTCCTGGACGGTCGCCCCATCCACGGCATCTCCACAAGACGGGTGGCGGAACGGGTCAGCCTTCTCCCCCAGTCACCTGTGGCGCCCGAAGGAATCACCGTCGCCGACCTCGTCGCCCGGGGGCGCCATCCGCATCAATCGTGGTATCGCCGCTGGTCCGTCGACGACAAGGCGGCGGTCGAGCAGGCGCTACGGCGAACCGGCATGTACGAACTGGCGGAACGGCCCATGGAGGAGTTGTCCGGAGGACAGCGGCAGCGGGCCTGGATCGCGATGACACTCGCGCAGGAAACCGACCTGCTGTTGCTCGACGAACCGACCACGCACCTCGACCTGGCCCATCAGATCGATGTCCTCGACCTGGTGGAGGAACTGCACGCCGAGACTAATCGCACCGTGGTGATGGTGCTTCACGAGCTCTCGCTCGCCGCCCGCTACGCCACCCGACTCGTGGCCATGAAGGACGGCCGCGTGGTCGCGCAGGGCCCGCCGAGGGACGTCCTCACGGAGGACATGCTGCTCGACGTGTTCGGACTGCGCGCACGCGTGCGCCACGACGAGGAGAGTGGGAGCACCGTGGTCGTGCCCTTGGGGCGCCGCCCCATCGGCGACCAACCGTTGCCTCCGCCACGGACTCTCGGCGGCGAGATCCGGACCCACAAGGTCTGGGTTTGGGACGACTGACGGCCACGGCCACGGCGGTGGATCGCGGGAGCGGATCGCAGGGACGGGGCGGCCGTGGCCGGGCAGATCGGCCACGGCCACCCGGACCACCTTCGTGGTGACCGGTCAGCCCAGTGCTCGTTCCAGGTCTGCCAGGAGGTCGTCGGCGGATTCGATGCCGACGGAGAGGCGGACCAGGTCGCCGGGGACTTCCAGCGGGG
>NZ_JBSFEO010000087.1:0-25727 GCF_053594475.1 Embleya sp. NPDC001921
GGCGTCACCGCGGACGAACTCAGCGCCAGGTTCTCCGGGTGGCAGCTGGACGACGTGACGCCCGGCACGAACCCGGTCCCGACCTTCTGGTTCACGCTGCGCCGCGACGCCGACTCTGCATGAGCTCAGTCGCACCGGGCAGCTTCGGGCTGCGGCTGTCGCGCGCGATCGTTCTCATGAACGAACATCTGTGAGAGTTCTGCGAGAGCGCCGGTGCGATGTGCCCTGAAAGGCGGGTTCCCCTCCCGAGCACGCGCTACGAAATGAGAGGTGCGGATGGGAGTTTGACCCGCGCCCGGGGCGTTCCGGAAACCGCCGCACCCGATCCGAGACGCCGGGGCACAACCGCCGTCCGGCTAACAGAAATCGCCTGTGTTCGTCGACCGGACGCCGGCATCGGCCCGCCCGAGGCAACCGCCTGGTCGCCGCGCAATGACACCGACTCCACCACATTCGGCGGGCCGGTGAGCCGTCGCAGTGACGCGGGGCGGTCGAGGCGCGTGGACACCACGCTCCGTTCGCACGCAGATCCCGGGACCACTCGGGCAACGAATGGGACCGGATGTCCCGGACGGCTCTCGACGAACGCGCCGCCGTGGTCAGCTGCGGGTCGCGACCGGGTTCATGGGCAGTGCTGCCCGTGTCCGCGGGATCGGCAGGCCCGTAAGGCCGGGAACCGATCCGCCGCCGGCCGCAGGGGAACCGGCACCCGCCCCGACAACACGCAACCGCCATCCGGTGTTCGAAAACCGTGTCGACCCCGGCGGCAGCCCGAGGCGGTCGTTGCTTCGTTCGGTGGCGGGGTTCAGTCGGAGTTGGACCAGTCAGTCGGAGTTGGACCAGACCAGGATGCCGGGGCCGAACTCCGTGGTCACCGGGACGTGTGCCTCGGTCATCTCCTCCAGGCGCGTCTCGTCGACGACGATCGGGCTCAGGTCGTAGTCGAGTGTGCGCGAGGACCCGCTGCTCGCCGGAATCCGGATCATGGCGACGGCCGCGCGCAATGCGGGCAGATGTTCGGGAATGGACGCCATCGCCACCGGCGCGTTGTGCAGTCGGTTCACGAACAGGTCGATCAGCGCGGTGTACCCGTCCGGCGACTCGACCGGCACCAGGTAGCCCTCGATCGCGCCCTGGCAACAGGAATGACCCCCGTGCTGGATCTCGTAGACGATCCCCGAGGGCCCCTCGAGAACCACGTGGAGCCAGTCGTGATCGAGATCCTCGACTTGGTCCAGGTCCACGTACACGCGACGGTTCACCATGACCGCATCCTGTCAGGGGTTCGCCGACGGGGGAGCGGGTGGTCAGGTCCCAGACGCGCACCCCGTCGTGCGATCCGGTCACGGCGATGGGTCGTCCGTTCAGGGTCGTGCACGCCACGGTCCGCACCGAGGAATCGCTCGCGCGCCGGGAAACGTGCCAGTCGCAGGGCATGCTTTACGGCTTCTCGGTTCCCCCGCGCGCTTTCTTGCCGCATTGCCCGCCTGCGGGGACCTCGTCGAGATCAGGCTCGGTAGGCGTTCGGTTCTTGTCGTCTGCAGCCCGAACCTGGCAGCCGACGTATTGCCCAACTCCCGCCATGCATTCGACTGCGGGTGGACGCCAAGGCGTGGGAGTTTCAGCTCCCACCGCACCACCGAAACCCTGCTTGGCCTCGCAGACCGACTCACCGCCCACGACACACCACAAGCACGCGACCTCGGAGCCCTCTCGCGGGCCCGCCCCGAGGCCGACAGGCCGTTCGACGGTTCAGTGTTCCCGCGCCGCGCCGGCCGGGCAGCTTGCCCCTGAGGTTTGCCCGGTGACGGCCGATCATCGAGCCCGGCAACGTCCATCGTCGGCAGGAGCCCGTGGAAACCGGGGCGGATTCGCCGCGGCGCTGCCGATCAGGCTCCGACACAATACCCATAACTACTCAAAGATGATGATAAGTTACTTAACGTGCTTCTGTGGGAATCCCGATATGCGACCGACCAGTTGCATGGATCGACGATGGAGTGCCCACTACCCCCGCCGTCCCGTCCTCGACCCGGATGCGTCCCGTCGGCCGCCCGCGATGCCCCCCGTGAGGAGAACCCCGATGACCACCACGCCCGTGCGCCCCAAGATTGCGCCCGAAATCGAACAACTGCCGCTACCGCCGCTGCGCACTTCGACGGAGATCCAGGGCAACATCCTGGCCGCCTTCAACAAGGACTTCATGGCCTTTCGCTACCTGCGTTTCCTCGCTCGGGAGCAGGACGGCGGCAAGGGCGCGCGGGGCTGGCTGTCCGCGATCCTCAACACCATCGCGGTGACCGCCGAAGTCGAGGACTTCAACGAGGTGTTCTCACTCTCCCGCCGTGCCTACGGCCACGATCCCGAGAACCTCACCGCGACCTGGGTCGGCGTTTCCCTCACCTATGAGGGGCTGCGCGCGGTCGCGAAGGACCCCGACCAGATCGAGGCGGACCTGGCCGGGTTCGAGGCGTTCCGCGACGGCGCCGCTCGTCGCGCGTCGGCCCTCAACGACGTCGACGAGAGCGCCCCCGACAACTGGCTCTTCGGCTCCGATCGAACCCCGGTACACGCGGTCCTGCTCGTCGCCGCGGACACCGAGCAGGCGCTGAACCGCAAACTGGAGAACCTGGAGGCGGCCGAACAGGCGCACGACGTCGCCCTGGTCCACCAGGACGACGGCCGCACTCTTCCCCACCCCCTGACGGGCCACGAACACTTCGGCTACCGGGACGGCATTTCCCAACCCGGTGTCGAGGGCTTTCACCGCGCGGATCGCGACAACCCCGCCTTCCGGGAAAACCGCGCCGGTTCCGTCCTGGTGAAGGCCGGTGAGTTCGTCTTCGGTCAAGAAACCGAGGAACCCAGGCCGCCCGTCCCGAAGTGGATGAACGACGGTTCCCTCCAAGTGGTCCGTCGGCTCCGTCAGGACGTCCCGGGGTGGAACAAAGCCGTGGCGGAGCAGGCAGCCGCATTCGAACCCGCCGGCTTCTCCGCCGACCGGCTCGGGGCATGCCTGGTGGGCCGCAAGAAGGACGGCACTCCCCTCGCCGACGGCACGCACCCGGTGACCGGGGTCGGGTCGAGCAACAACGATTTCGACTACCGGGACGACCCCGAAGGCGCGAAGACCCCCTGGGCCGCGCACATCCGCCGAACGCATCCCCGGCACTTCACCGACCAGGGGCACCGCATCATGCGTCGCGGCATCCCCTTCGGCCCCGTCGCCGAACGCTCCGGCGATGCCGAGCGCGGCCTGATGTTCGTCTGTTACAACACCTCCCTGGAGCAACAGTTCGAGTTCGTCCAAAAGATTTGGAGCAACAACCCCGGCTTCGAGCCCGGGGAGGGCACCGACGCGGCCAACGGCATCGACAAGCTGATCGGCCGCGCCGACGAGGGCGCGCGACAGGACGCGGACATCCGACTCGGCGACGGCTCCCGCGGCACCGTCGGCATGAAGCGCTTCGTGGACACCACCGGTGCCCTCTACGCGTTCACGCCATCCGTCACCACGCTGCGCCTGCTCGCCTCGAACAAGACCCTGCCCGCCCGGTAGTCGAAGGCGTCGCCCCCGGGTCTCGGGAGAGCGCGACGAATGAATCTCGTGCGCCCACCAGCCCACGCGATGCCGACCACTTCGGCACAGCTCGCCAGGACCTCACCCGACTCCTGTACGGCATCCGCACCTCGTTGCTGATCTCGCCGGCCGTGGTCGCCATCGTCACCGTGCTCGGCGGGCCTGTGGGAGTGACCGCGGGCTACCTCAGGGGACGTACCGACTTCCTCGTGGTTGTCCGCCTCATGCACGAGGGCCATACACCCGAAGCGGCCGAAGCGTGGGCGAAGCATGTGCCGGCTTTCGCCAAGGCGCTCGACCGGGTGATCGACGCGTTCGCAGCGAAGCTGTCCGGGATGTGGGAGTTCATCACCCGATCCTCCCGGGCACGGCCGCACTCCCGAGCACTCGCCGACACCGCCCGCGAATGGGCCCGATACCGGCTCGACTGACACCACGACCCACGACCGAAGCGCCCGGGGCCATCGTCCGATGGTCCCGGGGCCGAGCCGATCAGTGATCCCTGAAGAGGAGCCGACAAGCCATGCAGAGCCTATCGCCCGCCTACTTGCATGGGTGCGCCTTCTCTTCTACGACCACCGCACGTGGGTGAGCGATAGACCTTGCACGACGCGCCCATCCAGCCCGCGCGGTACCGAGAGGTTCTCAACGTGGCACGGAACGGGACCACCACGCCGAGAAGTGGGGAAGCCTGGTCGGCATGCCGTGTCGGCATGCCGGAGCAGACTGTCATCCAAGGGGATTCCTCGGTCGTCTTGAGGCCTCCGGTGTTTGTCCACCTCGCAGGCTCAACTCCAAGGAGTTCGCGGCCGGGTACGGTGACGGTCTCGATCGCACGTGCCTCGAGTTGCAGGACCGCCGGGAACAGGGAGCCGTCCCGTTTCCTGAGCAGTCTGGCGTCGGCCTCCAGTCCGAGGATGTCGGCGTCGGCGGAACTCAGGTAGGACCGGTAGGTGTGCCACCACCCCTTGGAGCGGACGCCGCGCACCATCTCAAGGTCGCGGTCGATACGGTCGTGCTCGGGAAGTCCCTACGGATCAGGGCACGTTGCACCGGGCCGAGTGCGGCTTGCCCTGCCTGCGGTACGTCGTCCCGGCGGGTCCACAGGCGCTACGGCGAGAACACTCACCGACACCGCAGTCGCCGGACGCGCGGCCGACATCGAGCTGAATCTCCGCCGAGGGATACCGCCACGGCCGAGGGATACCGCCACGGCGACCACTGCGCCTCGTATCGATGGCGTGAACGACGTGAACATGGAAGTCCTCCCAGGGGATCGAGTCGGACGACGATGGCGTCACCACCGATTCGGCTCGGCTACTGCGATGGCGGGTGCTTCGGGAAGGCTGCGGGCCGCGAACTTGAGCTCGAGGTCACCGTCGTCGATGGCGCGCCCCGGCTCGCGGGGGAGGGCGGTGGCTGACGAGAGAGGTGTCTCATGCCTGAGACGATCCGACGATGCGATTCGGAGAACACCCCTGATGACCCGGCACACCCCCCTCCCGGACGAATTGCGGCGATGGATCGCCGACCGCCTGCCCGGCGTGGACGACGTCACGGACGTGTCCTGGCCTCGGGGGAACTCCATGGTGTGGCGGGTGGCCGCGGGCGCGGACGTGGTGTTCGTGAAGATCAGCCCGAGCGCACGGGAGTACGAACGCGAGGTCCGGGGCTACACGCACGCGGCACGCGCTCTCGCCATCGACGCGGCCCCCCGCCTGATTGCCGCGGACCCCGACCTGCGGGCCCTCATGAGCTCGCGGCTGCAGGGACGGGTCGTGCGCGACCTGCCCCTGACGGTGGCCGACGAGCGCCGGGTGCACGAGCAGGCCGGGCATCTGCTTCGCCGCTGGCACGACCACACCCCGCCCGCGACGGCTCATGAGCGCGCGGTCCTTCGCGCAGTCGTGGCCGGGCAGGCGGAGGAGGCCGCCGCCTGCCTGGAGGACACCGCCGGTCATCTCGACGACGCGCAGCGCGCCCTGGTGCAGTGCGTGGTCGACGAGCTGCCACGGCTCGGCGAGGAGATGCCGGTGGTCTACCGGCACGGTGACCACGCCACCCGCAACTGGCTGTTCGACGCCGCCCAGGACACAGTCGGCGTGATCGACTTCGAGATGGCGCACCACGGCATCGTCGTGGAGGAATTCGTTTGGTTGTACGGCGCGCTGTGGACCACCCGGCCCGACCTGAAGGCCGCGCACTTCAATGGCTACGGCCGCCACCTGTCCGACGACGAGGAGCGCTTCCTGCTGCTCCTGACCGCCCGACTGGGCGTGTCCTACCTGCGCTCCGGGCTCGCCAAGGAGCGGTCCGACCTCGTCGAGCGCGGCAGGCTCGTCCTCACCCGGATGACACGCCGAGCCCGGTAGTCCCCAACCCTGCCACGAGATCCAGGCCACGGCCGCACCGGGCCGTGGCCCCGATACCCCCTTGCCGTCTCCGGCACGAGCAGCCCAACGTGGACGCGCCACTCATACGCACCAGGTCGCTGCCCCGTGCGTGACGTCGGCCCGCCGGTCCGGGTCGGCTCCGACCATTACGTGTGGTGGGAGCCGCCCCTCGTTCTGCCTCGCGACGCAGGGTCGGACCGACCCGACCCGTGCGAGAGTCGGGGTCCGCGCTGCGCGACGTCGACTCCTCGTGGGCCCAGGCCCACTTGCCGCAGGTCCCGGCGCGGATCACCCGGCCGTCCCATGCGTCGTACGCGTCGTCGAAGTCCGGGTGGATCTCGTCGCCGTTCTCGTCGAAGTTGTCCGCCTGCCCGCGCAAGGCGATGGTCCGCGGATCCGCTCCGAGTCGTTCGAGGAGCACGTGCGGTTCGAGGTTCCTCGTGAAGGTCAGGCCGCACCCGAGACGCTCGCCCCGCACCAGCCACCCCAGACCCTGGCCCAACGCCATCACGCCTCACGCCATCGCCGGCCGACAAAGGATGTACCCGCGATTCCGTGATGCTCCCGCAACGAAAACCGGGGCGTCGAGCCTGGTCCCGAAGCCACCACCATCGCGAAGTCGGCCGGGTGGGGCACTCGCCCCTGGTCCGCTGATCCCACCCGGGACCGACGCGGATCGAGCGCTACCGGGCAGGTGCCCATTCCGGCCTGGCGAGGCACGGCATCAAGCGACGCGCTCGGCCCACCGAGCCTGATCCATCAAGAGCGGTGCGGCCGGGACCCGGCCGTACCGGGCCGGTCCGGTCAGGTGTTGAGCAGGCGGTCGAAAAAGGACCGGTACTGCCGCAGGGCGATACGCAGGTCCTCGGTATCCGGCTCCTCACCGCGCAGCCATTGGGCCTCCAAGCCCTTCTTGTGACCGGCGAACGTCGCGGCGAGCAACCGCATGACCTCGTCGACGAGGCGGTCGGCCGCGTCCACGGAATTCCGCGGGTCGTCGACGAATCCCTGTTGGACGTCCTGCCAGCGGGAGCGGAGGTTCTCCGCTTCCTGCGGACCGAGGAGCGGCGCGGTACTGGGGTCATGAGGCGACGCGTCGCGCTCGGCCGCGGCGGTCTCCGACCGGTCGCCGCTCTGATCCCCGGTTCCACCCGGCTCGGTCGCCCCGGCGCCGACGTCGTCCCTGCCCTCGGTTGCCCCAGGTTGGCGTGCCTCGGTGGTCCGCGTGACGTCCTCGGCGGACAACGCGCCGCTCTCCTTGCCGAACGGGGTCGCTTCGTCGCGCCCGAATGCGCCTTGTTCATGCATGTCCTTTCGCCTCCGCTGGTCTGGATGTGGGTATGGCCATCGGGCTCGACTGCCCGGTGGCTCACCGGCGGTCGTCGCCCGGTGCGTCGTTGTCGGTCTTGAGCAGGTCCTCGAACATGGCGCGGTAGTGGACCATCGCGCTTCGCAGCTCCTCGGTCGAGGTATCCCCGCCGCCGACGCGCTGATTGATGTCGTGCGCGACGCGGTAGTGATCCAGGGTTCGGGCGTGCTCGACGGAGAGGTCTCGCTTCTGTTGCTCGTAGCCTTCGGTCGGGTAGCCGCGCTCGCTCATCAGCACCGTCACGAGGCGGTCCGCTTCTCCGACAGCCTGGTCGGGGTCGTCGACGAAGTGCTCCTGCACCCCCGCCCAGTCCCGCGCGTACCGGTCCCGCACCGCTGCGGGCAAGGACCTGATCTCCAGGGAATCATGCCGTTCCTGGCGCTCGCGCAGATCACGCTCGGCTTCGCGCCGGCTCTCCTTCGACTCGACCGTGCGGTCGTATTCCGGACCGAAACGTTTCTGTAGGCGACGGCGCCGAACCATGGCCCGCACGGCCAGCGCGATCAAGGCGATGATGATCACGACGGCCACGATGGTGATGATCGTCCACATCGTGTCCTCCACTCGTCGGCGGTCGCCGGTCCGACGGTTACGACCGCAAGGGCAGCGCGGCCGCGGGTGCTCCTCGCGCGTCGCCGTTCAGGATGCGAGTCCGCGACCCGAATCGGATAATCTGCTGTTACCCGGTGACCTCACCGTATATCGGATGAAACACACTCTTATTGTGCAATCAGTGCGATCCCTGCTTGTGGATACCGCCCGGTCCGCCGACACCGGCCTCGTCCCGTCGGGACGAGGCCGGTGTCGTGTCGCCGCGGTGGACAAAGGCGCACCCGGGCGCGTCACCGTGCCGCGAGGGATGCGCTCGCGGTCGCGGCTCCCCGCCCGTCACACGTCGCGGATCCAGTGCCCGTCCGTGGCCCAGCCGAGGAACCGCCGGACGTTCGGCACCGCCGGATCGTCCAGGTTGCCGCCCGTGAACACATGCCGCAGCCCGGCCAGGACCGGTGCGAGGCGGTGCACGGTGTGCTCCGGCCGCCGCGCGGTCTCCTCCGCCATCCACGCGATCACCGCGAACTGGTCCTCCACCCCGCACAGGGACAGGAAGAACAGCGCCTGCCGCCACGCGTACGCGGCGTCCTTGACGGTGCCGAGCGACCGCGGGTTCCCGGCGATCTGCTGCACCAGACGGCACACCGTGCGGTACGCGCCCCGGGCCGGCTCCGCCCAGCCCTGCGCCGGCTCCACCCCGACGGGGTGCACGAGCGCGGCGAGGTTGTGCGTGGTGAGGATCTGCGCCTGCTCGATGACCTTCCCGTTGGCCGCGACCCACCAGCGGCTCCGCGAATCGACGCCGGCCCGCTCCCGGCACAGCGCGGCGAAGGCGTCCGAGGTGTTCGCCGCGAGCCCACGCTCGCGCCGGACGTCGTCGATCGTGCGGATCGCGGCGTAGTCGATGCCGTAATACCGTGCGTACAGCGACCCTTCGAGCAATACCGCGGCCTCCTGCGCGGCGCGCAGGAACTTCGCGGAGAACGTGCCCATGAAGATGTCCGCCGCGAGTTCCTCGGTGAACACCGCCCCGACCCCGGCCTGCCGCGCGAGCGAACCGAGCTCCTGGAGCAGCGGGTTCGGCACGATCGTGCCCGGGAAGGCGCGCACCGTCAGCCCACCCAGCTCGGTCAGCGCCTCCCGTGCGTTTGCCGCGGTGTCGGTCGACACCCGCCGGTACGCGGACACCGCCCGCACCCACGGCAACTCCTCCAGCCGCACCTGGTGCTCCAGGTTGAGCAGCAGCAGCGACCGACGCTCGGCGAACGCCCCGTACCCCGCGGTCGTCAGCGTGCGCAGCGCCGGGTCGTGGTACGCCAACGCGGTCGTCGCGGCGACCAGTTGCGGGACCAGCTCGGCCAGCACCTCGGCCGACGGCACGATGCCGCGCTCGACGAGCGTGGCGACGGGGGCGCTGAGCGCGCGCTCGACCGGGTGGCGCAGGCTGTCCGGAATCGGGCTGCCCGCGCGCACGCCGGTCCGCTCGGCTTCCGCGTCGGTCACCGGTACGAGCAGCCACGCCGTGTCGGGCAGGCCCGCGTCGTCGCGCAGGTTCGCCAACCGGGTGATGAGGACGCGCGCCAGCTCGTGGAGCGTCGCGGTCGACGCGTCCTCGGCCTGACGGGCCCGCAGTTCGGCGTGCGGCGGCGAACCGGGCGCGCCCCGCTTGGCGACCATCGCGTCGACGGCGTGCCGGAGCAGGCCGGGACGGGTCGCCCCACGCGCACCGACGTTCGCGCGGATGCCGGAGCGAGGTCCGGCGGCGCGGCCGTCCGCGATGCGGGTGCCGGCGCTGCGAACATCACCGGCCCGGGTGTCACCGAGCGCCTCGGCCAGGGCGGCCAGCAGGATCGCGGAGTTCTCCCTGGGGTTGCGGTGCTTGGTGCACAGCGTGTGCCGCGTGGCCAAACGCCGGTGGCGCTGGAGGAGTTCACGGCCGCGTTCGGTCCAGCCCGCCGGTCGGATCGCGCCGATCCGGCCGTCCTCGACGGTCTCCAGCCAGTGCGCGAGCAACTGGTCTGCGAACGGGTTCCACACGGTCAGCGCCTCGTTCATCGCCTCGACCGCGGGCTTGGGTCGCCGCGCGCCGAGCGTGGCCCGCAACGAGCCCACGGACTCGCGGTGCACGGCGGAGCCGTCGCTCACCGGCGTGTCGCCGGGGCGCGGCAGGAAGCGGAGGCGGTCCGTGTACGGCGCGATCTCGTCGAGCAGCGTGAGCGCCGCGAGGCGGTCCCCGGCGCGCAGCAGCCACGCGATGGTGAGCAGCGCGGCCTCCTCGGGCACCGCGACGCGATACCGGCCGGTGTCGAGCATCGTGTGGAGCTCGGCCAGGCCCGCGTCGGTGAGGAAGTACCGGAACACCGCGCCCCGATCGCCGGTGCGCAGCCCGGCGCGGGCGGCGGCCTCGGCCTCGTGTGCGGTCCACGGCCCGCCGGCCGCGGCGTCGCCGGTGGCGAACCCGCCGCGCACGACCTCCGGGGTGACCCACGCGGGAAGCCCGCGCACGGGCGTGCGCGAGCCGATGGCCAACGAGCCGTCGGCCATGCCGCGGGCGACCTGCGTCCAGCGGCGTACGCGCTCCTCGGCGCGGTGCCGGGTCGCCTGGCTCTCGTGGGAGGCGGCGGTGTGGAATGCCTTGGCCAACTGCCGATCCGCATGGCCGGGGTTGGCGACGGGCTGCACGTGCATCTCGTTCATGCCGACGTGGCGGGCCCTGCCCCCGCGCCCTCCGGGATGAGAGCCCGGTGCTCTACTGACTGAGCTACACGTCGTGGTCGGTGTGGTCGACACGGCGGGCACCGCCCCGCCTCGCGCGGGTTATCGGGCCCGAAGCCCTCTCGGCCGAGCCCCATGCCGCCGCGTTCCGATGTCGCCGACGTGGCGGGTCCCGCCCCCGCGCCCTCCGGGTCCCAAGCCCGGTGCTCTCCTGACTGAGCTACACGTCGTGGTGCGCCGGCGAAGTGCCCGCCGACGAGGACGACATTAGGCCCGAGCCGCGAGCGGGGCAACGGGGTTATCCGCAGGGCGCGCGGCGGCCACGGTCGCCGCTCTCGGTAGTACGCGGCAACGAACGGCTCGGCCTCCGGGGCACGGCTGATATCGCCCTCCCCGGCGACGGCCTTCGCGCACGACGCGTGTCAGATCGGGTCCCACGCGATCGACTCGTACGCTCTGCCGAGCGTCCCCGTCAACGCGGTGTCGATCGGGATCGGCACGTCGTCGATGAGCCGGACCGGCGCGATCCCGCGCGCGTTCGTCACGAACGCGGCCCGGAAGGAGCCCACGTCGGACAGGTGGACCGGGCCGCGTCGGGAGGGCAACGGCCCAGCGGAGAGCGCCCTTTCGAGCAGACCCATGGTGATGCCCTCCAGGACGGGTGCGTTCGGCCAGAGCAGCGAAGTGCCGTCGAAGAACGCGACGTTGGTGATCGCGCCCTCCGCGACGAATCCGTCCGGGCCGGTCAGAAGCGCCTCGTCGAAACCCTCGCGGGCGACCTGTCGGCGGTAGTGCGCCTGCCCGAAGTCCCCGACGCGCTTGATGTGCGCGAGCGAACGCAGATACGGGACGGACCGCAACGCCTGTGGCGCGGGCGGCATGTCGCCCGGTGGCCGCAGGGTGACCAGGACCGCGACCGACCCGGCCTCGTCCGCGGCGAACACATGGACTCGTACCGACGCGTCGGGAACGTCGTCGGCGAGCGCGTGCCGGACGTAGCGACGGATCAGGTCCCCGTCCAGGGGGCTGCCGAACAGCTCCCGATTGGCCGCGTCGAGCCGATGGAGGTGGTCGGCGAGGCCGCGCACCCGGCCGCCGCGTACCTGCATCGCGGTGAAATGTCCGTAGCCGGCCACGGCGACGGCGTGCAGCCGTTCCACCGTGGTGGATCGGCCGTCGATCTCGACCCGTGATATCACCGAAGCACTCATGCCGCCGACGATAACCGCCCGTCCGGGGCTTCCACCCGCGACGGCGCGGTGATCGGCGACCTGGCCACGGACCGGACACGACACGCGTGCGGACCGCCATCGCGGACAGGAACGGCACGCACCCGTGCGTAGGTTCGGGGAATCGCTCGGCGAGGCGCGCCGCCAAGCGGCGGGTGTGGGAAGCGAGCGTACCCAGGCGGTTCGGCTGAGCCGTGCTTCGCCGTCCCGCGGGCGCGAGCTCGGACGCGGGCGAACACCGGTATGTGTCTTCGGGGGAGGGTGTTCAGGGTGTCCAGGTCGATGTCGGAGGGGTCGATCTCGGCCGCCTCCCAGTAGGCGTCCAGTTGTTGCGGTGTGCTCGGGGCGACGACGGGGAGCAGCACCGGCGAATTGGTGAGAAGCCATGCCAGGGCGATCCGGGCGGCGCTCGCTCCGTGGCGTTCGGCCACGGTGGTGACGGCCGATCTCGTGCGGCCTCCCGTGCCCAGGTTGTCGGGGCACGAACACCAAGCGGTGGGATTCGCAGAACCCGAGAAGATCCTCCGTGGCCCGATCGGCGACGTTGTACGGGGCGTGGACGCAGGAGATCTCGGTGATCGGGCGCCGAGCAGCGGCGCACCACCACTGCCTACCCCCGGCGCCGACCGCACCGACGTCGCCCCGCCCGCGGGCAAGGTGTCTTGGCTCCGACCCGCACGGCGGGTTCGTCGGTGCGGCCGCTGGGTCGGCCGATGAGGTGCCCCGCGCACCGGGGTTCGGCTGCAGCAGGGTCGCCGCCGGCATGGTCGGCCGGCAGGAAACAGTTGAAGCGGTGTCCCCGGGTGTCCCCGCCGCCGACCCCGGCGGCGGGGACACCCGGGGATGTGTCAGACGATGCGGGTCAACAGCTCGGCGAAGACCTGCGGCCGGCTGAAGTAGCCGACGTGCGAGGCCTCCAGAGTGTGCACCTCGAAGGGATTGTGCGGGGTCAGCTCGTCCGCTTTGCGGATCATGTAGTCCTGCACGGCCGGGGTGTTGCTGCGGTCCTGGGACAGGCGGACGTAGGTGTGCGGGACGCGTCCCCACCCGTCGGCCCGTACCAGCGCGCCCGGCTCCAGCACCCCGTAGTTCTCGTCGGAGTCCAGGGAGTCCAGCAGCAGCCGGAACTGGTGGTCCGTGGAGTCGGCCATGACAGCCTCCTTCAACTGGGCGAACAGTGCCGGATCGGCATGCGCACTGCGCCAGTTCAGCCGGGCCACGCCGGGATCGGCCACGTCCGGCAGGGCGATCCGCGCCGCCGCGGCGTCCAGCAGGTTCTCGTCGGCCACGTCCCACGCCTCGGTGAGCATGGCCGGGTCGCTGAGGCAGAGCGCGGACAAGTAGACCACGCGGTCGAGCAGTTCCGGTGCGGCGTTGGCGACGGCACTGATGGTCAGGCCGCCGAGGCTGTTGCCGACCAGGACGACCGGGCCCGAGTCGGCGAGCCGCCGCAGCGTGCCCACCACGTGCCGCACGTTGTCCTGCAGCGTGACGCCGCGCATCGGCGAGGGGGCGGCGGCCAGGGCCGTGAGGTCCTGGGGCTGCCGGTAGTAGGCGGCCGGGCTGCCGGCACGGTCGCCGTGGCCGGGCAGGTCGACCGCGTGGGAGCGGAACCCGAGCAGTGCCAGTTCGTTCTGCAACGGGCCCCACGCCCGCGCATTGCTGGAACCGCCGTGAACGAACACAAAAGTGGGGCGCGAGATTGCGCGCATGGTGAAGATCCTCGTCATCCTGAGGCGAACGGTGGACGCACGACCAGGTGACGGCTACCGCCGGCACCACGGTCAGCGAGTCGACCGGGTACGCAGCGCCTGCCAGTTGTGAATGACGGAACACATGATGATCACGTTAGCCGACATTCCGGCCGCTGTCGATCTTCCCGGACGTGCCGGTGTATTGCCGTCCGATGCCGGTGGACGTGACGCCCTTCTTGACGAAACCCGTGTCGTCGACGATGAGAACCCCGTCGGCCTCGCCGAGCCGCTCGGCCACGAACTCCCTTACATCATCAGGTAGTTCGTCCGGGTCCCACGACATGGACGCCAACAATCGCTGGATCCCGTCGGGCGTCGCGTGACCCGCGTACTCGGCGAGCTGCCACCCGTTCTTGCGTCCGACCGACCCCAACAGACCGCGCATATACGTGGCGAGACTGGGTCGGCCGGGGATGTCGGACGAGATGAAGGCCGACTTGTGGCGGCGGTGGAGGGCCGGGGAGTCGATCAGTGTCATCTCGAGGCAGATCGGCAAGCCGCCCGGCTCGGTGTTCACCGTCCTCGAGCACCACGGAGGGATCGCTCCCGGATCCCGCAAGGCGCGGGCTGGAAGCTTGACCATGGGCGCGTGGGAGGAGATATCGCGCGGGCTTTGTGCCGGTGAGTCCTACCGGACAATCGCCGGCCTCCCGGGGCGTGCGGTGTCGACGATCAGCCGTGAAGTCAACAACAACGGCGGACGCGACGTCTACCGGGCGATCGCCGTGCAGGAACGGGCACTTGATCGCGCCCGGCGCCCGAAGCAGTGCCTCCTCGCCCGCAGACCCGCGTTGAGGCGGAGGGTGCTGAGCCTGCTGAAGGAGGAGTGGTCGCCCGAACAGATCGTCGGACACCCGCGTCTGAATCACGGTGCCGACCCGGCAATGCGGATCAGCCACGAGACGATCTACCGGTCGGTCTACACCACCCGCTGGAAAGTGATCCCCCGCGAGCTGTGCAAGCGCCTTCGAACCGGCCGCCCGATCCGGAAGAACAAGCGGCACACGGTGAAAGGCCGGTGGCGCTACAGATCACCGACGCCCGACCGATCGAGGAGCGGCCCCAGGCGGCGGAGGACCGCAGCGAATCCGGGCACCTGGAAGGCGACCTGGTGATCGGCTCGAACAACAGCCGGGTCGCCACGCTGGTCGACCGGAAGTCACGGTTCCTCACGGTCGTGAAACTCGCCGGCCGCCACACCACCGTCGTCGTTATTGGATCTCTGTCCGAAACCTTCGAGGCGCCCCAGTCACTGATGTGTGCATGTATCAGCCCGACACAGCCGATTCGCCCCGGATCGACCATGCTCGCCACGTCGGCCGTTGCCCGCCTCCGGCGAGGACGATGTTCGCTTGGGCGCAGCATTTGGATAGAGTGCCGCCGCCGACCGACCCCACGTTCCACGGAGGCAACTTGTCCAGCCAGCCGGGAAACCACGGGCCCTATGGTCCCCCTCATCCTCCGCACCCCAGGTGGGCCTGGTGGGTCGTGGGCATCGCGATCCCACTGATCGGCATCATCGTCACCGTCGCCGTCAGTCGCGGCGGCTCGGACGCCGGGTCCTCTTCGGCGAACACGGGCGGCGCGCCGGCCCCACAGCTTCCGCCGGCGAGCACATCCGTTCCACAGCTTCCGCCGGTGAGTACACCCTCGGGGTCGGGGTCGGGAGCATCCGCGCCCGGAACGGCGGGGCCCGCCGTCCCGGCCCCCCGCATCGCTTTCGGCCCCGGTACGGTCACGGTCGACGCCTCGACCAGCTACCTCGACCTGGACACCAGCCCCCCGCTGGCCACCCAATCGAACAAGGCGGCGGACATCGTGTTCGCTTACAGCGTCGGCGCGCCCAACCTCCTGACCACCGGATCCACCCCGACCCTGGCCGTGCTCCCCGTCGACGCCGCCCCTCCCACCCCCGCCCAATGCAACGATGCGATCGGCAAGCGCGGCACACACACGGGAGGTAAATCCGTCCTGGGGTCGAGTTTTTGCGTCCTGACCGACGAAGGGCGCACCGCCTACCTCCGACTGACCACACCCCCCGCCGTGGGCGCACCCCTACGCATGCAGGTCACCGTGTGGGAGGCCCCTGAGCTTGTGCTCTATGGTCCGATCTCGAACGATGCCTCGAACAGGGTCACTCGTCCGGGAGTTCGCCGGACGAGTGACACGGCCTTCGTCTGATCATGTGCTCCGACCAAGGACACACGCGATCGATACGAAGGCCGTGGGGGAATGAGGCTGGTGCACCACGAGGTTCGGAGGGAGCCGTTCGCGGAAGCGTCACACTTCCGTAAGGACTTCTTCGCGTGTCCGACCGCGCGGCGTGACGAACTGCTCGAACTCACGGACGCGTTGCTGTGCGCGGACGGGCCGGTGACGACGCCGGTGGAATCGACGCTGCTTGCCGAGCACCGCCGCGGGCACGGCGCGCGGTACGACGCTCTCAACCGTGGCCGTCTCGACACCGGCAGGTTGCGGCGGACGCTTGCCGCGCTGCCCCAGCCCAGAGCCGCCGACGACCGGATCGTCCTGGCCGTGGACGTGGCAACCGGCTGCGGCCGGACGCCCCCACCAGCGCGGACATGCTGTTCTGCCACACCTGTGGCCGCGGCCGGGACCAGCACCTGATGATCCCGGGCCGGCCGAGGCCGTCACAGAGCATCACCAGGACCGCCCGCCCCCGCCGAGGGCAGCGGACGCGGAGGCTGCGGGCCAGGGCGCGGTCCGGGGCTGGGACCGAGTCGACCGCGCCCCCGGGGACGAACAGGCTGGTCAACCCCCTTGTCCGCGCGGCCGCGACCACGCCGACACCTCTACTCGCGTCCTTCGGTGCAGGAAGACGTCCTTCCTTCTCGCCCTGCCCGAGGCCCTGCCGAGGCATCGACGAACAACGACTCCTTTCCTCACCCGTTCCTCCCGGCGGCGCAGGCCCGGCGGCACGCGGCGCGGCGCGGCGGGTGGCGGTGGGGTGTCGCCCGCGACGCGCTCGTCGACCGTCGGCGACATCTGCGACCGAAGGGGCGTGGATCCGGCTCTCACCCCCGCCCTTCACACGATGAACCTTTTCCCCGCGTCACAGACGCGGAGTTGCCGTTCCCGGTCGGTGATCTTGGGAGGTCCTTGGACGGTGCGCCTCGATAGAAGCTGAGGGCAATCCGACCCGGGGGATGCCGGGAACGGGGCGGTTCGGCACACACCGGAGAGGGACTTCCACCGATGTGGCGGCTGCTCGATCCGGGATCCTGACGCTCTGTGGACGCGTTCTGTGCGCGGCGGTAACTTGACCCCGCATCAGCTGACTTGGAGGCGGAGATGGCGCGGTATCGCTCCGGCCGCAATGAAGCCGCAGTCAGGGCGGGCGTTTGGATGCCGGCGCTCGGAGTGGAGGGCACGGGCCACCGCAGACCGATGCGCTGCCGGGGGCTCGTCGTCACAGTGCCGATCGGTTCGCTGATCGTGGAGGGAATCGTCGCGCCGATCCGGAACGGAAACTCCGGCAGGGTGTGACGTCCGCAGCCACCACGGGTGCCGTCGAGCGGCAGGACTTCGCCGTTCGAGGGACGTGTCTTTCCTCGGGGCGGCCGCAGTGGCCGAGGACGCGCGGTGCTCCGCGCTCCGCGACGACGAGCCGGACCAGAACGTCGCCGCGCGGGTACGGCCGACCGATCGTGTGGCAACGCCTGGCTCGACGTCGTGCCGCGGGATCGGTGCAACCGGGAACACCTGTCTCCGGTACGGGAGTTACCGGCGTGGCCGGTCATACTGGCGCGGGTGTTTCGGCGGAGGGAGTGTGGTTGATGGGGTCGGGAGTGGGTGGGGCGGATCTGCCGGGGCGTATCGGTGGGTACGTGGTGGAGCGGGAGTTGGGCGCGGGCGGGATGGGGACGGTGTATCCGGCGCGCTCGCGTGGTGGGCGCCCGGTGGCGGTCAAGGTGGCCCGGCCGGAGTTGGCCGCGGATCCGCTCTTTCGTGCCCGGTTTCGGGCGGAGGTCGCCGCGGCCCGCGGGGTCGGCGGCTTCCACACGGCACCGGTCGTCGACGCCGACCCCCACGCGCAGGCGCCGTGGCCGGCGACCGCTTACATGGCCGGGCCCACGCTTGCGCAACTGATCGCCGAACGAGGTGCCATGGGCGAGCGCGGTATGAAGTGGCGCAAAGACCCACTCAGAACGGCTGTTGGACCTGCTCGCACCCGATGCGACCCCGCGCGCGGTACCGAGCACGCCGACCGCGTCCCCTTCGGCCGTGCCGCCCGAACCCGCGGCACCGACGACGAGGGCCACCGAGGCGGTTCGCGCACCGACCTCGCGAGGCATCACTCGCACCGCGGCCCTGCCCGACACCCGGCCCGCCGCCGACACCCGGCCCGCCGCCGACGCTCGGCCCGCCGAAGAAGCCGCGCGGCCAGGAGGAGGGAAACGCACCGGTGTGCGTGCCGCCGCTGTGGCCGCAGTCCTGCCGGTGGTTGCCGCCGCGGGCTACGGCGGGTACCGGCTCAACGACTCGGAGGAACCCTTCCCTCAGGCCACACACGAACTCACCATCCCCCAGCACAATGCTGCAGGGCGCGTACCGGCTCCAGGACAAGTCCTACACGCCCCCGCGCAAGCTCGAGGACAGCATCAGCGAGGAGGACGCAACGTACGTCTCCGGCATTCATACCGGCACCGACAAGGAGCTTCGTTCGAACAGACCCGGGTTGAAGTCCCCGGCACCTTCGGCCGACTCAAGAACCCGAAGGGGCACGTGGACAGCATCCTGAGGCCGGCAAGCAGCACCGACCGGATCGTCGATGCGCCCAAGGTGATCCGTATCCCCGGCTCCGATGTCGAGTTCACCTGCGAGACGGTGTCCTTTCCGGACCGCGAGACAGCCACCGTATGCGCGTGGGCCGATGCCGCCACCACCGGCAGGGTCAGGTTCACCCCGGCAGCATCCTTCGACACGGCGGCCGAGGAGACCCGCAGAATCCGCGCCGTCATCCGCACACCGATCGGCTGACCGGCCCCGGCGTCTGCCGGCGCTCCGTCACCCCGGACACTCGAGATTCCTGGCACGCCGTCGGCGACGGGCAGCCCCGCGCGGTCGATGTGTGGGCAGCGGCGTCGCGGGCTCTCCCGATGATCGGGAGGAGGAAGCCTTCGTCGGTCCAACGCTCATGGGCGCGGTCCCGATGGCGGTCCGCGCGGAGAGCGGGATCGCTCCGACCTCGCCGACGCCAATCGCTTCATCGTCGTCGCCGTAACGATGCTCCGGCTCGTGGGGCGATTCCTCGCGAACGGCCTCGGCATCATGAGATCGTCGGCGACCGCACGATATCTGGCGCTGTTGTGGTGCGCGTGCGGTCGTCTGCCGTGGCGATTCGGCCGATTTCCCGAGGAGGCGACAGACATCGATTCGTTACGGGTCATCGGTATCGCCTACGAGTTCGGCCACCGCGAACTTCAGAGCCGGCGCGCCCGCCATTCTCGTCCTGGACAGGCGTCATCGATGCCACCGCGCTCCCGGCCGCGCGCCTCGTGTCACGATCATCGCGTAGCCAACGCGCAAGAGCTCCGCCGCGCCGCGCGTCCCGGGAATCAGCCGGCGGCAGTCTGACGCGCGGGCGATGCGGAAGAGCCGGAGACCTGCGATCGCCGTCCTTCGTCGTGATCACAACCGCGGGCGCGTCCCGTGGCGTCGTTCCGATCATCGTCGCAACAGGCACCGTCGCCTTGCTTCACGCGTAGGCGGCCGGCGTCGACCGACGCGCCGGCGATCACACCATCATCTTGGAACCCGGGGCCACGACCGCGATTCCATAGCCGCGCCGGGCTCGGTGTCCGACGCAGCCGGCCCGTCCCCGATCACGCCGTCCGCACCCACCGCGTACGCGTGCACCCCGGCCCCGGAGGCGACGAAGAGGCGATTTTCGGCGGCTGCGAGCGCGGCGACCGGCGAGCGTACGGCAATTTCCGCCACGCACCGGAACTCGTCCAGGTCCCACAGACGTACCGTCCGGTCCTTGCTGCCACTGGCCAGCAGGGTGCGCCCGCCGAGCGGCAGCAGACACAGCCCACGGACCCACTCCCGATGCCCGGTCAGGACACGCACGCGCCGTCCGGTCGCGGGGTCCCACAGACGTACCGTGCCGTCGTGGCTGCCACTGGCCAGCAGGGTCCGGTCGCCGACCGGCACGCCGCACACGGCGTTGACCCAGCCGCGGTGACCGACGAGAGGCTTGGGGTGTTCGTCGGACGTGATGTCCCACAGCCAGACGCAGGTATCCCGGCCGGCACAGGCCAGCAGGGTGCGGTCCGCCAGCGGAAGGGCACACATGGCCTCGAGTCGGCCCTTGTGGCGGGCCACGGTGCGCAGTTGCTCGCCGGTCGCGGGGTCCCAGAGCCGCACATGCGTCATGTGATCCTGACCGGACTCTCCGCAGGTGGCCAACAACTGCCGTCCGCCCGACGGCACCGGGCACACGGCCGCGAACTCGTCGGCGACGATCCAGTCGGCAAAGCCGCGGGCATGGGCATCCGTCTCAGGCCGGTCCGGACGCGCGGGGTCCCAGAGGTACCCGATCATGCGGACCTCCTCGCCCGCGACGGGATCGTGCAGCCGGATGGTGCGGTTGTGGCTTGCGACGGCGAGGAGTGTCCGGTCCTCGACGGACACCGCGCAGACCCCGCCGACCCAGTCACGTGTGAAATGGATCTCCTCACGGTTGAGTACATCCGTTCGGGTGCCGAGCTCCGCGTCCCACAGGCGGACCGCCCCGTTGTTCGCGCCGCTCGCCACCAGGGTCCGGTCCCCGAGCGGCAGCGTGCAGATCGACTCCAGGTCGTCGGGCGGGCCCGAGTCCACCGCGGACGGGCGGGTGGGGTCCCACAGCCGCACCATGCCGTCGAACTTGCCGCCCCCACTGGCGAGCAGGGTCCGGCCACCAGCCTCCGGGAGCGGACATACTCCGCCCCAGACCGGGCCCGTGTGACCCTGCAGCGTGCGCAGCCGTTCTCCGGTGTTCGCGTCCCACACCTGCACGGCATTGTTCCCACCGCCGGCCGTGGCCAGAGCGGTGCGGTCGCCCAGCTGCACGGGACACAAGCCGAAGGTCAACCTCACGCCGTCCAGCGTGCGCAGCAATCGACCGGTGGCCGGGTCCCACAGCAGGACCTTGTCGCCCCCACTGACCAGGACGGTGCGGCCTGCGATCGACAGCGCGCACAGTGCGTTCACCGGCCCGGTATGGCCCTCGACGGTGGTCGCGAGGGGGTGGGGGAACGCGTCGGAGTCGCGGTACGGGTCGGGCCTGCCCGCGAGTTCGTTCAGCAGACTGCCGGTGGCGGCGTCCCACAGCCGGATCGTGCCGTCATCACTCCCGCCGGCCAGCACGGTGCGGTCCCCAAACCCGAAGGCGCACAGCCCGCGGACCGGGTAGGTGCCGTCGTACGGTTGTGTGTGCGCGGCCAGACTGCGCAGGAGGCGGCCGGTAGTGGGATCCCACAGGCGTACGGTGCCGTCGTCCCCGCCGCTCGCCAGCAACACGCAGCCGTCGAACGGTACCGGGCACAGCCCGTTGACGACTCGGCCGCCGTGTCCCGACAGGGTGCGAAGGAGCTCGCCGGTACGCGGATTCCACAGCTGTACCGCCGCGTCGGGGCCTCCGGCGGCCAATACCGTCTCCCCGTCGACGGGGAGCGCGCTCAGGGCGGACACCCGGGATCGCAGCCCACCCAGGACGAGAGTCTCCTCGCCCGCGGTCGGATCCCAGAGACGGATCAGGCCGTCACTGGTGCCGCAGGCGACCCGCGTCCCCTCGGCCAACCGCAGTACGCACAGGGCTTCGACCGCTTCGGCTCCGCTGTCGAACGACGCCAACTCGTCGCGCCGCGGCCCCACGGCCCACAATTCCCGGTGCGCCACCACAGCCCCCTCCGCCCCGAATGTGCATTCACTCTACGCAACGGTCTTCTCGTCGAGGGGAAGCGGCCCGTCCGCGAGAACGCTGAACCGGGGCTGTGCGCGGACCTGTTCGTCTCCACCGTGGAGAGGGAAGTGGAGTGGCGAATGACCGAGCAGTAGACCCGCTCCGCCTTCCAGGCCGACGGCAACAGCACACCACAGGCCGGACACAACCGCTCCCCGGACGCCCCGAACAGGCGCGACCTCACCGCCGTTCACCCCAACAGCGCAGAGGGACAGGGAAGTTCACGACAATCTCCAACCTCGTCCGACTCCTGCCATCACCAGTGGACACGGAACAAGATGGTGATCGACGGCCATTCGGACAATGCCTACCGCCGGATAAGGGAGGCCATGAAGTCGCCCGATTTCAGCATCGACAAGATCTACGAGGATTACCGGGCAAGACCCGAGAACACGTGATGGCCCACCGACCCGACTTCGCTCCCCGACGCGACGGCAAGTGATCTACCTGCGCAGACATCATGAACCCGCTCGCCGGCCCCAGATACGCTCTGGACCACGAAGTACATCGACGCCGCCGTCACCCAGCTCCGCGCCGAGGGCCACGAGATCCGCGACGAGGACACAGGCGACCTGCCGTCCGCTTCACCGTTCACCGACAACACCGGCTTGGCCCGCGAGGACCGCCCCTCGCTCTTGGGAGCGCGGCGGCCACGACCGCGTGGGCGCCCTGCCGCCGTATGCGTCGGGTGGCCTACAGGCGGGTGCGGTCGAGCCAGGCGCGTTCCCACTGGTGGGTCAGGGCCGGGTAGATGATCAGGTATCGAAACGGTGCGATGAAGCCCATGTAGAGGCGTCCGAATGTTCCGTTGGGTTTGACGAGGGCGGCCATGCGCAGTTCGTAGTTGTCGCCGTCGGTCCGTACCCAGCCCAGGTGCATGATGGTGTGGACCGTCCTGTTGGCCAGTTCCCGGGCGGCCTCGTTGTCGAGCTGGTACACCTCGGTGAACGGGTCGGAGCAGGGGGTGACGTCACTTCCGGTTCGGGCAAGGTCGAGGGGGAGGCGGTCGCTCAACGACGCGGACCGCTTGCCCAGACCGGCCTGGGGCGTGTCCCAGCGGAGCAGGGCGCCGAGCTTCCAGCGGACCGCGAACAGGAACCGGACGGGGAGGGGCTCCTTGCGGCTGTCGTAGGCCGCCTTGAGGGCGTCGAGCATCAGGGGAAAGTCGTGGGGCCCGGCGCCGGGGGCGCGGAAGGACCACACGTCCTCGGTTCGGAAGTCGCGCGTGAACTCGTGGATCCGCCACGGTTGTTCGGCGTGGGCGGCGCTGGGGATTCGCATCGGTCGTTCCTTCCGTCCGGTGTGCGGGGGCGCCCCGGGGCGAAGTTCGACGCCACCGGTTAAAGAACTGGCAGTTTCGTAACCTACAGTTTCGTATGCTGCAGGCATGTCTGCACAAAAGCAAGCCCGCAACCCGGGGGGCCGGCCCCGGGACGGTCGTGTCGACGGCGCCATCGCTGCTGCGGTCCGGGAACTGCTAGTGGAGTTGGGGTACGCGCGGATCACGGTCGACGCCGTGGCCGCGCGCGCCGGCGTGGGCAAGCCGGCGATCTACCGGCGCCACGCCAGCAAGCAGGAGATGATCTTCGACGTTCTTGTGCAGGGCCAGTTCCTGTCCGTGGCGCCCGACCACGGATCCCTGCGCGCGGACCTGGCCGCTGTGGCCAGCGAGATCGCGGCCGGCATGGCCGCGCCGCCGCCGGGGACGGTCGCGGGCCTGTTGGCGGACATCCACGCCGACCCCGCCCTGCAGGACCGGTTCGACACCAAGTACCTCGGTGCCCAGCGTCGGACGCTCACTGTGGTCCTGGACCGTGCGGTCGCGCGCGGCGAACTCGCCACGCGCCCTGACCCGGCGATCCTCAACGCCCTGCTGGTTGGTCCGGCCTTCGCGTGGTTGTTCCTGCTGTCCGAATCCCCGGACGGGCTCCCCGCGCTCAACTCCGCGATCGTCGACGCGGCTCTTGCCCTCGCAGGCCCCGGCCCCCTTGCTTCTCCGAGTGATTCCGCCGGTGAGGCGGCACCGTAGCCCGCCGCCCTGGATCGCCGGAGTTACAGGCAAAACGGATGCCGGTCGATGTCCCAAACGAGGAGCATCGCCGCTATCTCGATGACTTAAAGAGCGTTTTATCCTTTGAAGGGCCGTTCGTTCTCTTTCTTGGATGCGGTGGGTTCCACTCGGATGTGACGGGTGAACGCCCCTGCGGTGAAGGGCGCGTGCCGGGACGTACGCGTGCCCGTTTCGCTCCCTTGGCGCCTGTCTCATCCCAAGCAGACCGGGTGGGTGCGCCCATGCACCCCGGTCAGGCTCCGTGCGGATGCGGATTCCGGATAGCCCAACGGCGCGGCGGTGGGGCATGCTGATGGCCGACTGCCGCGGGGCAGGCGGGAGTGTCCGGAGGGTGTGTGGACGGCGGATCCGTTCGACGGTGGACCGCCGCGGTCGCGGCTGCGGTGGTGCTCGCGACCGCCCTCGTCGCGTGCGGCGGCGACGGGGGACACACCACCCGCGGCGCGGGACCGACACCGGGCTCCGGCTGGGCGGCCGGCATCACACCGGAGTGGATGAGCGGGCAGATGGGCCTCCCGGTGCCGGGCACGGCACGGTCGCCGGAGGCCGCGTACGAGAGCACCTCCCGCTACGACACGGGCCTGCTCACCTTCACGCTGACCCGGGCCGAAGCGGACACGTACCTGAAGGAGAACCCCCCGAAGGGCAAGTGGCTGGAGCCCACGTCCGCCGCCGCCGTCCCACCGCACGACTTCGCCCGCTTCGGCCTTCCGGAGCCGGAGACGTTCAAGGACGGCGTGCGCTACGGCTACGTCTGCCCGGGCACGAACTCGGGCGGGCCTACCGCGCTCCCTTCCGGCGTGCCCGACGCGTACGACACGTCCGAGAAGCGCTGCGTCCTCCTCTACGCCCACGCGTATGCCCCGGACCGCACCCGCGTCTACCTGAGGGCTCACTACGGGCCCGGGACCGCCCCGGCCCTACCGAGCCCCTGAACCCCGGCGCGAGGGGCACTCGGAGATCCGGCTCGTGCCGCACGGCGCGGACCTCGTCCTGTTCATGAAGACCCCGGCCGGCCACGAGACCAGGGCGTTCCGGCGAGGGAACGCCGAGTTCAACGCGCGTCGAACAGACCGCCGGGGTATGGGCGGCGGTCGGTTCGTGTTTCGGTGGTACGGCCCGGTCTCCTCCAACCCCGGGGTGTATGGGCGCACCTACCCGGTCTGCTTGGGATGAGACAGGCGCCAAGGGAGCGAAACGGGCACGCGTACGTCCCGGCACGCGCCCTTCGCCGCAGGGGCGTTCACCCGTCACATCCGAGTGGAACCCACCGCATCCGAGAAAGAGAACGAACGGCCCTTCAAGGGATAAAACGCTCTTTGAGTGGGGATTTAGGTATGGAGCGCGGTAGTAAGTCGCTTTGCCGTCAGTGGCCTTCGATGGGATTTGCGCCTTACGTGCCTCTCCGCGGCCGTGAGGCCCCAGCTTCGAGTGCCTGTTTGCTCCGCTTCTCGGGCCTGGATTCCGTCTGGTTTGTTGATGTCGCAGAAACGCCCTGGCGGCCAAGTACCGCTCTCGGAACCGCCGTTCGTGTAAGAGCTCTGCCGTGAGCCGGCGGAAGCCGTACCCCAGCGACCTGTCCGACGCCCGATGGACCCTGATCGAGCCGACTTTGACGGCCTGGAGAAAAGCCCGACCGGACCGCAGACCCACCGGGCAGCCGGCCAAGGTCGAACTCCGCGACGTGTTCGACGCGATTCTCTACGTCAATCGCACCGGAATCCCCTGGAAATACCTCCCGCACGACTTCCCGAGCCATGGCACCGTCTCCTCCTACTACGCGGCCTGGCGCGACGAGGGAATCCTCGCCCGGCTCAACCACGACCTGACCGGCCCGGCCCGCGTGAAAGAGGGACGCAACCCCGAACCGACCGCCTCCGTGATCGACACCCAGAGCGTGAAGACCTCCACCAACGTGCCCCTGACCAGCCAGGGGACGGATGCCGCGAAGAAGATCGTCGGCCGGAAGCGAGGCATCCTCACCGACACGATCGGCCTCATCCTCGCCGTGACCGTCACCGCCGCGAGCCTCTCCGAAAACGCCCTCGGGATACGCCTCCTCGACCAAGCAAAGAAGACGTACCCGACCATCGCC